>NZ_AXBJ01000007.1:0-182375 GCF_000473345.1 Rhodanobacter sp. OR87
CGGCGCCTGGCCGATCGACAACAACCCCATCGAAAATGCCATCCGGCCGATCGCCATCGGTCGCAAGAACTGGCTGTTCGCCGGTTCCCAAAGCGCCGGCCAACGTGCCGCCGCCCTCATGAGCCTGCTCGCCACCGCCAAAGCCAACGGCCTCGAACCCCACGCCTGGCTCACCGACGTCCTCACCCGCCTGCCCACCACCAAAGACCGCGACATCACCACGCTGTTGCCGTTGGCATAGCCCGTGACATCCTTCAAGGTGGGGTGGGCGGACGCTTACGGTAGTGCGGCTGCTTGCCGCTGATCAGGCTGAACAGCACGAAGCCGGGCACGAACGCGGCCGCCACGAAGCGGTCCAGCATCCGGCTGCCACCGGCTGCGGCAGCCTCGCCGCGCCCGATTGCCGCCACCCACGGCAGCAGCATCGCCGGCAGGATCGGCAGGTACCACCACCACGGCCGGGCGTGCGCGAAGCTCTGCACCACGCGGCCCAGCGTCTGGCGCAGGAAGATCGCGTCCGCGTACTGCGTGCCGCTCGCCCTGGCCGCGGGCAGCGCCCAGGCCAGCGCCAGCAGCACGGCGCCGAGCAGCGCGGCGAGTAGCCGCAGCCAGGTCGCCAGCGGCCGCGTCTGCGGCCGCCACCACGGTGCCAGCAGCGCCGGCACGCCGCCCACCAGCAGCGCGACCGGCCCCTTGACCAGCGTCCCCGCACCCAGCGCCAGCGCCATCGCCACCACCGCGAGCGGCCAGCGCCGGCCGGTCAGCGCTGGCGTGGCCCGCCACGCCACCAGCGTGCACAGCGTGAGCAGCATGTCGAACATCACCGTGCCGGCGTACACCGCGAACGCGGCGCAGCCCAGCCACAGCCACAACGAGGCCTGCACGGCGGCGGGTGCGGCACCCAGCCGCCGGCCGAGCGAGGCGAGCAGCGGCAGCGTGGCCAGCGCCAGCAGCAGCTCTAGCAGGCGCGCCGCCCAGGCATGCACGCCGGTTACCGCCCACACCAGGTTGATCAGCCAGAACAGCAGCGGCGCCTTGTCCGAGTACGGCGCGCCGTCCAGCCACGGCACCAGCCACTGGCCGCTGAGGCGCATGTTCCACGCCACGGCGAGGTAGCGCGTCTCGTCGATCGGTACCGGAAACAGGAAGAACACCGGCGGCAGCAGCAGAAGCAGCGCCGCGAGCGCCTGCAGCCGTGGCTCCTCGCGGAACCGGCCGATGAAACCCGTGTGCGG
Source organism: Rhodanobacter sp. OR87 (assembly GCF_000473345.1). NCBI lineage: Bacteria > Pseudomonadati > Pseudomonadota > Gammaproteobacteria > Lysobacterales > Rhodanobacteraceae > Rhodanobacter > Rhodanobacter sp. OR87. The sequence continues at coordinate 1,236 of NZ_AXBJ01000007.1, forward strand.
TGCTGCCGTCATGGCGCCCCCCCCGGAACTGCGCGAGAATCCTCGCCGGCGCTTGCGTGCGGGCATCGGCGGAGCGGCGAGGCGGCGCCATTCTTGCGGGTGGAAGATTTCGTCCGCGTGAAATGCCGGCGGCAGCCGCGGCGCCGCCTCAGCCGTTGCCGAGCACGCCGCAGATCGTCTCGAAGTCCGCGTCGGTCAGCCACGGGCTGTTGCCGAGGCTGAGGCTGCGCGCGGCCAAGTCGCGGGCGTGCGGCACGTCCGCGGCGGGAACCACGTCGGCGAGATAGGGGTAGTCGGGCAGGGCGTGGATGAACAGCCGGCTGGCGCCGTAGCCGGCCGGCCACAGCTGCGCTAGCGCGGCGTCGCGGCGCCGGCGGTCGGGCAGCAGCAGCAGGAAGAATGGCCAGGTGCCGCAGGCGCCGGCGGGGTCGTCGAGCACGTCGATGCCGCGGATCTCGCGCAACCGCGGCAGGCGACGTTGCGCCTGCGCGGACAGCTGGGCGAGAAACGCCGGCAGCCGCGGCGCGGCATGCGAGCCCACCGCCTGCCGCCAGCGGCCGACGCGGTGCAGCGGGATCGTCGGCGGGAAGTCGTCGCCCACCGCGGCGATCTCGTCGCCGTGGCGCAGCGCGCGGCGCAGCGGCGCGCCGTAGGCCAGGCGCAGGCCCCACGGCCGGTACAGCGCGGCGTAGCCGAGCAGTTCGAGGCGGCGCCGCCACTCCCAGTCCGGCCGTTGCGGCACGCCCGCGGCGGCGCGGGCCAGCCGCTCGCGCAGCGCGGGGTCGCGCGCAGCGAGCAGGCCGCCCTCGTAGATCGACAGGCCCTTGCCGGCGGCCAGGCTGAAGAAGCCCGCGTCGCCGGCCAGCCCCACGCTGGTGCCGTCGGCCCGGCGTGCGCCCAGCGCCTGCGCGGCATCCTCGATCACGTACGCGCCGACCTGGCGCGCCACGGTGAGCGCGTCGTCCACGTCGGCGACGCGGCCGGCCAGGTGGGTGGGCACGATCGCCAGGGTGCGCTCGTCGCAGGCCGCGCGCAGCGCGGACGGGTCCATGTCGTAGTGGCCGGGCCGCAGGTCGCACAGCTGCAGCTCCAACCCGGCATGCCGCACGGCGATCGCCACCAGCGGGCAGGTGTACGCCGGCACCACCACGCGGCGGCGGCGCGGCGCCAGCTCGCGCAGCGTGGCCAGCGTCAGCAGCAGCGCCGCGGTGCCGGAACAGGTCAGCTGCAGCGGCGGCGTGCCCAGCAGCGCGGCGATGTCGTCGGCCAGCGTCGGCGCCCCGGGGCGCAGGTCGGCGAGGCGCAGCGGCAGGCCGGCGGTGGGCGGCAATTCGTGGCGGCGACGGAGCAGCATGCGCGCAGCGTAGCGCGGGCGCCTAGCCGCGCGCCGGCTCGGCATCGGCTTCCGCTGGGTGTTCGCGGCTCTCGGCCAGCCCCAGGCAGACGATGCCGGCGATGATCGCCAGCGCACCCAGCGCGCGGGCAAGGGTGAGCTGTTCGTCGAACAGCCAGATCGACAGCAGCATCACCGACACCACTTCCAGGTGCGAGGCGGCGAAGGCGGGGCCGATCGGCGCACGCTTGAGCAGGGCCATCCAGGTGAAGAAAGCGCCGATGTAGCCGATCACCGCGCCGTAGACCCAGGGCTGGCCGAACACGCGCAGCAGCCACGCCAGGCTGGCCTGCACCGGCAGCGCCTGGCTGCCGGCATACTTGAAGCTGATCTGGGCGAGGGTGTCGAAGCCCATCAGCAGCAGGAAGCCGAGCAGGTAGAAGCGCTTCACGTGCCCAGCCCCACGATCGCCACGCCCAGCGTGACCAGCAGGATGCCGGTGACCCGCAGCCGGGTCAGCTTTTCGCCGAACAGGAAGCGTCCGGCGACCATGATCGCCACGATGTTGATCGAGCCCAGCAGCACGCCTTCGGACAGCGGGATCAGCGACAGGAACGCGATCCACACCAGGAACTCGATCACGTAGCTGGCCACGCCCAGCCATAGCCAGGGCCGTGATGCCATGTGCTTCCAGCGCGCCAGGCCATCACCGGCCGCTTCATCGCCGGCGGCGGCCTTGAACGCCAGCTGGCCGCCGGTGTCGAGCACGATGTTGAGCAGCCACAGGCCCGCCACGAGGGTGGAGATGGAGCCTTCCGCCGGCATCATCAGGCAGCGACGCGCTGCGTGCCGTTCGACGCGACGATGCCGTCGAAGAATGCCGCCGAGCGATCGATCAGGGTGCGCCGCTGCTTGTCGATGGTGATCATGTGGTAGCTGTCCTCGAGCAGCAGCAATTCGGTCGGTGCGCTGACTCCGCGCACCACCAGCTCGGCGTTCTTCGGGCTGGCGACGTCGTCGTCGCTGGCATGGGCGACTAGGCACGGCGCGGTCACCTGCGGCAGCTGACGCCGCACGCTGGCGGCCAGGCCGTACATTTCGGCCAGCGAGTACCACGGATTGCCGGGCAGGCCGGCGGCGGCGCTGTCGCCGCCGAGCATCGCCGCGCTGACCTGCGCGCGCAGGCGCTCGTCGCGGATGCCGTAGGGTGGCTGCTCCATGAAGCTGCGGTCGCGGCCGATGCCCAGTTTCTTCAGCAGTGGCAGCAGGAACGATAGCCGTGCCAGTTTCGGGATGCTCCAGCCGTCGTAGCGGAAGGTGGCGCCGTAGACGCCCACGCCGGCGATCCGCCCGGGCCGGTCCGCGGCCAGTTTCAGCGCCAGCAGCGCACCCATCGAGAGGCCGCCGACGAACAACTGGTCGACCTTGCCGAGCATCGCGTCGGCCGCCCGCTCGACGCTGGCATACCAGTCGCGCCAGCCGGTGGCGAGCAGGTCCTCGACGTTGCCGCAGTGGCCGGCCAGCTGCATGCCGTGCACGGTGAAGCCGGCGTTGTTCAGGCCCTTGCCCAGCAGCTTCATTTCCATCGGCGTGCCGGTGAGGCCATGGATCAGCAGCACGCCGCTGCGCCCGCCCTCGAGGAAAAAGTCGGTCTGCTGGATCACGCGCTTGCCTCGCTGGAACGAATTACGGCGATTTTCATGCCTGGCATGGTCGCAGCGGGCGGTTTCCTCAGTCTTTCGGCGCGCTGGCGGTGCCGAAGCGCACCGTCACGCGCTGGCCGATGCGCAGATCCCGGGTCGGCTCGGCGTCGGGCTGGTCGAACGCCAGCACGCATTCGACCGTGCGCGCGTTGGCGCGCACCTGCGGGTCGTTCTCCAGCGTGGCCGGCCCGTAGACCTGGCCGATGCGCAGCACGTGCGCGCGCCAGCGCGCGTGCGCGCCGCCGCTGTCGGCGACCACCTCGGCCGGCATGCCCGGGCGCACTGCCGCGGCGAAGCTGTCGTTGAGCTCGGCGCGGACGATCCGCGGTTTCTGCGGCAGCAGCACGAACAGCGGCCCGGACGCGGGCGACACGCTGGCGCCGGGCTGGGCCGACACCCGCACCACGTCGGCGTCGAACGGGGCGAGCAGGCTGCGCTGTTTCAGCTCGTAGCGGGCCTCGTCCAGTTTCTGGCCGGCGACGCTCAGGGCCGCGCGGGCGGCCTGCTGCTCCGCGTCGACCTGTGCCGCCGCCTCGTTCGCGTCGTCGGCGCTCTGGCCGTCGCCGGCACCGGCGTCGGCCGCGGCGGCCAGCCGCCGGGCGCGTTGCTTCGCCGCGGCCAGCTTGATCCCGAGCAGCTTCAGCTGCGCCTGCGCCTGTTCGCGTTGCGCCTGCGCCGCTTCGACTGCCAGTCGCGCCGGCTCGGTGTCCAGCGCCGCCAGCAACTGGCCCTGTTTGACGTGGTCGCCTTCATGCACGGCCACCGCGGCCAGCGTGCCCTCGCGCGGCATCGCCAGGCTCAGCAGGCCGCCTTCGATGTCGACCTTGCCGCGTGCCACCGCGACGTAGGCGGCCGCGGGCGAGGCGCTGCTGTCGGTCGGCGCCTGGCCGGCGGGCGAACAGGCCGGCAGCAGGCACGCGACGGCCAGCGCGAGGCCGCCGCGGCGGAGCAGTCGCGCGGCTTGCGTGCGCCGCGACGGGTGGAAGGCTGGCGGCTTCATGCGGGGTTTTCCTTGCTGTCGATGACCGCGGCGCGATTGCGCCGGTCGCTGAGGATACGGCCGTCTTCCATGGCCAGCACGCGATCGGCGTGGACGACCAGGCGCGGGTCGTGGCTGACGCACAGCACGGTGGTGCCGTGGGTATGGGCGATCCGGTGCAGGATGTCGATGATGATCTGGCCGTTGGCGGCGTCCAGCGCGCTGGTCGGTTCGTCGGCGAACAGCAGCTCGGGCTGCTTGGCCAGCGCGCGGGCGATCGCCACGCGCTGCTTCTCGCCGCCGGACAGCTCGGACGGACGCAGCTGCATGCGGTGCGCCAGGCCGACTTCCTCCAGCGACTGCTGCGCGCGCCGGCGTGCCTCGTCGCGCGACAGGCCCATGTGGTTCAGCGGCAGCTCGACCTGCTCGAACGCGGACAGCGCGGGAAACAGGTTGAAGCCCTGGAACACGAAGCCGGTGTGCTGCAGGCGGAAGCGTTCCAGCGCGCGCAGGTCGAGCTGGCCCAGCTCGCTGCCGAGCGCCCGCACGCGGCCGCTGTCGACTTTCTGCAGGCCGCTGAGGATCGCCAGCAGGGTGCTCTTGCCGCAGCCGGACGGGCCGGAGATCAACGTCAGTTCGCCGGCGTCGATGCTCAGCGACAAGCCGTCCAGCACCTGCGTGCGCTGGTGGCCGGAGACGAACGCCTTGCTGACGTTGTCGGCCTGCAGCGCGGGTGTGCCCAGCGGTTCGGCGACAGGGGCGGGATGCATCGCGGCTACCTCAGCAAGGTCGCGGGGTCGGCGCGGCGCAGGCTGCGCATCGCGGCCAGCCCGGAGACGGCAGCCAGGCCCATCACCAGGATGATGCAGGCCAGCGCCGCCGGAACATTGAGGATCACCGGCACGTCCTGGCTGCGGGCCAGCAGCATCAGCACGATGCCGAGCACGCTGGCGCCGAGCAGGCCCAGTGCGCCGACCCAGAACGCCTGCTCCAGCACCACCTTGCGCAACGCGCTCACGCCCACGCCGAGCGCGTTGAGCGTGGCGTATTCGCGGACCGAGCCGTTGACCGCGGCGATCAGGGTCTGGCTGGTGATCGCCGCACCGACCAGGAACACGATGCCGGCCAGGAACAGCACGCCGGCGCCGGCGCCGGTATCGAACAGCCAGTAGCGCACCGAGAGCCGGGCGAAGTCGCCGGCGCTCCATGCCGTGTACGGGCCGAAGGCGGTGTCGCCGCGCAGGCGCGTCGCCACCACGTCGGCCTGGGCCGGGTCGCGCAGTTTCGCCACCAGGTAGGTCGGCCCGGCATCGGTCGGGTCGTTGTCCAGCCGGCGCGCGGTGTCCAGCGAGCACAGCACGTTGACCCCGCCGAGTGCGCGCAGCCCCGTGCTGATGCCGACCACGCGCACCTGCTGGCCGTTGATGGTGGCGGTCTGGCCGACGTCGACGCCAAGCTGGTCCTGCGCGGAGCGGTCGATCACGATCGCGTCCGGTTCGGCCAGTCGCGCGCGCAGCGCCGGCGAAAGTGCCTTGGAGAACATCAGCCCGTCGGCGGCCGGATCGATGCCGGAAACGAACACCGAGACGCCACCGGTCTCGCGCGGCCCGCGCCAGTCGCCGTCGACCCACAGGTACGGCTCGACCTGCTGCACCGCCGGGTCCATCAGCAGGCGCGACTCCACGTCGGGGTCGATCGCGCGGCCCAGGCTCACGCTCTGCGTGCCGGGGTAGCCCACCCACACGTCGGCCGACGAGCCGGTGATGTACAGGCTGGTACTGCCGAAGATGCCCAGCACCAGCGCGATCTGCAGCAGCTGCAGCAGGCCGGCGAAACCGACCGCCAGCATCGCCGGCAGGAAGCGCCGCCACTCGTAGATCAGCGTCTTGCGCGCCAGGGCCACCATCAGCGGGAACCTCGGAAAACCAGCCCATTCCGCGTCATTCCTGCGAAAGCAGGAATCCAGCGTCTCTTGCCTTCAATGGTCCGACGGCAGTGGACCCCGGCTTTCGCCGGGGTGACGGCGTTGTTCGCGGTTCCCATCAGCGCGGCGCTCCGTGGGCGTCGGCGGGCGCCGGCGAGGCGGCCTGTTCGGTATCCGGCGCGGGCAGCGGTGCGCCGCCCAGCGCCTTGAACAGCGCCACGTAGGCGAGGCCGTGCGCGGCGCGCGCATCGGCCAGCTCGAGCGCGGCCTGGTCGGCGGCGACCCGGCTTTCGACGCGATCGAGCGGGCCGTCCAGGCGCAGCCGGGCGCGCACCTGCACGGCCTGGTCGGCGCGCTGCAGCGCCTGCCACGCCTGCCTGTCCTGCTGTTCGCGCTGGCGTTGCTGCTGCAGGCTGCCCAGCGCGGTTTCCACCTCGGCCACGCCCTGCAGCACGGCCTGCCGGTAGGCCAGCACGCTGGCCCTCAGCTCGTGCGCCTTGGCGTGCGTGGCGGCCAGCCGCATGCCCCAGTCGAACAGCGGGATGTCGATCATCGGGCCCAGCGAGGCGATGCCGTTCGGGGTGGTCGAAATGCGATGGTTGTTGTTGATGTCGGTGGCCCAGACCATCGAGGCGCCGAAGCCGACGCTGGGAAACAGCTCGGCGTGGGTCAACGCCAGTTCGCCGGCGGTGCGCAGCACGTCCGCCTCGGCGCGGGCGATCTCGGGCCGCGTGCGCAGCAGCTCGGCCGGGGTGCCGTCGAGTCGCCAGGCGCCCAGCTCGGGCGGCGCGCCCGCCTGCAGCCACGCCGGGTCGGGGTGGTTCTGCCCGAGCAGGACGGCCAGCCGCTGTGCACTGGCGTCGATCGCCTGACGTGGTGCCGCCAGTGCGGCTTCGGCCTGCGCCCAGGCGGCCTGCGCCTGGTCCACCGCGCCGGGCGCCGCCAGCTGCAGGCGCTGCCGCGTCTGCTGCAGTTCCCACGCCTGCCGGCGCTGCCGGCTGATCTGCTGCAGCAACTGCTCCTGCTGCTGCGCGGTGCGCAGGCCGATCCATTCGCGCACCACTTCGGCGACCAGGCTGACCCGCGCGGCGTGCAGGTCCGCCACGCCGGCATCCAGGGCGCCCTGCGATTCGCGCCGGGTGCCTTCGGCGCGACCGAACAGGCCCAGTTCCCAGCTGGCATCGAAACCGGCCATCAGGAACGAGGCGCTGGCGTCCGGATCGATCGCGTCATGGGTGCGCGCGTGCAGCTCCGGCAGATAGCGGGCGTGGGCGCGTTCGTGCAAGGTGCGCACGGCACGCAGCCGCTCGACCGCCTGCGCCACGTCGAGGTTGCCGGCCAGCGCGCGATCCACCAGCGCATCCAGCGCGGGGTCGGCAAAGGCGTGCCACCAGCCATGCAGGTCGGTCGGTCGCGCCGGATCCGCGGCGACCGCATGCTGCCAGCGCGCAGGCACCGGCGGCGCCAGCCGGGGCAGCGGCGCGGCGCAGCCGGCCAGCCCGCAGGCCACGGCACCGAGCAGGCAGGTAAGCCACCCGTGCTTCGAGGTTGTCTTGCTCAGTGGCCGTGGCACGGCGTGCGCTTTCCCGGGGTCATGATCGGACGGGATACCAAGGGAGGAGTGGATGGGAGGTCATCGCACGCCATTGTTGCCGAAAAATCTTTCTTCGTCCTGACGACCGCCGTAGCGGCGCGGCCGGCTCGCGGGGCGCAGCGGATCATCGCCGGTCGTTCTCATGCCGGTCGGTCGAGGATCGCCGGCGGGGCGGGGAAACGCACTTCCACGCACAGACCGCGCGACTCGCCGGGCCGGTAGACCACGTCGGCGTGATGCCGCTCGGCGATGCGCTGGACGATCGCCAGTCCCAGCCCGCTGCCTTCCTCGTTGTTGCTGGCGGCGCGGAAGAAACGCTCGCTCAGTCGCGGCAGCAGCTCGGCGGGCACGCCGGGGCCGTTGTCCTCGACGCTGAGGCTGGCGCCGCCATCGGCGCGTGCCGCCAGCCTGACAGTGACGGTGCTGCCGCGGCCGGCGTAACGCACCGCGTTGTCGATCAGGTTGTCCAGCAGGTCGTGCAGGCTGGCGGCGTCGCCGAGCACGAACAGTGCCTGCCCGCCGCCTTCGTAGCCCAGGTCCACGCCGGCCCGGATGGCCTCGTGGACCCGTTCCGACACCGCTCCGGGGATGAACCGGGCGAGGTCGAGCAGGGTGCGCTCCCCGGTCTCCAGCGACGGTGCCTGCGCGCGCGTCAGCGCCAGCAGTTGCGCGGACGTGCGCGCGGCGCGCCGTACCAGTCGCTGGATGTGGAGCAGGGCGTCGGCCACTATCTCCGGCTGCGGGTTGGCCATGGCATGTTCGACGTGCAGGCTCAAGCCGGTCAGCGGCGTGCGCAACTGGTGCGCGGCATCGGCGATGAAGCGGTCGTGCAGGATCAGCATGCCGCGCAGGCGGCCGAACAGCGCATCGATGGTCTGCGTCAGCGGCCGGATCTCCAGCGGTACGTCGGAGCCGTCGATCGGCGTGAGTTCGTCGGTGCGCGCGGCGAGTCGGGCGGTCAGCGGGTCGAGCACGTGCAGGCCGCGGCCGACGCCGAACCAGACCAGCGAAAGCACGCCGGCGATCAGCAGCGTCTGCGTCACGCTGGCCAGCAGCAGGATTTCGCGCGCCTGCTGGTGCCGGTCGTGCAGGGTTTCGGCGACGGTGACGACCAGGCTGTCGCCGGGGTCGCTGCGCATGGCGATGTGTACCGTGGCGGCGCGCAGGGCGTGCTTCGCCAGCTGCGCGTCGTACAGCGTCGGGCGGGCGCCGATGGCCGGCACCTGCGCGGGCTGCGGCAATTGCCCGTTGCTGGCCAGCAGGCCATGCCGGGCACTGCTCACGGTGAAGTAGCTGTGGCCGCCCGGATCGTATTCGAGCAGGAAGCGCGCCTGCGGGGTCAGTTCGCCATCGAACCGGTCGTTGCCGAGCATCGTGGCCAGGGTCAGGGCGTCGTTGCTGAGGTCGCGGTCGTGTACCCGGTTGGCGTAGGTGAGTGCCACGCCATAGGTCAGCAGCGCATCCAGCAGCAGCAGCACGCCGACCGGGACCAGCAGCGCCAGCAGCAGGCGCCGGCGCAGGCTGGGGCGCAGCGGACGCATGCGTGGCCGGTTCATGCCTGGCTGTTCCCGCTGTCGTCGGTTTCTTCCAGCAGGTAGCCCAGCCCGCGGATCGTGCGCACGCCGGTGCCGCTGCCTTGCAGCTTGCGGCGCAGCCGGTGGATCGCGATGTCCAGGCCGTTGTCGGTCAACTCCTGGTCCCAGTTGCACAATGCCGCGACCAGTTGGGCGCGACTGGTGACGCGATCGACCCGCGTGGCCAGCGCCTCGAGCAGGCCGAACTCGCGTGCGGTCAGTTCCAGCGGCGTTTGGCCAATCCAGGCGCGGTGCCCCGGTAGGTCCAGCCGCAATCGGCCCAGTTGCAGCTCCGGCTTGCCCTGGCTATTGGCCCGGCGCAGCAGTGCCCGCACGCGGGCTTCGAACTCGGCCAGCGCAAAGGGTTTCACCAGGTAGTCGTCGGCGCCCAGGTCGAGCACGCGGATGCGTTCGGCCAGGCCCTCGCGGGCGGTCACCACCAGCACCGGCATGCCGGTGCCGCGATGACGCAGGCGGCGCAGCACTTCGGTGCCGTCCAGCGCGGGCAGGCCCAGATCCAGCACCAGCAGGTCGTAGTCGTGATCGCGCAGTGCCACGTCGGCCAGGTTGCCCCGCGCGGCATGGTCTACCGCATGGCCGCCATGGCGCAGCGCCGCACAGAGGCCGTCCGCGATGGAAGGGTCGTCCTCGGCCAGAAGAATGCGCATGCGCTGGGTGCTCCCGGGATGCATGGAGATGGCTCGGCGCCAAGCTCGATGGGTTTGTTGAGATTGATTCTTGTTTGCGGTCTAATGATCGCCGGTGCAACCCGGGACACCGGATTCTGCGCTCATCGAGACCATCCATGCCGGCCGCAGTTCCCCGGGTGGCACGGGTGTGCGAATCATGGACAAGCATGGGTCAGTCGTCATCATCCGCCAACTTGCTTGAACCACGGCGCGGTACCTGCCGCGTGGGGGCGCGGCAGCCGTGGCCGCGATGAGCAGGCACGACGCGGCGATGGCATGGCGCGCGGCGCTCGGCAACGCGATCCTGCCGGCCGGGTGGGCGCTGCTGCCGGTGGCGCTGCTGCTGTGGCACACCGATGCGCGCGATCCGGACGCCGCACGCTGGCTTGGTGCGGCGCTGGTGCTGGCGGCGTGGCTGGGCCTGCTCGGCTGGTGGCGTCTGCGGCGCCCGCCGGCGCCGCGCAAGCCGCTGGCCGTGGCCGATACCGCCGCCGCTCGCGATCCGGTCGCGGTGGTTGCCGCGGCGCCGGTCGACGCTTCGCAGGCTGCGGTCGGCGTTCACGTGGTCTACGCCAGCCAGACCGGCTTCGCCGAACAACTCGCGCGGCAGACCCTGCAGAGCCTGCAGGCCGCAGGCATGCCGGTGCGGCTGCATGGCATCGACACCTTGACGCTCGAGGAGCTACGCCACGCCGGTCGCGTGCTGTTTGTGGTCAGCACCACCGGCGACGGCGAGCCGCCGGACAGGGCGCAGGCGTTCAGCCGTCTGGCCATGCGGCAACCGGCGCAGCTGGGCGGTTTGCGCTACGGCCTGCTCGCGCTGGGCGACAGCGACTACGAGAACTTCTGCGGCTTCGGCCGCCAGTTGCAGCGCTGGCTTGAGGCCAGCAACGCGCAGGCGCTGTTCGATCCCGTGGAAGTGGACAGCGAGGACGAGGCCAGTCTGCGTCACTGGCAGCACTGCCTGGCGATGCTCACCGGCATCAGCGACCTGCCGGACTGGCAGGCGCCGAAGTACCAGCGCTGGCGGCTGGCCGAACGGCGCCTGCTCAACCCCGGCAGCGTGGGCGAACCCTGCTTCCATCTCGAACTGCAGCCGCTGCAGGGGCGTGCGGACTGGCAGGCCGGCGACCTGGTCGAGATCGGGCCATGCCACGCGCCGGACCGGGTGGCGAGCTGGCTGGCGGCCAGCGGACTGGATGGCCGCGTGCCGGTGGCGTCGGGCAGGGAGCGGCTGCCGCTGGCCGAACTGCTGGCGCGCTGCCGGCTGCCCGAAGCTCACCAGATCGACGGGCTGGACGAGGAAGCCGTGGCGGCGACGCTGCAACGACTGCCGCACCGCGCGTACTCGATCGCCTCGCTGCCGGGCGACGGTGCGATCCACCTGCTGGTGCGCCAGATGCGCGGCCGCGGCGGCTACCTCGGGCTCGGTTCGGGCTGGCTGACCGCGCACGCGCCGGTCGGCGCGGCGATTGCCCTGCGCGTGCGCAGCAACGTCAATTTCCACGCACCGGCGAATGCGCGGCCGCTGCTCCTGATCGGCAACGGCACCGGGCTGGCCGCGTTGCGTTCGTTGCTGAAGGCGCGCATCGCCGCCGGCCACCGGCGCAACTGGCTGTTGTTCGGTGAGCGCCATGCGGCGCACGACTTCCTCTATCGCGAGGAGATCGAGCGCTGGCTGGCGGATGGCCGGATCGAGCGCGCCGATTTCGCCTGGTCGCGCGACCAGGCCGAGCGCATCCACGTGCAGCAGCGGCTGCGCGAAGCGGCCGACGAGCTGCAGCGCTGGGTCGACGCCGGCGCGGCGGTGTATGTCTGCGGCAGCCTCGATGGCCTGGCGCCTGGTGTCGATGCAGTGTTGCGCGACGTGCTGGGCGATGCGCGGGTCGAACAGTTGCGGGCGCAGGGTCGCTATCGGCGCGACGTCTACTGAACCCCGCGGCATGACCTATGGCCTATGCCCGGCATGGCCGCTTGGGTGCACTCTGCGGGGATTGCTCAGGGGAGTGGCAAGATGCGGCGAATCGTACGCAAGTGGGGGCGTCTGTGCGCTGTGGTCGTGTTCTGGCCCTGGCTGGCGGCGGCGCAACAGGTCGCTCCGGCCGCATCGGCCACGCCGCCGGCCAGTGCGGCCAGCGTAGCGCTACCCGACATTCCCTTTGCGGCCGCCGACGCCGCCGCGGTCAGCGTGCCCAGTGCTGCGGATGCCTGGGGTGGCGAGCGCAGCGGCAACGAGCCGACCCTGTCCGACCGTGTGGTGAGCTATCGCATCGACGCCACGCTTGACGCGGGGAAACATGTGGTAAGCGGCCAGCAGCACATGACCTGGCGCAACCGCAGCGACCGTCCGGTCAGCAAGGTCTACTTCCACCTGTACCTCAACGCGTTCCAGAACGAGGCCAGCACCTGGTTCGCCGAGCGCAAGGTGCTCACCGCGCACGGCAGTTCGCGTGGCGCGGCGGTGCTGAAGAAAGGCGAGTGGGGCTGGATCGAGCTGAAGCAGGTGAAGCAGGGCGACGCCGCGCTGAAATGGCGCTTCGTGCAGCCTGATGGCGGCCCGGCCACTGACCAGACCGTGGCGCAGGTCGAGCTGGCCGAGCCGGTGCCGGCCGGCGGCACGCTGACGCTGGACATCGATTTTCTGAGCCAGCTGCCGCGGGTGGTCGAGCGCACCGGCTGGTTCGGCGACTTCAACCTGGTGGCGCAGTGGTTCCCGAAGATCGGCGTGCTGGAACTGCCCGGCGAGCGCGGCGCCACCGCGCCGCGCTGGAACGTGCACGAGTTCCATTTCAACAGCGAGTTCTACGCCGACTTCGGCCTGTACGACGTACGCCTCACCGTGCCCGGCGACTACACCGTGGGCGCGGTCGGCAAGCTGCAGGGGCCGCCGGAGACGGCGAACGGCAAGAGCACCTACCACTTCGTGCAGGGCGACGTGCACGATTTCGCCTGGGTCGCCGCCAAGGGCTACAAGACGCTGGACGGCAGCTGGCAGGGGCCGGGCAGCCCGAAGGTCGACGTGCGGGTGATCTACCCCGCCGAATACGCGGCCAGCGCCGGGCCGGTGCTCAAGGCCACCACCGATTCGCTGACGTACTTTTCGAACTCGCTGGGCGCCTACCCGTACCAGACGGTGACGGCGGTGGTGCCGCCGTACAACGCGTCGGAGGCGGGCGGCATGGAGTATCCGACCTTCTTCACCGCCGATGGCTTCGCCAAGGTCGAGCCGGGCACGCTCACGCAGTACGCGATCGATTTCGTCACCATCCACGAGTTCGGCCACGGCTACTTCTACGGCCTGCTCGCTTCCAACGAATTCGAGGAGCCAATGCTCGACGAGGGCATGAACGAGTACTGGGACGGTCGCATGACGCGCGCCAGCGGCGAGAAGATCGTGCTGGCATCGGGCTGGATGAAGCGCCTCGGCATCACGCCGGCGATGACCGGCTTTGAAGCGGAGCGGCTCAGCGCCGGCCTGCATCAGCCGCCCGATCCGCTGGGCGCGAATGCATGGGATCGACTGTCCAGCAGCAGCTACGGCACGGTGTATTCGCGCACCGCCACTGCCATGCACGACCTGGAGGAGCGCCTGGGCACGCCGGTGCTGGAGCGCGCGATGCACGCGTACTACCGGCGCTGGCGTTTCCGCCATCCGTCGACGGCCGACCTGCGCGCCACCCTGGCCGAGGTCTCCGGCAACCCGCAGGCGGTCAACGAAATCTTCGACCAGTACGTCTACGGCACCGCGCAGATCGACGACCGGGTCGCCAGCATCGACGCCACCGAAGTGCTGCCGTTGGCCGGCAGCACGCTGAAGGACGGCAAGCGCAGCGAGCTCGACGACGATGCCCTCGACAAGCAGGTCGACGAACAGCGCAAGGCCTGGAACAAGGCCCATCCGAACGCGAAGCCGGGCAGCGGGCCGTTCCCGTGGCACAGCACCGTCACCGTGCGCCGTGACGGCGTGCCGGTGCCGCAGCTGCTGCGGGTGAAGTTCGCCGACGGCAGCAGCGAGGACGTGCACTGGAACGACGGCCGCCGCTGGGCCCGCTTCGATTTCACCCGGCCGTCCAAGGTGGTCGCAGCCACGCTCGATCCCGAGCAGAAGATCTACCTGGATGCGAACAAGCTCAACGACAGCCGGACGGCCAAGGCCGACGGCAGCGCCTCGCGCCGCTGGAGCGCGGACGCCGCGTCGCTGTTGCAGGTCTTCTACGCCTTGATGGGGTCACTGTGATGATGAACAGACACGCTTCCCGGCGGGTGGATCTCGGTGCCGTGGCACGCGCGCCGCTGGCCGCCATGCAGTGGCGCCTGCTGCTGCTGTGGACGCTGTTGCTGCTGCTGCCGACCGCGGTGGTCAGCCTGCCGCTATGGCGCAGCCTGAGCGGGCTGCTCGACCACTCCGTGCAGGCGCCGGCATGGGCTGCGCAGTTCAGTCCGGTGATGTTCGGCGACACCCTGTCGGCACTGCGCGACGATACCGGCTGGCTCAGCGGCGTGGCGATCCTCGGCCTGCTGCTGACCCTGTTGCTGACGCCGTTCCTCAACGGCATGTTGGTCGGCGGTGGACGCGCCAGCCGCGTGCTGGGTTTCGGCCACCTGCTCCAGTGCGGCATCGTCGAGTACGGCCGCATGTTCCGCCTGATGCTGTGGTCGATCGTGCCGTACGCGGTGATGGCGGCGCTGATCGGTGTGGCGTTGCACATGGCCGACGGAGTCGGCGACAAGGCGGTGCTGCAAGCGCAGGCCGACCGCGCGACGCACCTGGCCTTGTTCGTCGCTGGCGTGCTGTTCGTGCTGGCGCAGGCCATGGTGGAGTCGGGGCGGGCCGCGTTCATCGCGGACGGCAACCTGCGTTCGGCCACCCGCGCCTTCGGCCGTGGCTTCATGCAGCTGCTGCGGCGCCCGTTCAGCACGCTGCTCAGCTACGTGCTGATCAGTGTGATCGGTTATGCGGCGGCGCTGGCCCTCGGCGTGGGTCGCGTGCACACCCCGGTGCTCGGCACGACCGGCCTGCTGCTGGCGGTGCTGCTGACGCAACTGCTGGTGCTGGTGCTGGGCTGGGTGCGCGTGGCCCGGGTGTTCGCCCTGGCCGAAGTGGCGCGCTCGCTGTCGTCATCCCGGCGCGGCGGCTTGCCGCAGGCGCTGTAGGTCGTTCTTCACCGCCTTGCCGGCACCTGCCGGCGGGGCGCTGGGTCAGCCGTAGGCGCGGCGATGTTCGCGATGCGGCGGATAGTAGGCGAACACGTGGCTGTGGCTGCCGTAGAAGTCCATGTCCTCGATGTGTTCGCCGCCGAGCCGCTCGGCGACCCGGTCGGAGGCCTCGTTGCCGATCCGCACCAGGCTGATCACGCGCGGGGCGTGCAACTGGTTCCAGGCGAAATCGAGCACGGCGTTGCCCGCCTCGGTGGCGTAGCCGTGGTGGCGGTGCTCGGGCTTGAGCATCCAGCCCATTTCCAGGTCCGGCCAGCCGTCGGGATACATCAGGCCGGCGCGGCCGATGAACTCGCCGGTGGACTTGAGCTCCAGCGCCCACATGCCGAAGCCGCGCAGTTGCCAATGGCCCAGCAGCATCGCCAGCGAGCGCCAGGCATTGGTGCGGTCCAGCGGCTCGCCGTCGCCGATCCAGCGCGTGCTGTCCGGGTCGGCCAGCATCGCGGCGTAGTCGTCGAAATGGCGCTCGGTGAGCGCGGTGAGGCGCAGGCGCGCCGTTTCAAGGGTCGGGATATCGAACATCACGCTCAGCGGTGGGCGGCAGCCAGCAGTTCGGCCAGTACACGGGTGCTGTCGGCGAGGCTCTCCTGCCAGGTCAACCCGGTAATTGTCTCACCTGTGACCGAATCGACAAAATCCTCGGCCTGGCCGGGCGGCAGCAGGTGCCGGTAGTCCACCGTGATCTCGCTGCCGGCGGGCAGTTCGGCCAGCGCGAACACGAAACCCAGGTGCCACAGCCCGTTCGGCGTGAAGCTGTGGTTGATGTAGCACTCGTCCGGCCAGTCCGGCGACAGCGTGTAGTGATCCTCGAACCAGCGTGCGCTGGCGTGGAACTGCGCGCGGAGCTCAGGTGAGGCCATGATGTCGGCGTAGCGGAAGGTCTGCTCGATGCCATCCGGCGCGGTGATGATGCGCCCCGCCGCCACGGCTTCGTCGAGGAACAGGCCGTTGCCCGCACCGTGGATGGCAGAGGCGGCGATGTGGTAACGCGGCAGGATCATGGCGGCACGGCGACGGATTGGGCGCGCGAGTGTAGCGCAAGCGGCGCGGCCTGCCGTGGGTCGCGCCGCCCGGCTCCCGGCCGGCGGGAACCTTGGGCCGTGGCCTACTCCTCGGCGGCGGTCTCGGCCATGGCGGCCTTCTTGCTCCGCTGCGCTTTCTTGGCGGGGGCGTCCGCTCCGGCGGTGGCCGCGGCGGCGGAGCCATCGTCGGCGAGCAGGATGGCGGCGCGGTTGCGCTCGATGGTGGCCTTGCCGATGCCCTTGACGTGCTTGAGGTCGTCGGCCTTCTTGAACGGGCCGTGGGCTTCGCGCCAGGCCACGATGGCCTCGGCCTTGGCCTGGCCGATGCCGTCCAGCGACTTGGCGATGGCGGCCGCGTCGGCCTGGTTGATGTTGACCGGCGTGGCGGCCAGCAGTAGCCCGGGCAGGGCGAGGGCGAGCGCGAGGGTGGCAGCGACGAGTTTGTTGAACATGGCTTTTCTCCTTGGGCGATGGTGGTGGCGGCGTCCCGGGGCCGCCGGCGCACTATGGCGCCGCGGCGCCGGGACGCGCAGTGGGAGGCGCCAAGGGCCAGGCGTACGCGGTGGGAGCTTTCGCCTGTGGGCAGCTTCCGCTCGTGTGTCGGTGCACCGGAAGCGCGCTGTTACAATGCCGCTCTTGTCCGCCTGATGGAGTGAGCCATGGATACCGCCCGCCTTTCCCGCTACGTCAGCGGCCTGTGGGACGACGAGATCGTGCCGCAGCTGGTCGAATACATCCGTATTCCCAACAAGTCGCCGATGTTCGACAAGGACTGGGTGGCGCACGGCTACATGGATGCGGCGGTCAGGCTGATGGAAACCTGGGCGCGTTCCAAGCTGAGCCAACTGCCCGGCGCCACGCTGGAAGTGGTGCGGCTGGAAGGGCGCACGCCGCTCATCTATATCGAGGTACCGGGCCAGGGCGACGACACCGTCATGCTGTACGGCCACCTGGACAAGCAGCCGGAGATGACCGGCTGGGCCGACGGCCTGGGCCCGTGGACGCCGGTGCTCAAGGGCGACAAGCTGTACGGCCGCGGCGGCGCCGACGACGGTTATGCGATCTTCGGCTCGCTGGCGGCCTTGCTGGCGCTGCATGAGCAGGGCGTCCCGCATGCGCGCTGCGTGGTGATGATCGAGGCTTGCGAGGAATCAGGCAGCTACGACCTGCCGTTCTATGTCGACCACCTGGCCGCGCGCATCGGCAGCCCGTCGCTGGTGGTGTGCCTGGATTCGGGCTGCGGCAACTACGACCAGCTGTGGCTGACCACGTCCTTGCGCGGCATGACCGGCGGCAACCTCAGCGTGCAGGTGCTGGAAGAGGGCGTGCATTCGGGCGACGCGTCCGGCGTGGTGCCGTCGAGCTTCCGCATCCTGCGCGAGCTGCTGTCGCGGCTGGAGGATCCGGAAACCGGCACGATCAAGCCGAAGGAGCTGTACGTCGAGATCCCGCCGCAGCGCATCGAGCAGGCGAAGCTCTCGGCCGAGGTGCTGGGCGAGGACATCTACAGCAAGTTCCCCTGGGCCGAGGGCATGCAGCCGGTCACGAAAGACCTGGCCGAGCTGGTGCTCAACCGCACCTGGCGCCCGCAGCTGGCGGTCACCGGCATCGGCGGCATCCCGCCGCTGGAAAGCGCCGGCAACGTGCTGCGCCCGTTCACCGCGGTGAAGCTGAGCCTGCGCGTGCCGCCCACGCTGAACGGCGCCAAGGCCGGCGAGTTCGTCAAGCAATTGCTGGAGAAGGACCCGCCGTATGGCGCCAAGGTCAGCTTCACGCTGGAGAAGGACGGCTCGGGCTGGAACGCGCCGGCGCTGTCGCCGTGGCTGGAGCGGGCGGTGGCCGACGCTTCGCAGAACTATTTCGGCGCACCGGTCGCCTGCATGGGCGAGGGCGGCAGCATTCCGTTCATGGGCATGCTGGGCGAGAAATTCCCCAAGGCGCAGTTCCTGATCACCGGCGTGCTCGGCCCGCATTCCAACGCGCACGGCCCGAACGAGTTCCTGCACATCCCCACCGGCAAGAAGGTCAGCATGGTGGTGGCCGAAGTGGTGGCGAAGCACTTCAAGCAAGGCTGAGGGCGAGGAGTGAGTAGTGAAGAGTGAGAGATAGCCGCATCGCATGCCTCCGCTCCTCTCACTCCTCACTCCTCGTTTCTCACTCCTTGTTTTCCGCGCGGAGTCCGCAAGATGACCACCCCCTCCCACCTCGCCGCCAACTGGTCCGACATCCGCCGCCGGGTGGACGAGGCCTGCCGTGCCGCCGGCCGCGACCCGGCCGGGGTAGCCATCCTGCCGGTCAGCAAGACCTTCGGCCCGGAGCTGATCCGCGAGGGTGTGGCGCTGGGTATGCGCCGCTTCGGCGAGAACAAGGTGCAGGAGATCCGCGACAAGGCACCGCTGTTGGCCGACTGCGGCATCGCCTGGGTGATGATCGGCCACCTGCAGACCAACAAGGCGAAGGACGTGGCGCGGCTGGTCAGCGAGGTGCAGTCGCTGGACCGGCTGGAACTGGCCGAGGCGCTGGATCGCCGCCTGCAGCACGAGGGTCGCGCGATCGACGTGCTGGTGCAGGTGAAGACCTCCACCGAGCCCAGCAAATACGGACTGCTGCCTGAACAGCTGGCCAGCTTCCTGGACACCCTGCGCGGCTACGCCACCTTGCGCGTGCGCGGCCTGATGACCCTGGCGATCCACTCCACCGACCCGGTCGAAGTGCGCGGCTGCTTCCGCCGGCTGCGCGAACTGCGCGACCGGGCCATCGCGCAAGGCCATGACATCCCGCGGCTTTCCATGGGCATGAGCGGCGACTTTCCGCTCGCGATCGCGGAAGGGGCGACCGAGGTGCGGATCGGTACGGCGATCTTCGGCAGCCGGCCGTATCCGGACGCGTATTACTGGCCGGAACCGACAGCGAAGCCATAATTCAAGATGAATCAATGGCTTGGACGGAATGTGCGCGGTGTCGCCGTTTTTTGAAACGACAGGGTTCAGTTAACCTCGATCCAACATCTGGGCGTCCCCTTCTTGTTAAGTTCACCACTTCGTCACGTCGTCGGCTTCTGTCGGGCGGCCAATCCTGTGAACAACAAGGGATTTTCCCTGGCATGCCCATCAAGCCACTGACTGCCGCCGCCGCGCTCGTCTTCGTGTTGCTGGCATCCGGCCCGCTTCAAGCCAAGAGCCTCCCCGCTTCACCCGCCACCGGCAGCACGCCGGCCGCCACCCTCGATTCGCCCCTGCCGGTCCAGCTGCCGATCCTCGACCCGGCGACCGCGCTGGCGCGGTCGGTGCTCCCGGACGCCGCCTCGCTGCAGGCGCCGGCACAGCCGCTAGCCGATGCCGCGGACGAGCAGGACGCCGCCACGGCGGCGGCCAGCGCGAACATCACCGACCTGCGCAAGTCGCTGATCGCGATGGCGATGAAGCTGCGCGACACGCGCTACGTGCGGGGCGGTCGCGACCCGTCCACCGGTTTCGATTGCAGCGGCTTCGTCCGCTACGTGTTTGCCCACGCGGTCGGCATGCAGCTGCCGCGCAACTCCGCGTCGCAGTTCCTGGCCGGGCTCAAGGTCAATCGTGCCGACATGCAGCCGGGCGACCTGGTGTTCTTCCGCACGCATGGCAAGCGGCGCATTTCGCACGTGGGCATCTACATCTCGAATGGTCGCTTCATCCACTCGCCGGCCAGCGGCAAGTCGGTGGAGATCTCCAGCCTCAACGAGGGGTACTGGGCCAAGCGCTTCGCCGGCGCCAAGCGCCCGGAAGCGATGGCGCAGGTGGTCGACAAGGGCTGAACCTTGCCGGCGCCGGTGCCTCGCCAGGCCGCCGCAAGGCGGCTTTTTGCTGACCGCGGCGGATGAACCATCGCCGCCGGGCGCGGTCTGCCGGCGGTTGCGCCGTTATGCTGCTCCCTGATTCCACGGAAACCGCCCGATGCCTCTGGACCTGCCGCCTGTCACCCGCAACCTGCTGATTGCCAACGTGGCGGTGTTCTTCCTGCAGTTCGTGGCGGGCCAGTTCCTGCTGCTGCACTTCGCGCTGTGGCCGCTCGGCTCCGGCCTGTTCGAGGTATGGCAGATCGTCACCAGCGCGTTCATGCATGGCGGCGTCACCCACATCATGTTCAACATGCTCGCGCTGTACATGTTCGGCGGCACCATCGAGCGCACCTTTGGCGCGCGCGAGTTCACCGTCTACTACTTCGTCTGCGCGATCGTCGCCTCGCTGCTGCAGCTGGCGGTGCTGTGGTTCTTCCCACCGGCCCAGTACGGCCCCACGCTGGGCGCGTCCGGCGCGATCTTCGGCCTGCTGCTGGCGTTCGGCATGCTGTATCCGCACGAGAAGGTCATGCTGATCTTCCTGCCGATCCCGATGCCGGCGTGGTTGTTCGTGATCCTCTACGCCGCCGCCGAGCTGACCATGGGCGTGACCGGGATCGAGCCGGGCGTGGCCCACTTCGCCCATCTCGGCGGCATGCTCGGCGGCCTGGTGCTGATCCAGTACTGGCGCGGGCGGCTGCCGTGGAAACCGAGGCGCCGCCTGCTACGCTGAGCGCTTCCACGCCACGAATGCACCCATGACCCAGACCCTGCAGCGCCAGCTTACCCCGCGCCACATCACCTTCATGGCACTGGGCATGTGCATCGGCGCCGGTCTGTTCCTCGGCTCGGCCAGCACGATCCAGCTGGCCGGGCCGTCGCTGCTGTTCGCCTACCTGTTTGGCGGCACGATGATCTTCATCATCATGCGCGCGCTGGGCGAGATGGCCGCGCACGAGCCGATCGCCGGCTCGTTCAGCGCCTACGCGCACAAGTACCTCGGCCCGTTCGCCGGCTACCTCACCGGCTGGAACTACTGGATCCTGATGATGGGCGTGGGCATCGCCGAGAGCACGGCGGTCGGCATCTACATGAAGGCGTGGTTTCCGGCATCGCCGCAGTGGATCTGGGCGTTCGCCAGCGTGGCGATGATCGGCGGCCTGAACCTGATGGCGGTGAAGGTCTACGGCGAGCTGGAGTTCTGGTTCGCGCTGATCAAGGTGCTCACGGTGGTGGCGATGATCGCCGGCGGCTGCGCGATGATCTGGCTGGGCTGGGGCAACGGCGGCAAGCCGATCGGCCTCAGCAACCTGTGGACGCACGGCGGCTGGTTCCCGAACGGCATCACCGGCATGGTGCTGGCGCTGCCGGTGCTGGTGTTCTCCTTCGGCGGCATCGAGACGATCGGCATGGCTGCCGCCGAGGCGGCGCAGCCGGAGCGCACCATTCCGCGTGCGGTGAACTCGGTGATCTGGCGCATCCTGATCTTCTACATCGGCTCGCTGTTCGTGATCATGGCGATCTACCCGTGGAACGCACTGGGCACGCAGGGCAGTCCGTTCGTCACCACGTTCGCCAGGCTGGGCATTCCGCAGGCGGCGGGGCTGATCAACTTCGTGGTGATCACCGCGGCGCTGTCCAGCTTCAACTCAACGATGTTCAGCGGCAGCCGCATGCTGCACAGCCTGGCCACGAAGGGGCAGGCGCCGATGGCGATGGGGCGGCTGAGTGCGCAGGGCGTGCCGGTGCGCGGGGTGCTGGTGACGCTGGTGTTCCTGCTGTTCGGCGTACTGATGAACTACCTGGTGCCGGGGCGCATCTTCGGCATGATGATGTCGATCCTCGCCTTCAACACGGTGTGGACCTGGGGCATGGTGCTGGTGGCGCACTGGCGCTTCCGCCGCCAGCAGCCGGTGCCGCTGGCCTTCCGGTTGCGCTGGTTTCCGCTGAGCAGCGTGGTCTGCCTGGCGTTTCTGGCGTTCGTGCTGGTGATGCTCGGCTACAGCGCGGACACCCGCGTGGCACTGTACGTGGGCGTGATCTGGCTGGCGCTGCTGACGGTGGGCTACCGCGTGGGCGGCATCGAGCAGCGCATGCGCATGGCGTCGGCTTGAGCTGAGGGGTGCCGCGGCCTTCTCCGCACACCGGGGCGGGGTGGGCCTCAGCGCAACGCCAGGAAGTCCGCGCTGACCACGAAACGCACCGCATCCAGCCGCAGCCGCGATTGCGGCAGCGCGGCCAGCAGGGCGGCGCGCTCGGCGGCGATGGCGGCGATCTCCGCTTCGCTGACCGACGGGTTCACCGCACGCAGCGCCAGCAGGCGCGAGAGCTCGGCGTCCAGCGCCGCGGTGGCCAGCGCCACCGCCTCGTCGATGCGCGCCTGGCCGCGCGTGCCGGCCAGCGCCTCGGCGCGCTCCAGCATCGGCGGCACCAGCTTGGCCAGGAACTTGCGGTAGCGCGGTACCTCGATGTTGCGGTCGCCGGCCTTGCGCAGCGCGACCTCGCTGGGTGCGAAGTCGGCGCGCTCGGCCAGCCGGGTGTCGACGGTGACCGCGATCGGCAGCACCGGCAGGAAACGTTCGGCGTCGAGTTTCCGCTCGGCCACGCATTCGAGCAGGAACACCGCCTGCAGCAGCGCGGTGCGCGGCGGCAGCACGTCGTCGACCATGAAGGCGGCGTTGCCCTGTTCGCCCGACAGGGCCAGGTCCAGCGCGCCGGCGACCAGCGGGTGGTCCAGCCGCAGCAGCGGCAGTTCCTCGCGCGCCAGCGCCACCTCGCGCGCGAAGGTCACCGACTGCGGACCCTCGGCGAAGCCGGGCAGGGCGTCGGTGGACAGGTATTGCGGGTCGAGCAGCAGCACCTGGCCGCCGAGTTCCTCGGCGTGGATGCCGAACGCCTCCAGCAGGCGCTGCACGAAGGCATCGCGGCCGGGGTCGCGGTCTTCGCGGGCGAACGCCTGCTGCAGCTCGTCGGCGTGCAGGTCGCGGCTGGCGGCCAGCTCCAGCAGGCGGTCGCGGCCACCGCGGATCAGCGCGGCCATCTGCTCGTGGCTGGCGCGGGTCTCGGCCAGCAGCGCGTCCAGTTCCTGGTCGCGGTTGTCGTCGTCGCGCGCATGCTCGTCGGCCAGCCGGGTCAGCG
The DNA here is from genome assembly GCF_000473345.1 of Rhodanobacter sp. OR87. NCBI lineage: Bacteria > Pseudomonadati > Pseudomonadota > Gammaproteobacteria > Lysobacterales > Rhodanobacteraceae > Rhodanobacter > Rhodanobacter sp. OR87. The sequence goes on from NZ_AXBJ01000007.1 coordinate 24,226, forward strand.
GCTCGCCGTAGCGGCGCAGCAGCTCGCGGCCGTCGGCCGGGCTCGAGCGGAACGCGTCGACGCCCTCGTCGTACCAGCGCGCCAGCACGTGCTGGGCGCTGTCGGCCACGGCCAGGATGTGGATCGCGATGTCGTGCTGCTGGCCGATGCGGTCGAGCCGGCCGATGCGCTGTTCGAGCAAGTCCGGGTCCAACGGCAGATCCCACAGCACCAGCCGGTGCGCGAACTGGAAGTTGCGCCCTTCCGAGCCGATCTCCGAGCACAGCAGCAAGCGTGCGCCGTCGGGCTGGGCGAAATACGCGGCGTTGCGGTCGCGCTGCACGATGCCGAGGCCTTCGTGGAAACGTGCCACGCCGACGCCGCTCCTGGTGCGCAGCGCTTCCTCCAGCGCCAGCACCTTGGCCTGGCTGCGGCAGATCAGCAGGAACTTGTCCTGCGGGTGGGCGTCGAGCAGGGTGACCAGCGCATCCAGGCGCGGGTCGGCGGCGTAATCGACCTCGATCAGCGCGGGCGGCTGCTGGATGTCGGCGTGGAATTCGGCCAGCAGCGCCTGGCGTGCGCTGTCGTCGAGCGTCGTCATCGGCAGCAGGTGCCATTCGGGTCGGCGCTGCGGGAAGCCGCCGACGCCGGCGCGGTTGTTGCGGAACATCGCGCGGCCGGTGCCATGGCGGTCGATCAGCGCGGCCAGCAGTTCGCGCGCGTTGTCCGCTTTGGTCGGGTCGGCCAGCCGGGCGGTGAGCGCCTGGTCGCCATGGAAGGCCTCGGCCAGCGCGGCGCGCTGCGCGTCGTCCAGCGGCTGGCCGTCCTGCAGGCGGTCGGCGATCTTCGACAGCGCCAGGTAGCTGTCCGCTTCGGCCAGATAGCCGTCCAGGTCGTGGTAGCGCTGTGGGTCGAGCAGGCGCAGACGGGCGAAGTGGCCGCTGCGGCCGAGCTGTTCCGGGGTGGCGGTGAGCAGGACCACGCCGGGAATCGCCGCGGCCAGTTGCTCCACCATCGTGTAGCGCGGGCTGGCCGCTTCCGGCGACCACGCCAGGTGATGCGCCTCGTCCACCACCAGCAGGTCCCACGGCGCGTCCAGCAGCTGCCGCGCGTACTTCGGCGAACTTTCCAGGAAGCCGAAGTCGGCGATCACCAGTTGCTCGTCCTCGAACGGGTTGTCGGCGTCGCCGGATTGTTCCAGTGCTTCGCAGCGTTCCTCGTCGTAGATCGCGAAGCTGAGGTTGAAGCGGCGCAGCATCTCCACGAACCACTGATACACCAGCGTGTCGGGCAGCAGCAGCAGCACGCGCGAAGCACGACCGGCGGCGAGCTGACGCGCGATGATCATGCCCGCCTCGATGGTCTTGCCCAGTCCGACCTCGTCGGCCAGCAGCACTCGCGGCGGGCGACGGGCAGCGGCGATGCCGGCCACGCGCAACTGGTGCGGTACCAGTCCGATCCGCGCGGCGCACAGCCCCCACATCGGCGAACGGCGTGCCTCGGCACGTCGCTTCAGCCCTTCCAGACGCAGCTCGAACTGCGCCACCGCGTCGGTGCGCCCGCCTATCAGGCGGTCGTCGGCCTGGCTCACGCTCTGCTCGTCGTCGAGCTGGCCCTCGTGCAGTTCGCGGCCTTCGCCGCGGTAGATCAGCAGCTCGTCCTTGATCTCGACGCGCTCGACCAGGAACGCAATGCCCTTGCCGGCGACGCGCTGGCCGGCGCGGAACTCGGCGCGCAGCAGCGGCGCCGAATCGACCGCATACGGGCGCAGCACCCCGGCCTTGGCGAACAGCACCTGTACGCCGCGTCCCTCGACGCGCAGCACGGTGCCGAGGCCTAGCTCGGGTTCGGCGGAGGAGATCCAGCGTTGACCAGGGACGAACATGGGGCGACCGTGCGGCATCAAGGGCCGCCGATTATCCGCTCCACGGCCCGCGCTGGGAACCGCCGCGGCGCGGCCGCGCGCGGTTTCGGGGTGCCGCGCGGCGGCCAGCCGTCGGCATCGGTGCCGCCTGGCCCCGGCATGCGCAGGCGACGGAAAGAAAAACGCCGCGCAGTGGCGCGGCGTTTCCGGGCTGGCGAGCTGGCCGCCACGGCGGATGCCGTGGCGGCCGCGGACTCACCAGATCTTCACTTGCTTGTCGTCGGCACGCACCATGGCGTCGCCCGGCTTGCACTGGAACGCACTGGCGAAGGTCGGCATGTTCGACGGCGCGCCCATCGCGCGGAACTTCATCGGCGAGTGCGGATCGGCGTTCAGATAGACCATCTGCGCCTTCTCGCGGATGTCGCCGCGCCACACGCGGGCCCAGTTGAGGAAGAAGCGCTGGTCCTCGCTGTAGCCCTCGATCTTCTTGCCGGCTTCGGCCGGGTTCTTCTTCAGCGCGGTCTGCAGCGCGTCATAGGCGATGTTCAGGCCGCCCAGGTCGGCGATGTTCTCGCCCAGGGTCAGCGTGCCGTTGACGTGCAGTTCGGGGTGGTCGGCCAGCGGCGCGTAGGCGTTGAACTGGTCGACCAGCTTGCCGGTGCGCGCCTCGAACTGCTTCTTGTCGGCGTCGGTCCACCAGTTGACGTTGTTGCCGTCGCCGTCGAACTGGCTGCCCTGGTCGTCGAAGCCGTGGCTGGCTTCGTGGCCGATCACCGCGCCGATGCCGCCGTAGTTGATCGCGTCGTCGGCCTTGGCGTCGAAGAACGGCGGCTGCAGGATCGCGGCCGGGAAGTTGATCGTGTTGTCGGTCGGGTTGTAGTAGGCGTTGACCGTCTGCGGGGTCATGCCCCATTCCTTGCGGTCGGTCGGCTTGCCGATCTTGGCGATGTCGTACTCGTAGTTGAACTTGCTGGCCGCCTGCATGTTGGCGTAGTAGCCGTCCTTGCTGATGCTCAGGCCGTCCCAGCTGCGCCAGGTTTCCGGGTAGCCGATCTTGGGCAGGAACTTGGACCACTTGTCCAGCGCCTTGGCCTTGGTCTCCTCGCTCATCCAGTCCAGGTTCTGGATGCGCGTCTTCAGCGCGTCGCGCACGTTGGTGACCAGCTCTTCCGCGCGGGCCTTGGCCTCGGGGGTGAAGTACTTGGCCACGTAAAGCTGGCCCAGCGCCTGGCCCATCGCGCCGTTGACCGCGTTCAGCGAACGCTTCCACTGCGGCTGCTGTTCCGGCTGGCCGCGCAGGGTCTTGCCGTAGAAATCGAACTGCGCGTCCACGAACGGCTCGGACAGGGCGGTGGCGGCGTTGGAGATGGTGTGCGCCTTCAGGTAGGCCTTCCATTCGTCCATCGGCGCGCTGGCGACCAGCTTGTCGAACTCGGCGAAGAACTTCGGCTGCGACAGCGAGAAGCCCTTCTCGACGGTGACGCCCTGCCCAGTGAAGAACGCATTCCAGTCGAAGTGCGGGGTGACCTTGTTCGCCTCGGCGACGGTCGCGAAGTGGTACTGGTTCTCCGGCTTGCGCATTTCCACCCGCGGGATGGAGTGCTGCGCCAGGTCGGTCTCGAACTTCATCGCCAGCGCGGCCTGCTTGCTTGCGTCGGCGGCGCTGCTGCCGGTCATCTCGAACAGCTTGGCCAGGTACTTGACGTAGCTGTCGCGGATGTCCTTGTACTTCGCGTCGGTGTAGTAATCGGTGGTGGGCAGGCCCAGCCCGCTCTGCTCGGTGTAGGCGATCTGCACCTTGGCGTCCTTGTAGTCGGCGCCCGAGCCGAAGGCGAACACCGCGCCGTCACCCTTGGCGAAGGACTGGCTCAGCCATGCCGGCAGGTCCTTGTTCGACTTCAGCGCGTCGATGCCGGCGAGGTCGGCCTTGATCGGATCGAAGCTGGCCTTGTTGCGTGCGTCCATGTCCATGCTGGCGTGGTACAGCCAGCCGATCTTCTGCTCGATCGAACCGGCCTTGGCGCTGTCGGCGTTCTTTACCGCGTCGTCCACCAGCTGGTGCTGGTCGGCCAGGCTCTTTTCGTGCAGCAGGCTGAAGGCGCCCCACACGGTCTGGTCGGCCGGGATCGGGTTGGCCTTGACCCACTTGGCGTTGACGAAGCCGTTGAAGTCCTGGCACGCCTGCGCGCCGTCGCCCAGCTCGCTGACGTCGAAGATGCTCTTGCCGAGGTCGGCGGCGGCGGTGGTGCCGGCGGCGGCCGGCGCGGTGCTGGCCGGAGCCGGCGCGTTGCTGGCTGCCTCGTGCTTGCCGCAGGCGGTCAACGCCAGGCTGACGGCCAGCGCCAGCGCCAGCGGCTTCAGAAACTGCTTGGTCATGGATATCCCTCTGTGAATGGTGGGTGGTGTCATCAGGCCGCGTCGTCGGGTCCCCCCCTCGCAACGCGGACGTGGCCGTTCACGCTAGGCCAAACGTCATGGGGGGCACAGTGTCAAAGGTCAGGGTTGCGACGGACTGGAAGCGGTTGCCGAGGGCGCCAGTTGCCGCCACGCCGCCGCGTCCAGCCGCAGCACCGGGTAGGCGCCCACGTTTTGCGCGGCGTACCACGGCGAGCGCTCGAAGAAGTACATCAGCCGGGCGCGGCTGTCGGCGGCGAAGGCGGGGTCGTCGTGCAGCTTCTGCGCGAACGTGGCCTTGAGCGCCGGGTCCCGCGCCAGCATGTCGCGCGCCAGCTGTTCGACCACGCGCGGCTCGCCGTATTCCTTGGCCTCGAACACCGCGTCCAGAAAGCCCCAGCGCAGCAGCGAGTCCGGCGCCTGCGGCTCCAGCAGCTCGATCGCCACGTTCGCCGCGCGCTGGTCCAGCGGCACGATCGCCGAGCCGGCCGGCAGGGTCACCTCGCGCGGCACCGCGCGCAGGCGGAAGTCGCGCAGCATCAGGTGGCCCTCGAACGGCTTGCTCGCCCACACCGGATCGTCGAGCTGGTAGCCCTCGGCGCGGATCGTCAGCGGGCGCGCGGTGCGCCGGTAGGCGATGCCGTGCGCGTCGAGCCGCTCGATCACCGCCGTCCACGGCGCCGGCACCGCGTAGGCGGCCGGCGGCGCGATCGAGACGCCCGGCAGCAGGCCGTTCCAGTTGTCGATGGTGTAGCGCTTCGGCGTGCGCGGGTCGTAGCGGATCCACTCGCTGCCGGAAATGTCGCTGTGGCTCAGCGTGAAGGCGTAACCCTTCAGCTCGAACCTCGTCGGTTGCGGATCGGGCTCGAAACTCAGCGCCACCCGCGCGTTCGCGTCATGGGCGCGGGCGATGGTGGCGGCATCCGCCTGTGCGGTGGCGGCGAGCAGGGCGGCCGGGTGCGCGCCGACCTGTTCCAGCAGCAGCTCGACCAGGTCGTACACGGCGCGCACGCGGTTCGCGTACGGCTTCAGCATGTGCGTCTCGATCAGCAGCGCGGGGCGGTTCTGCAGCGCCGCGTAGCCGGTGGAGAAGCGCGGGCCGGAACCGAAATTGATGATGCCCTTGCGTGGGTCGCGGCCGTCCTTGAACTCCAGGTAGATCGAGGCGAGGTGGCCGCGCTTCTCGTACGCCGGCATCACGTGCTTGACGATGGCGTCGCGCTGCCACGCGCTCAGCGCGGGGTCGAGCTTGTGCGGGTCTTCGGTGTACCAGGTGAGGTCGTACTGGTAGTCGGCGCCGTCGGTGGTGTGCACGTCGATCAGGAAGTCCGGCAGCCAGCGCTGCCACAGCTTCAGCCATGCGCGCATTTCCGGCGCGTCGGCCTTCACGTAGTCGCGGTTGAGGTTGAGGTACTGCGCCTGGCCGCGGAAGCCCATGCGCTCCGGGCCGTTCTGGTTGATGCGGTGGTACGGCGAAGCATTCTCGTGGCCGTCCACGTTGAACACCGGGATGTAGACCAGCACCACCTGGTCGAGCAGGTGCGGGACCTTGCCGGTGACCGCGATATCGCGCAGCAGCATCAGCCCGGCGTCCTTGCCCTCGATCTCGCCGGGGTGGATGCCGGCCTGCAGCAGCACGACGGGTTTGTGCGCGGCGCGCGCGGCGGCCGGATCGAAGGTGCCGTCGGCGCTGGCGATCACCACCGTCATCGGTCGCCCTTGCGGCGTGCTGCCGAAGGTCTCCAGCCGGATCACGCCCGGCGCGGCCCGCTGCAGCCGCTGCAGGTACGCGAGCGTGTCGGCGTAGCTCGGCGTGGTGCGGAACTGCGCGGCCTCGGCCGGGGTGGTCCAGTCGGCGGCGCTTGCCGCAAAGGCGGCGAGCCCGAGCAGGGCAGACAACAGCAATCGGTGCATGGCGAGTCTCGGCTTGCTGCAGGAGCGCGCTTGCGCGCGAAGCTTTCCGGGGGTCGACGAAGAGCATCGCGCGCGAGCGCGCCCCTACGGGTTTTCGGCAGGCAGGCGGTGCGAGGCGGGCAACGTGTCCGGCGCCACCGCGCCGCCGGAGATGATGAACGCCATCGCCTGGTCCATGGTCCAGTCGGTCGGCGTGAGTTCGTCCAGCGGCACCACTTCCAGATAGCCGCCGGTGGGGTTCGGCGTAGTCGGGATGAACACCGCCGCCATCTCGCGGCCGCTGCCTTCCTCGATCATCACCCGGGTGACGAAGCCGACCACCGTCATGCCGCGACGCGGAAACTCCACCAGCACCACGCGCTGCACGCCGGACGGCTTGTTCTGCAGCACCGCCATCAGCTTCTTGGTGCCGCCGTAGATCGTCTGCACCAGCGGAATGCGCGCCAGCAGGGCGTCGAAGGCATTGAGGAAACGCTGGCCGATCACCCGGTTCGCCACGAAGCCAAGCAGGTACAGCGCGACCAGGGTGATCAGCAGCGCCAGTATGAAAACCAGCCATTCCACCTTGAGCGATTCGGCCGTATGCGGCGCCACCAGCGCCAGGCCGTTCAGCAGTGCAGCGACCATCGGCGCGCCGATGCCGGCCAGCAGCCCCAGCACGAACTTGAACACCAGCCAGGTCACCCACAGCGGCAGGAAGGTGAGCAGGCCGGTCAGCAGGTAGCGTTTGAAGCGCAGGCGGGGCATGGGGGTCCGGGGCGTGGGGGTTTCCCGGCATTGTAGGCCAGGCCTGCGGCGGGCTGTTTCCTGTTCTTTCCGGCTGGCCTGAAAAGAGGGCAGTTGAAACGCGGAAGCACGACAACACTTGTGTTGTGCGCAACACGAATGTTGTTATGCTGCGTGCGTGCCGACAAGGAAGAGGCCGATGAAGTACAGCGAGTTCCAGCGGTGGCTCAGGCAGCAGGGAGTGAGCTTCGAGCCCGGCAAGGGCAGCCACCAGCTGGCGCGCTACAGAGGCCGGACTTCCGTCTTTCCCTTCCACGGATCGAAAGAGATGCCCGAGCCGCTGCGCAAGAAGATCCTGAAGGACCTGGGTCTTTGAGTATTCGCGACACCACAGGATCAGGAGCCACGATGAAATTCCCCGTCAAGCTGACCCGTGCCGATAGCGTGGTGATGGTGACCTGTCCGGACCTGCCGGAGTTTTCCAGCGTCGGCGACACCGAGGGCGAGGCTCTGCGCGAAGCCGTCGACGGCATCGAAACCACACTGCAGGCGTACATGCAGGACCGGCGTGACATTCCGCCGCCGGGCGCGCGCAAGCGCGGCCAGCGGCTGGTGGAGCTGCCGCCGCTGGCGGTGGCCAAGCTCGGTCTGTACCGGGCCATGCGCGAACAGGGGTTGCGCAAGGCTGACCTGGCCCGCCGGCTCGACGTGCATCTGCCCCAGGTCGACCGCCTGCTCGACCTGCGCCACAGCTCGAAGCTGGAACAGGTGGAGGCGGCGCTCAACGCGTTGGGCTACCGGATCGAACTGGCGGTGCTGGCGGCGTAGGGCGGTGCCGCCCGCCGGCCTTTGCCCTGCGGTGTCGTGCCCGGAGCGGCGGATTGCCGCTCACACATACCGCACCGCTCCCCGCAAACGCGCCGTCGGTGTCGAGCTTTTCGCCCAGCATGCGCAGGTGGTTGAACTCGTGGGTGATGCTCTCGGCTGCCTGCAGCGCGGGAGAGCTTCAGAGCCAGGAGCTTTCGTCAGCCTGCGACAGCGTCAGCCACACCAGACGCGAGAGGGCCTGCGTTGCCTCAACTCGGGCATCCATGCCCTCGCCATGGCCCGCACTCGGTGTGCAACCGCTGCGCGGTTGCAGGAGCAGGAGAGCGGAGCGCGCCAAAAAGCGACGGCGCAGCACGGCCTGATGTGGTGTATGTAGACGTCATCAAAGGTTGATGAAATAAATCTCCGACGCGCTGCAGTCAGCGCACTCGCGATAGAACTGATCGCCCGCTTTTCGCAGTCGCGGCTTGTGGCCCGGTTGACAGGTGAACTTGATCGCGGTGTTGGCATTGCATGCCGCGCATTTGAAGTAATACCCGTATTTGCCGTACTCGATGCGGCCATCAACACTCTGACAACCCTTGCATCGCGGCCCGCTGCTTGAAGACAGCGTCGCCGGCGCAACGGCGGGGGCCACGCCATACGGTGCTGTCGGGGGTTCGCCGATTTTTTCGGAGCGGCCGTGTGCAGTTGCCGGGTTACCCACCGATGCCGTTGCTCCCGGCGTGGGCTGCATGTTGCCTGGTCGATGCAGTCTGGCCAGTTGCTGCGCCACATCGCGCACCGTATCCGAAGACACGATTTTTGCGACGGTCTTCGCGATGCCAACCAGCCCGTTCTCGTTGTCGATGTCGCGTGAGATTCGCTCGCGCAGTTGATCGGCTTTGATCACTCGGCTGGCGTCAAACTTTTTGGGTCGGTCAATACGTGCGGTCGGCGACACCAGCACCAGCGATTGAAAGGCGAGTTGGATACGTATGCCCAAGCGGGTAGGCAGATCTATCGCCTTCATCGCATCGCGCAGTACGGCGATATGCCGGTCGTTCTGCTCCAGCGGCGATGGCATCCCCTCGAAGGTGTGCTTGAAGCCGTTCCAGCGCATGAACTCGCCGTCCTCGGTGATCTTGACGCCGTCGCGAAAGTGCTTTGTCTCCAGCACATAGCACTCCATCCAGCGGTTGATCAGCAGATGGTCGATTTGCGCCACGCGGCCGTCGTACTCGATGCGAAGGTCATGGATCACCGTCCAGTTGGTCGATGACCCGAAATGGAAATCGATCAGGTAAGCCGACTCGGTCTCGCCCTTCATGCCTGCGCGGCGGATCGCGAGCTCCTTCTTTGCATGTATCGCCGCGTCCCCGCGGCCCGTCATGGTCAACCGTTCAAGTTCTGCCAGTTCTTCGCTGTGGTCGTCGGCTTTCTTGATCAACATGGGGTTTTACCCTCCTTGGCGGCTTGGGGTGGCCGCGTGCGTGCGCACGGGGCCTCAGATTATTCACACATACCGCAGCCGCTCCACCGCAAACGCGCCGTCGGTGTCGAGCCTCTCGCCCAGCTTGCGCAGGTGGTTGAAGGTGGCTTGCCCGCGTTCGCGGCCGACCATGAAGACCGGGCCGTAGTCGGTGTGGCGGGCGGTGGCTTTTTCCACTTCTTCGGTCTTGCCCCAGAACTGGTTGCCTTTGACTTCCAGCAGGGCGATGCCGCCGGGCGTTTCGCGCTCGGCCAGGCTCACCACGAAGTCGGGATAGAAGCCGTCGCCGTCGTCCCAGCGGTACAGGCCCAGCGCGTCGGGGTATCGGTAGTCCGAAGCGTTGCGGTGCCACCAGCGCACCAGCGGGCTGTCGTCCAGCAGCCGGGCCACGGCCTGCTCGTCGTCGTTCAGGCCCGCAGGCATCACGCCGTACAGCGCGCGTCGCGCGCTGGGCAGGCGCAAATCACTTTGCAGTTCGGCCCGCAGCGGCGCGTCCACGTCGACGACCTGATCGTGTCGCGCGCGCTTGTAGGCGGCGGCCAGCAAGGTCGGGTGGCGCACCAGCACGAAGTCCAGTTGCTGCATCAGGGTCTCGTCGTCGGCCGGTGCCTCGGCACCGGCCAGTTCGATCGCGCGGCGGAAGCGCTCCAGCAAGCGCAGATGCAACTCGCGGTCGTTGGACTCCTTCAGCCGCAGCCGGATCTGCTCGGCGCGTTCGGCCACGGCTTCGGGGGCGAGGTCGGCAAACAGATCCTTGCCGTCGTCGCCGACGTGGTTGCCCTGGAACAGATCGCGCTCGTCGCGGCTGACCCGCTCGCGCGTGCGGGTGCGGCTGTTCAGCACCTCGCCGCTGAAGTCCACGAAGTCGACCAGCCGCGCCTCGAAGTCGGACGGCGCCGGCGGCAGCCGTTCGCTGCGCAGCACGCTCGGGGCATCCGGCCGGCGCGGGTAGCGGTGCACGCTGGCGCGGGCCAGGGTCAGCAGCGGCCGCTGCGCATCCGGCGTCGCCGCCGGGGCGGTGCCGGCGACGCCGGCCAGTTGCAGCAGGTCGTGCGCTGCCGGCACCCACAGTTCGCGTTCGCCGCCGGCCACGTCGCCGCCGGTGGCGTCGGCGTTTTGTACCGATCCTTCCGGCGTCGGCGCGGCCTGCGTCTGCACGCCCTGCGGCGACACCAGCAGCGCCAGCGGCTCGCCGCTGCGCGCCACCTGCACCTGCGCCGTGTCGCCGATCACCGTGATGACGGTCTGCGTGCCTGTCTCAGGTGCGTGCGTGGTCAGCGCGTTGATCTGCGCGCCAGCGTCGAGCAGGCCTTCCTGCGACTCGGCGTTGGCGAGGAACACGTAGCCCTGGCTCAGCATCTCCGGCAGGTCGTCGCGTTCCTGCAGCAGCGCGTGCCGGCGCACGATGCGGCCGATCACCTGCACGCCGAACGCCTTGTCGCGCGCACCGCGCAGCGCGGCGAGGGTGAACGCACGCGGCGCATCGAAGCCCAGCGCCACCGCCATCTTGAAGATCAGCACCTCGACGGTCGGGTCGCTGGCCAGCGCGATCAGGTCCGGGTCGGGTTCCGCGGCGGTGTGCACGCGCACGGCGCTGTCGGCAAAGCCGAGCACGTCGACCAGGTAGCGATGCGCGTCCTTCTGTGCCTGCACGCCGTCGGGCACCTGCACCAGCATCAGCGGCGTCAGCGCGATGCCGGCCGTGCGCAGCGTGTGGTGGATGTGCCGGTGCATCGCCGCGCATTCGCGCAGCGCCAGGTGCTCGAAGTCGATCAGCTGCGCTGCATCGCCGTCGCGCGCCAGGAAGCGCACGATGCGCACGCCGCGCTTGAGCAGGCCCGCTTCCACGGCGGCGTGACGGCTCACCGAGGCCCAGTCGGCCGGCTCGCCGATGCGGTAGCCGGTGTCGCGCTCGAACGCCAGCGCGTCCGCATCGCGCGGGGTGGCGGTCATCATCAGCGTGTAGTCCGGCTTCAGCACCTCGCTGAAGAAGGCGCGCGCCTGCGCAGCCTTGTGGAAACCGTGGTGCGCCTCGTCCACCACGCAGCCGATGCGCACGCCATCCAAGCGCGCCTGCACGATCAGCGCATCCAGCGATTGGCCGTCGTCGCCCTTGCTGCGCGCGCGCCGACTCTCCGCGTTGCGCGCGGCCACCGAGCCCCAGGTGGTGACGAACACGCCGCCGCCGTCCACCGCGCCCAGCCGGCGGTCGCTGTCCAGATCCAGCAGGCGCAGCGACGGCGCGTGTGCGGCGATTACCGCGCGCGACTGCTCCACCAGCCCGGCGAACGGCGCAAACCAGAACCACAGTACGCGCCGCTCGCGGCTGAAACGCGCCAGCGCCTCGATCGCGATGATCGTCTTGCCGGCGCCGGTCGGTGCCTGCAGCACCACCGCGCCGTCGCGCTGGCGTACTTCGTCCACCACGGCGCTGTCGCCCAGGCGCGGGTCGTCGTACAGCGCGCGCACGTTGTCGAAGCGGGCCACGATGCCCGCGCACACTTCTTCCTGGAAGGGTTTGAGATTCAACGGCATGTCAGCGTCCAAAGCGTGCGCGCAGGGCTTGCGGAATGGGTTGCCAGTCGGCGTCCGGCGCCAGTTCGCGCACGCGCTCGGGTGACCAGCAGTAGATGGTGGGGCGGGCTTTTATTGAAGAGTGCGGCGACGGATCGCCGCCCTTTGACGTTTGCGCGCAGGGATGCGCGCACGGGTATGCCGCCAGCCAGTCGCGCAGGTGCGCGACGTGCGCCTCGCGGAAGTCGGCCAGATAGGCCAGCGCGCCGTCGGCGGCAAAGCCGATGTTTGGCCACGGCGACAGCGCGTGATCGTGCAGCAACTGCAGCGCGTGCCACACCTCGGCGTGCTCCAGCTTCACGCTCAGCCGGTGCGGTGCGATGCGCCGCGCGCGCAGGTAGGCGAAGCTGCCGCTTAAGCCCGCCACCGCTTCGCCCTTGGCATTGGTATAGCCGCCCATCACCCGGCGCACGCGCTCGGCGCAGACGTCGCGGCACAGGTTCTTGTCTGGCTGCTCGTCGGTGGCCTCGGTGCTGGAGACCAGGATGAAGCGTCGCTCGCCGCCGTCTTCGGCGTTGAGCTTGGCCACCGCCTGCGCCAGCGTGCCGGAGCCGGCGAAGAAGTCGAGGATGGTGTCGCCCGGATTGCTGGCGATGCGCAGGATGCGTTCCATCAACTGCACCGGCTTGGGGGTGGAGAACACCTCGCCGGACGACTCGAAACGCAGCACGTCGAGGAGCTGCTTCTTGGCATCTTGCGTATGACCCACTTCGCCGTAGGTCCAAAGCGTTTGCGGGACAACGCCCTGCTTTACTTCGGAGAGGAAGCGTTTGATAGCCGGAACGTTGTCGCCGTTCTTCCCCCACCAAATTCGATTGTCTACATCTAGTTCCGCAAATTTTTCCCGCGATACACGCCAGTACATCCCAGAGGGCGGTGCATTTATAAGGCGCCCGGAAGGACACTCGATCGAATAGGTTCCAGCGCCGTAGTAGTTGCGTGCAGACAAGTCGCTTGGCTTCCAAGGTCCCCTTGGATCGTTGTCCGGATTCTTGTAGGCCCTGTCTTGTGCCGCGTTGCGTGGAACCGGGTTCGGATGCCATTGATTCCGGTTGCGCGCATAGACCATCACGTATTCGTGATCGTCGGAGAAATGCTGCGCAGTGTTCTTGGGCGAATACACCTTCTGCCAGATCACATTGGCGATGAAGTTCCCCTCGCCAAACACCTCATCCATCAGCATCCCCAGCCGGAACAGCTCGTTGTCGTCGATGCTGACGAAGATCACGCCGTCGTCGGCGAGCAGGTCCTTGGCCAGGCGCAGGCGCTTGTACATGAACTCCAGCCACAGCGAGTGGCGGAAGCGGTGGCTCTTGTCGACGAAGCGGTCGTTGTAGACGAAGTCGCGGTTGCCGGTGTTGTACGGCGGGTCGATGTAGATGCAGCGGATCTTGCCGGCGTGGCTCATGCGCAGGGCGCGCAGGGCGTCGTAGTTGTCGCCCTCGATGATCAGGTTGCGCCAGGGCGCGTCGCCGTGGCTGAGCGCAGAGTCGAGGTCCAGCGCCACGTAGTCATCGTTGATCGCGGTGTCGGGGTCGATGTCATCCCTTTCCCACACCAGGCCGAGTTGACGCTCGGTGTCGCGACGGGTCAGCAGGCGTACCAGCGCGTCCTTGCCCAGGTGGTCATAGCGGGATGGCTGCGGCATCGCGCCGGGTTGGTTCGATGCCTTCGTTTTGTCTGGCGTCGCGGGTGACGGTGTTGGAGCCTCGACGCGATGTTCGGCGGCCTGCTCGGCCACGCGCGAGGTGAACAGGCCATGCTGCGGGTCACTGGAACCTGGCTGCCATTCCTCGGGAGTGGCGCGGTCGCGCAGGTCGGCACGCAACCCGTCGCTACAGCCGGACAGAAATGTTTCCCAGTCATGTGCCGATTTCAGGGTGGTCGGTGCGGCGGAGCCATGGATCAGCACGGCGGCCTTGCCGGCGCGCACAAGGCGCAGGACGTTCAGCACGGTGCCGGGGCTCTTGCCATCCCAGATCATCAGACCGAAGTCGGCAGCCTGGGCCATTTCGCGATCCTTGGCGGCATAGAACTGGAAGCCCTTGGCGGTCTTCGGCGGCGTGACGACCTGCAGGTTCCACTGCCCGAGGTTGTTGCGCGGGCGAGGCCCTGAGCAGTACACCGTGACCTTGCGGTAATCCGCTTCATGCAGGAACTTCTGCACCGCCCGGTCGGCACCGTTGGCGTCACCGACGACCACGTCATGGCCCTTGCTCATGACGTTGTCCAGCCGTTCCCTGACCTGACTGGACAGGTGCGACACGTGGCGCGAGCCACCGATGAAAATGGTGCTCAATGGTGACTCCGTGTGCGGGTGATGGTGAGCACGCTGACGCTCATTGCCTGACCAGCTTGCAACAGCACGTCCGTAATGGCGTTCAAGGTCGAACCCGAGCGGAACAGGTCGTCGAACAGCAGCACTCGCTTGCGCGCCGTGTGTCGGGCATCCACGGTGTAGAGCCCGTTCAGCAACTGCGCACGCTGGGTCGGATCTTCGACGCCCTTGAGCTGGGCGGGTGCCCGCGTGGTGCCAACACAGTCGATCACCGGCAGGCCGACAGCGGCTCCGATGCCGTGCGCCAGCAGGATGACTGGCTGCAGGGCGCGTGGCGTGGAAGGCGGGACAGGAATGATCACGTCGAATTTCGACCGGTATGGCTTCAGGTAGTTGGCAGCCGTAGTGATGATAGCTTGCGCAGCGCTGCGATCCTGCCGGTACTTGAGCCGGTACAGGAGTTCGGCGATTTCCGGCCGGCTGGTATCAAATTGCATGTGGCCCTGTGCGTTGGGGCCAATCGGTGTGCTGCGGGTCGTATGGAAATCAAGAGCCATGCCGGCCAGCCACTTGCCGGTGATTTTCTGCGGGTTGATCGCGATCATGGAAGCCCTCCTAGCCTGGGTGAACGCGATTCGATTGTATCCATCCGGGTTCCGCGCGGTTGCCCGTGGATTTGTGTGTGCGGAATCGCGGCAAGACCGATCCCCCGCCTCAGCCATCGCCTACATCACATCGCGCCCCAAGCCCGCAGCGGCCGGTTGCTAACCTCCTTCGCGCCGCCAATCGGGCGGCGTGAATCACGACAAGGAGTGTTTCCATGTCCAGCGACAATCGTATTTCGGCGGTGCTTTCGGATGAGGACGTGACGGCGGTGCAGGGTGCGCTGGCGGCGGCCCGCGCGGTGCTGCCGTTCCTGGTGACGCTGTCGGCGCAGGAGCGGCAGGCCTTGCCGCGGCTGGGGCCGAAGTCGGTGGGGTTCGACGAGAAGTGCGTGACCTACATGACGAACCGGGCGCAGTTCGTGCCGGGCTTCGTGGACCTGGCCGAGGTGCAGAAGGATCGCGCCCTGCGCAGCCAGCTGCTGCGTTTCGCGGCGGAGCTGCAGACGCTGGCCGCCAGCGTGGATGACACGCTGCAGCTGGTGGCCAGCGAGGTGTGGATGGCCGACCTGGCGTACTACCAGAGCGTGCGCGAGGCGGCCCACCGCGGCCGTGACGGCGCGCAGGACGTGTACGACGACCTGCGCCAGCGCTTCCCCGGCCCGCGCGCCAACCGTGCCGTGCCGGAACCGGCGGCGGCCTGAGTCGTGAACCCCGGCGGGGCGGTCGCCGACCGCGCCGCCGGGACTTTGCCGGTCGACACGGACCTGCGCTACCGCAGTCTCGCGGTTCGCCACCCCGGCGCCGCGCTTCGCCACCGCCCCGTCGACTTTCCGAACCTCCCCGCCGACCTGGGGCACGTCCCCGTCGAGGCTCGGAACCTCCTCGTCGCGCTTCGCTACCGCCCCGTCGACTTTCCGAACCTCCCCGCCGGCCTGGGGCACGTCCCCGTCGAGGTTCGGAACCTCTCCGTCGAGCTTCGCGACCTCCTCGCCGGGGTTCCGTACCTCCCGCCCGACCTGTGGAGCCTCCCGGTCGGGGTTCGCCATGTCCTCGCCGACCTTCGGAACCGCACCCGTTTCCCCATCGGTGTCCTGTGATTTTTTTCCGTACCCTGCGAATCATGGGGTGAACCGCGAGGAAGCAGGCGTCCATGACCGGCAGACAACACCAGCAACGTTTCGAGTCGCTGCTGCACGAGCATCGCAGGATCGTGTTCAAGGTGGCCGGCCTGTACAGCCGCAGCACCGCCGACCGCGACGACCTGGTGCAGGAGATCGGCGCGCAGCTGTGGCGGTCGTTCGGCGGCTACGACCCGGCGCGGGCGAAGTTTTCCACCTGGCTGTACCGCATCGCGCTGAACGTGGCGATCTCGCAGGCGCGGCGCTGGCCCGAGGCCGACCGCTTCGAGCCGCTGGACACGCACCACCTGGAAACCGTCGGCGGTGGCGAACCGATCGCCGAACAGGACGAGCGGCTGACCGCGCTGCACGCGTTCATCGGCCAGCTCGATCCGCTGAACCGCGCGCTGATCCTGCTGTACCTGGAAGACCGCAGCTACGCCGAGATCGCCGACGTGCTCGGCCTCAGCGAAACCAACGTGGCGACCAAGCTCGGTCGCATCAAGCAGAAACTGCGCGGCCAGATGACCGCCGCGCAGGCCACCGGAGCATGACGATGGAACTCGATGAGATGAAACAGGCGTGGGCACGCATGGACCTGCGCCAGGACGGCATGGAGGCGCTGTTGCGCCAGGACTTCCGCGACCGGCGGATGGACAAGGCGCGTTCGACGCTGCGCTGGAGCCTGCTGGGGCAGGCGGTCGAGATCGCCTGCTGGCTGGCCTTCGTGGTGTTCGTCGCCTCGTTCTGGGTGGCGCACCGGCAGGTCACGCACCTGCTGGTGATCGGCCTGCTGCTGCACGCCTACGGCATCGCCGGCATCTGGTCGAGCGTCACCCAGCTGTTCCTGCTCAGCCGCATCTATCTGTTCGATGCGCCGGTGCTGGTGCTGCAGCGGCGGCTGGCGCAGCTGCGCCGCTTCCGCATGGTCAGCACGCTGGCGCTGGGCCTGCCGTGGTGGTTCCTGTGGCTGCTGCTGCCGCTGGTGGTGCTGACCTGGTGGTCCGGGACGGACCTGTTCGTCGGGGCCTCG
The DNA here is from genome assembly GCF_000473345.1 of Rhodanobacter sp. OR87. Taxonomy (NCBI): domain Bacteria; kingdom Pseudomonadati; phylum Pseudomonadota; class Gammaproteobacteria; order Lysobacterales; family Rhodanobacteraceae; genus Rhodanobacter; species Rhodanobacter sp. OR87. Next base: position 41,013 of record NZ_AXBJ01000007.1, read on the forward strand.
GGCTGGATCGGGGCCAACATGGCGGTCGGCGCCGTTGGCGTCGGCTTCAGCCTGTGGCTGGCGCGTCGCCTGGCCGGTCGCCCGCTCCGCTCGCCGTGGCTGCAGCGCGTGGTCGACGACATGAGCGGTTGCAGCCTGGCGCGCGCTTCGCGCCAGCTGGACGAGATCGCCCGCTTCGAGCAGGAGTGAACGGATGCGGCGGATGACCGCCGGCTGAATCCGTGCCGGCCATCGGCGTCATCCGCGCGCGGGGTCGCCTCGTTTGCTGCCTTCAACCCGCCACGGTGGCGGTGCGAGGGAGGGAACACCATGAACAGGTTCTACAGCAGGTGGCTGGCCGCCAGCATCGTCGTCGGCATCGGCCTGGGTGGCGCCATGGCCGCCGCGGCGCAGACCGCGGCCGGCAGCACCCAGCGTGACGTCAACCAGCAGCAGCGCATCGAACAGGGGCTGAAGTCCGGCCAGCTGAGCACGGCCGAGGCGGCGCGGCTGGAACAGGGCCAGGCGCACGTGGACCGCATGCAGCAGCACGCACTTGGCGACGGCAGCCTGAGTGCGGGCGAGCAGGCACGCCTCACGGCGGCGCAGAACCGCCAGAGCCGGGCCATCCATGCCGAGCGGCACGACGGCGTCGGCGGCAACCCGGCGTCGCGCTCGTCCGAGCGCATGCAGCGTGACGTGGCGCGCGACGCGCACCAGCAGGCGCGCATCGAGCACGGCGTGCAGTCCGGCGCGCTGACCGCGCACGAGACCGCCCGGCTGGAGGGGCGCCAGGCGCACGCCGCGCAGGTCGAGCAGCGCGCCGCCCGCGACGGCCACGTGGGGCCGCACGAGCAGCGCCACATCCAGCGCGTCGACCAGCGCGACAGCCGCAGCATCTACCGCAAGAAGCACAACGGGCGGGTGGTGGGCTGAGCGGCGGCGGCCATCCGCGTCAGGTTCGCGCCCCCGTGCCGTGCGCGGCGGGTGCGAACCTGGCGCTCAACGCGCCTTCGGCTTCAGCCGCACGTAGAGCTGCTTGCGCACGCGGGCGATGAGCTGGCCGGAAGCGGTGGTCACCTCGGTCTCGAACCAGCGCAGCACCTTCTCGCCGCCGGCGGCTGCGGTGCGCAACTCGTCGACCACGCTGGCCTCGAGTTTGAAGTGCGCGTAGACGTCCTCGTAGCCCGGCGCGACGAAGTCGATCGCGCCGGCCTTGTCCCACACGTAGTAGTCGCGGCCGAGCTGGTGCATCGCCAGCAGCATCCAGAACGGGTCGACCATCGCGAACAGGTTGCCGCCGAACTGGCTCTTCACGTAGTTGCGGTTCCACGGCCGCAGCCGCAGTACCACTTTCGCCTCGGTGTAGTCGTCGCTGAGCGACTGCAGGCGGATCGCGTTGACCAGGAACGGCGGCCACAGGTTGAGCAGGCGGCGGAAGGTCGATGCGCGCATGGGGAGGCTCGTTGGGGCGGGAAGGGGGCATCTTACCTAACCGTACCTTGCGGTATGGAGGCCCGGAAAAACTCCATGCAGCATGAATCCCGGCGAAGACCGGTAGCCAGTGACTTCAGCTCATTGGAAACGCAACGTCACGGGATTCCAGCTTTCGCTGGAATGACGAGCCTGAGGCGGGAGCGATGCGGGGTCAGAACAGCAGCGAGGCCATCCGCCGCCGGTAGCGGCCGACCAGCTCGGCGTCGTCGAGCGTGGCGAAGGCAGCGAGCAGGCGTTTCTTGGCCTGGCCGTCGTTCCAGTCGCGGGCTTTCTGCAGGATGACAAGGAACTGTTCCAGGCCGGCTTCGACGTCGCCTTCGAGCAGCAGATGCACGCCGAGCTGGTCGCGGGCGGCCCAGTCGCCGGCGTCGGCCTGCACGCGCTGCCGCAGTTCGGCGATGCCCGGCGCGTCTTTCAGTGCGTGGGCCAGCTCCAGCTCGCTGCGCAGGCGCACGGCGCGGGCGTCGGTGGCGAGGTTGGCCGGCAGCGCGGCCAGCTCGGCCTTGGCCGCGGCGACGTTGCCGGCGCGCATCAGCGCCAGCGCCAGATCGAGTTTCAGTTCGGGCCGGTTCGGTTCGGTGGCGATCGCCTGCTGCAGGCGGTTGATCGCCTGTTCGGCGGTTTCCGGCACGGTGGCTGCTTCGGCGGGTTCGGCTGATGCTTCCAGCGGCTGCACGTGGCGCGACAGGAATTCGCGCAGCTGGCCTTCGGGCAGCGCGCCGGTGAAGCCGTCGAGCACCTGGCCGTCCTTCACCAGCACCACGGTGGGGATGCTGCGGATGCCGAACATGCCGGCCAGCTCCTGCTGCGTGTCCACGTCGACCTTGCCCAGCCGGAACGCGCCGTGGTACTCGGCGGCGAGTTTTTCCAGCATCGGGCCGAGCGTCTTGCACGGCTCGCACCAGGTCGCCCAGAAATCCACCAGCACCGGCGTGGTCAGCGAGGCCTGCAGCACGTCGGCTTCGAAGGTCTGCTGATCCACGTCGAAGACGTGGGAAACGGCGGCGGCATCGGTCACGGGAAACTCCAGCTCGGCAGGTGCCGGTTCAGATCGGGGTTGCCGGGCAGCATATCAAGCGGCGCGTTCACGATAGATTTGCGAGAATCTGCGGATCGTCACGCCGAAGCAAGGCACCGGCTGCATGGGCACGAGCTCACCTGAAACGCTGCTGGTCTGCGAGCACTGCGACACGGTCTACCGCCGTCGTTCGCTGGCCCGCGGCGAGGTGGCGACCTGCGCCCGCTGCGGAGCGGAGCTGGAGCGCCACCACGCGTTGAGCGTGAACGCGATGCTGGCGCTGATCCTGACCGCGATGATCGTGTTCGTGCAGGCGAACATGTGGCCGATCGTGACGCTGGGCCTGAGCGGGCAGCAGAGCAGCACCACGCTGTGGGGCGTGATCCTCGCGATGTGGCGCGAAGAGGCCAAGGTGGTCTCGGTGCTGGTGGCCGCCACGCTGTTCTTCTTTCCGCTGCTGAAGATGTTGCTGCTGGGCTGGCTGCTGTGGTTCGGCAAGGCCGGGCGGCGCGCGCCGGGCTTCGTGCCGCTGATGGTGGTGCTGCACCGGCTCGGGCCGTGGACGATGAGCGAGGTGTTCGTGCTGGGCGCGCTGGTGGCGATCGTCAAGGCGCATACCTATTTCGACGTGACGCCGGACCCGGGCATCTACGCTTACGCGGCGCTGACCCTGCTGATCACCATCTTCGCCGGGGTGGACCTGCGCCAGCTGTGGGACCAGGTGCCGGAGCACGCCGCGTGAGCGCCCTGCCGCGCGCCGCCGAACTGGGCCTGATCGCCTGCACGGTGTGCGGGCAGGTGTGCCGCAACGTGCCCGGCGACCCGCAGCTGGACGGCGACGGCGTGGACGACGCGATGGCCTGCCCGCGCTGCGGCAGCACGTTGCGCCGGCGCAAGCCGCACAGCTACGCGCACACCTGGGCGCTGCTGATCGCCGCGTTCCTCCTGTACATCCCGGCCAACGTGCTGCCGATCATGCGCACCGCCAGCCTCAACGACGTGGACGACAACACCATCATCAGCGGCGTGGTGGAGCTGTGGGTGAAGGGTTCGCCGAACCTGGCGATCATCGTGTTCACCGCCAGCATCGTGGTGCCGGTGCTGAAGTTCCTCGCGCTGGGCACCTTGCTGGTGAGCAGCCAGCAAGGCAGCGACTGGGCGCGGCCGCAACGTGCAAGACTCTATCGGCTGGTCGAGCTGATCGGCTACTGGTCGATGCTGGACGTGTTCGTGGTGGCGTTGCTGACGGCGCTGGTGCGCTTCAGCGTGCTGAGCCTGGTGGAACCGCTGCCGGGCGTGATCTTCTTCGGCCTGACCGTGGTGCTGACCATGCTGGCCTCGATGAGTTTCGACCCCCGCCTGATCTGGGATGGCAAGGATACCGATGACTGACGACAACCCCATCGAACAGGCCCCGCCGGGCGGCGAGCTGCCGCGGCCGGTGGTGAAGCGGCGCCGCTTCAACGCCTCGCTGATCTGGCTGGTGCCGGCGCTGGCGGCGTTGGTCGGGCTGTCGCTGGTGATCAACAACTGGCTGCAGGCCGGGCCGCAGATCACCATCAGCTTCCAGAGCGCCGAGGGCCTGGACGCCGGCAAGACCCCGGTGAAGTACAAGAACGTGGTGATCGGGCGGGTCAACAAGATCCATCTGAGCAGCGACCGCAGCCACGTGCTGGTCAACGTGGCGCTGGAGAAGAGCGCCGAGGGCTTCGCCACCAAGGACACCCGCTTCTGGGTGGTGCGCCCGCGGATCGGGCTGGGCGGCGTGTCCGGCATCGACACCCTGCTGTCGGGCGCCTTCATCGGCGCCGACGTGGGCGATTCGAACGACTACCAGGACGAGTTCAAGGGGCTGGAGCTGCCGCCGGCGGTGAACCACGGCGCGCCGGGGCGCAGCTTCGTCCTGCACAGCGGCGACCTCGGCTCGCTCGACATCGGCTCGCCGGTGTACTACCGGCGCATCCAGGTCGGCCGGGTGGCGTCCTACCAGCTGGACCCGGACGGCAAGGGCGTCTCGCTGCAGATCTTCGTGGACGGCCCGAACGACAAGTTCGTCACCCGCTCCTCGCGCTTCTGGAATGCCAGCGGCGTGGACGTGTCGATCGGCGCGAACGGGCTGAAGCTCAACACGCAGTCGCTGGCCACCGTGCTGGCCGGCGGCGTGGCGTTCCAGGACCCGCCCGGGCCGCACGACAGCACGCCGGCGCCGGAGGACAACGCGTACACCCTGTTCGGCGACCAGGCCACCGCGATGGCGCCGCCGGACGGTACGCCGCACTACATCCGCATGCGCTTCGAGCAGTCGGTGCGCGGGCTGGCAGTGGACGCGCCGGTGGAGTTCCTCGGCATCAACATCGGCAAGGTGGTGTCGGTGCGGCTGGACTACGACGAGCAGAAGCAGCGCTTCCCGGTGCTGGTCGGCGCGGTGATCTATCCGCAGCGGCTCGGCGCCGCCTATGACAAGCTGGAGGCGCTGGCCAAGGCGCACGGCGAGAATCCGGACCTGTCGCAGATGATCGGCCGCCTGGTCGAGCACGGCCTGCGTGCGCAGGCGCGCACCGGCAACCTGCTCACCGGCCAGTTGTACGTGGCGCTGGATTTCATCCCGAAGACGCCGAAGGTGGCGTTCGACCCGGCCGCGAAACCGCTGACCATTCCGACCGTGCCGGGCAGCTTCGACAAGCTGCAGGAGCAGATGGCCGGGATCGTCGACAAGCTCGCCAAGGTGCCGTTCGACAGCATCGGGCAGAACCTGGACCGGAGCCTGGCCGGGCTCGACCGCACGCTGAAGCAGGTCAATGGCCAGACGCTGCCGGCGCTCGGCGACACCCTGCACGGCGTGCAGCGGACCATGGGCACGGCGAACGAGGCGCTGGCCGGCGACTCGCCGCTGCAGCAGAACCTGGGCGCCACGCTGGAACAGCTGCAGCGCATGGCACGCTCGCTGCGCGTGCTGACCGATTACCTGGGCGGCCATCCGGAGGCGCTGATCCGCGGCCGCCGCGCGGATGCGAAACCGGCCGACGCGAAACCCGTCACCACGCCCGCGGCGATGCCGCCGACGCAAGGGAGCAAACCATGATTCGTAGCGGAAGGCATCTGCTGGGCGTGGCGGCCGGCGTGCTACTGGCGGCCTGTGCCTCGGCGCCGTTGCACTACTACACCCTGGTTGCGCCGGCCGACGAGCCGGCTGGCGGCCTCGTTGCGCCGGCGGACGAGTCTGCCGGCGGCCTGGTGGCGCCGACGACTAGCGCGCCGTCGCTGCCGTTCGAGCTGCTGCCGGTCGGCGTGCCGGCGCAGGTCGACCAGCCGCAGCTGGTGGTGCGCGAAGGCGGGCAGGGCGTGGCCCTGCTCGGCAGCGAGCGCTGGATCGCCCCGCTCGGCGACGAGGTGCGCAGTGCGCTGTCGGCCGACCTGGCGCGCGAACTGCACAGCGCGGACGTCAGCGGCCTGCCCGGCAACGATAAGCCGCTGCTGCGGATCAAGCTGGACCTGCGCCGGTTCGACTCCGCGCCCGGCAGCTATGCGTTGATCGAGGGCGCATGGAGCGTACGCCTGCTGCACGGCGCACGGCCCGCCACGCTGGCTTGCACCAGCCGCGTCAATGAAGCGGTGAGCCCGGGTTATCCTGCCCTGGTACAGGGCCATCAGCGCGCGATCGCCCGGCTGGCGGCGCAGATCGCCAGCGCGGCGCGGGCGCTCGGCGAAGGCCAGGCGCCTGCCTGCCCGCCCGGCTGAAGGCCGCAAGCTTGGCGCCCGGCCTGCGCTGGGCTAGTCTGCCCAGTTCACTCAGCCGGCCCGGGCCGGCTCGCACCACTCGCACAACGGCAACGGAATCATGCAGGACATTCAAGCCCCGACCTCGCCCGAACAGGATGAAGCTGCCTATCGCCCCCAGGCGGTGGAAGCCGCCGCGCAGCAGTACTGGAATGCGCAGCGCGCCTACGAAGTGAAGGAGGATGCCTCGCGGCCGAAGTTCTATTGCCTCTCCATGCTGCCGTACCCGTCCGGCGCGCTGCACATGGGCCACGTGCGCAACTACACCATCGGCGACGTGATCAGCCGCTACCAGCGCATGAACGGCAAGAACGTGCTGCAGCCGATGGGCTGGGACGCGTTCGGCCTGCCGGCGGAGAACGCCGCGATCAAGAACGCCACCGCGCCGGCGAAGTGGACCTACGCGAACATCGAGCACATGCGCCGCCAGCTGCAGTCGCTGGGTTACGCGATCGACTGGAGCCGCGAGTTCGCCACCTGTCGCCCGGACTATTACCGCTGGGAACAGCTGATGTTCACCCGCCTGCTGAAGCAGGGCCTGGCGTACCGCAAGAACGCGGTGGTGAACTGGGACCCGGTCGACCAGACCGTGCTGGCCAACGAGCAGGTGGTCGACGGCCGCGGTTGGCGCTCCGGCGCGGTGGTCGAGAAGCGCGAGATCCCGCAGTGGTTCCTGAAGATCACCGACTACGCGCCCGAGTTGCTGGACGGGCTGGACACGCTGCCGGGCTGGCCCGACGCGGTGAAGACCATGCAGCGCAACTGGCTGGGCCGCAGCGAGGGCCTGGAGATCCACTTCGCGGTGGATGGCGAGGCCGCGCCGCTGACCGTGTTCACCACCCGCCCCGACACCTTGATGGGCGTCACCTTCGTCTCGATCGCCGGCGAGCATCCGCTGGCGCACAAGGCGGCGCAGGGCAATCCGCCGCTGGCGGCGTTCCTCGACGAGCTGAAGCACGGCGGCGTCTCCGAGGCGGAGCTGGAAACCCAGGACAAGCGCGGCATGGCCACCGGCCTGTTCGCGGTGCATCCGATCACTGGCGAGAAGCTGCCGGTGTGGGTCGCCAACTTCGTGCTGATGGGCTACGGCACCGGCGCGGTGATGGCGGTGCCCGGCCATGACGAGCGCGACTTCGCGTTCGCGCACAAGTACGGCCTGCCGATCAGGCAGGTGATCGCCGCCGGCGACGAAAGCTACGACCCGGCCGTCTGGCAGGACTGGTACTCGGACAAGACCCGCGTGGACATGCGCGTGGTGAACTCCGGTGCGATGGACGGCAAGGATTACCGCGCCGCGTTCGACCACATCGCCGGCGTACTCGAGGCCGAGGGCAAGGGCCAGCGCCGCGTGAACTGGCGCCTGCGCGACTGGGGCGTCAGCCGCCAGCGCTACTGGGGTTGTCCGATCCCGGTGATCTACTGCTCCGCCTGCGGCGCGGTGCCGGTGCCCGAGGATCAATTGCCGGTGGTGCTGCCCGAGGACGTGGCGTTCAGTGGCGTGCAGTCGCCGATCAAGGCCGATCCGGAGTGGCGCAAGACCAGCTGCCCGCAATGCGGCGGCGCGGCCGAGCGCGAAACCGACACGTTCGACACCTTCATGGAGTCGAGCTGGTACTACGCGCGCTACACCAGCCCCGGCGCGGACGCGCAGATCGACGAGCGCGCGAACTACTGGCTGCCGGTCGACCAGTACATCGGCGGCATCGAACACGCGATCATGCACCTGCTGTATTTCCGCTTCTATCACAAGCTGCTGCGCGACGCCGGCATGGTGCATTCGGACGAGCCGGCGCGGAACCTGCTGTGCCAGGGCATGGTGATCGCCGAGACGTTCTATCGCGACAACGCCGACGGTTCGAAGGAGTGGATCAACCCGGCCGCGGTCGAGATTCGTCGTGACGAGAAGGCGCGCGTGATTGGCGCGACGCTCAAGGCGGACGGTCAGCCGGTGCACATCGGCGGCACCGAGAAGATGTCGAAGTCGAAGAACAACGGCATCGACCCGCAGACCATGGTGGACAAGTACGGCGCCGACACGGTGCGCCTGTTCTCGATGTTCGCCGCGCCGCCGGAGCAGTCGCTGGAATGGAGCGAGGCCGGCGTCGAAGGCATGGCGCGCTTCCTCAAGCGGCTGTGGCGCGAAGTGACCACGCACGCGGCGGGGCCGGATCATGCGGCGACCGATCCCGCCACGCTGGATGCGGGCCAGAAGGCGCTGCGCCGCCAGCTGCACGAGACGATCCAGAAGGTCAGCGACGATTTCGGCCGGCGCCACGCGTTCAACACCGCGATCGCCGCGCTGATGGAACTCTTGAACGCGCTGGGCAAGTTCAACGACCAGAGCGAGCAGGGCCGCGCGGTGCGCCACGAGGCGCTGGAGGCGATGGTGCTGCTGCTCAATCCGGTGGTGCCGCACGTCAGCCACGCTCTGTGGCAGGCGCTCGGCCATGCCGAGAGCGTGCTGGAGGATCAGCCGTGGCCGCCGGTGGATCCGGCCGCGCTGGTGCGCGACACGGTCACCCTGGCGGTGCAGATCAACGGCAAGTTGCGCGCTACCATCGAGCTGGCCGCGCAGGCTTCGAAGGAAGAAGCCGAGGCGCTGGCGCTGGCCCAACCGCAGGTGGCGCACTTCCTGGCCGGCATGACGGTGCGCAAGGTCATCGTGGTACCCGGCAAGATCGTCAACATCGTCGCAGGATGAAACCCATGAGCTTCATGAAGGCGCACCGCCTGTTCCAGGTCTCGCTGCTGCTGGCCGCAACGCTCGTACTGGGCGGCTGCGGCTTCCATCTGCGCGAGAACGCCACCCTGCCATCCGAGATGCAGCGGGTGCACCTTGCCGCGAGCGGCGGCGGCGAGTTCGAGCGCCACCTGGCCCGCGCGCTGCAGACCTCCGGCGCCACCGTCGAGGACGACAGCGGCGCCGGCATCGCCGAGCTGCGTGTGCCGGTGGCGGCCTTCAGCACCGAGACGCTGAGTGCCGGCGGCTACGTGCGCGTCACCGAATATGCGGTGCGCTACCAGGTGCAGTTCGACGTGCTCGGCCCCGACGGACAGGTGCTGGTGCCGCACCAGCGCATCGACATGTCGCGCGAGTACAGCTACGACGCCGGCGACACCGTCGGCAACGCCTCGCAGGTGGAAGAGATCCAGCGCAGCCTCAACGACGACATGGTGCAGGCGATCCTGTTCCGCCTGCAGGCCGCCGGCAAGCATGAGCTGGCCGCACCGGCCGGCGCCGCCAGCACGCACTGATGCCGCTCAGCCCCGGCCAATGGCAGAAGGCGCTGGCGGCGGACAGCCTGCAGCCGGTCTACCTGCTCGCCGGCGAGCAGTTGCTGGTGCTGGAAGCCGCCGATGCCTTGCGCGCGCAGGCGCGCAAGCTCGGCTACAGCGAACGTGAAGTGCTCGAAGTCGGCCAGCATTTCGACTGGAACGACCTGGCCCGCGCCGCGGCGGGCATGTCGCTGTTCGCCAGCCGCCGGCTGCTCGACCTGCGCCTGCCCAGCGGTCGTCCCGGCATCGACGGCGCCAAGGCGATCGGCGCGTTCTGCGCCGACCCGCCGCCGGACGTCACCTTGCTGATCACGGCGATGGAATGGAGCAGCAAGCACGACGGCGCCTGGAGCAGGAAGCTCGACGCCAGCGGAGCGATGGTGGTGTTCAGTTCACCGCGGCCGGACCAGTGGCGGGTGTGGATCGGCGCGCGGCTCGCCTCGCGCGGACTCACCGCCACGCCCGATGCGGTGGCGCTGCTGGCCGAACGCGTCGAAGGCAACCTGCTCGCTGCCGCGCAAGAGGTCGACAAGCTCGCCGTGCTGCACGGGCAGGGCCGCGTCGACGCCGCCGAGATGGAGAACCTGGTCGCCGACAGCGCCCGCTACGACGTGTTCAAGCTCACCGACGCGGCCCTTGCCGGCGACGGCGCACGCGCGCTGCGCATCCTCGCCGGGCTGCGTTCCGAGGGCGACGAACTGCTGGCGCTGATGGGCTGGCTGGTCAATCAACTGCAGCTGGCGCTGCGCCTGGCCAATGCCGCGGACTTCGCCGCGCAGGCCAAGGCCGAGCACCTGTGGGACAGTCGCGCGCAGCAGTTCCGCCAGGCCCTGCGCCGCGCGCCGCGCGAGCACTGGCTGCAGTGCCTGGCCCGCGCCTCGCGCATCGACCGCATGGTCAAGGGCCGCGAGCAGGGCAACCCGTGGCAGGAAGCCGAACGGCTGATCGCCGCCATCGCCGAGCCGCGCGCGGCCCGGGCGCTCGCATGACATTTGACCGCCCCGTCGGGCAGCAAGGGGCCGTGACTTGCTCCCGCCCCTGCCTGCAGCGGCGGGTTGGGGAGGGGTAAGGCTCTTGCCGCAGACATCTGCCAGGCCACTCGCCATCTTCGGCGGCACCTTCGACCCGGTGCACCTGGGCCACCTCAGCGTGGCGTGGGAAGCGGCCGAACTGCTCGACGCCGAGGTGCGCCTGCTGCCGGTCAGCGTGCCGCCGCACCGCGCACCGCCGATAGCCACCGCGGCGCAGCGGGTGGCGATCCTGCGTGCCGCGCTGCGCGGCCAGTCACGGCTCGTGCTGGACACCCGCGAACTGGATCGCGAGGGCCCGTCGTACACCATCGACACCTTGCACGAGCTGCGCGCGGAGCAGGGCGAGCGCCCGCTGGTGCTGCTGCTCGGCGCGGACGCGTTTGCAGGCCTCGCCAGCTGGCATCGCTGGCGCGAGCTGTTCGCGGCGGCACACATCGGCGTGCTACGCCGGCCGGGTGTTTCCGCCAGCCTGTCGGAGGAACTGGAACGCGAAGTGGCCGGCCGCCGCATCACCGAGCTGTCGGCATTGCGCAGGTTGCCCGCCGGCAAGGTCGCCGAGCTGGCAGTGACCCCGCTGGAAATCTCCGCCACCCGCATCCGCGAACTGCTCGCCGCCGGGCGCGACCCGCGCTACCTGCTGCCGGCGGGATTGTTCGACGATCCCGCACTTTTGGCGCCTTACCGGTGCTGATCCGCCCACACGCTGTTCGCTGCGCCGGTGCGGCCGCGGCGAGCCGTCGCACGTGCCAGTGCGCCGAAACCGATGGCCAATGCCAGCGTGCCGATGTCGATGGCAAACAGCGCGCCGTGTCCGGCCGCGGCGCTGCGCCAGAACCACCAGCCTGTGGCGAGGCCATGCGCCAATGGAATGAGCGCGGTGACGAGGGCAGCCAGCCACAGCAGTTCCTGCGCCGCGTGCAACGGCGCGCGCCACGACGCCCATAGCGCGCACAGCGCCCAACTGCCGAAGCAAACCCAGCGCTCGCCCGCGCCCGCGTTCCCGCCCAGCCAGGGCAGCAGTTGCGCCGCGACGAAGGCGGCGGAGACCGCCACGCAGACGCCGATGCAGATGCCCACGGTGGCCCGCGCCATGATGATCGACGAGCGGCCCTGTTCCGGCTGGCGGCGCTTGCGCCGCGATTCGATCCACAACAGGTTGCCCGAGTAGAACAGGAACGCGCCGCCCAGCCCGAGCAGGAAGTACAGCCATTGCACCGCGACGTTGCCGTAGTCGCCGAAGTGCAGCGCATACACCGCGGCCAGGGTGGCGTGGTTGGCGTCGCGTGCGCCGGGCAACTGGGTGGCGAGTACGGTGCCGCTGGTGGCATCCAGCGCCACCGCGCCGCCGCCCAGCCCGCGCGGCGCGGTGCCGGTGATCTCGACCACCGCGTGTGCGTTGCCGGCATGCGCCAGCTTGAGGTAGCCCGGCGCGAAGTCCGCGATGCCCTGGTCGCGCGCCACCTCGATCGAACGTGCATGCCAGCTCGCCAGCGGCGACAGCGGCCTAGTGATGTCGGCCTTCTGCATGATCGGCGCGGTGTTCATCGCCGCCGCCGAGGCGGCCATCAGCTTGCCCTCGTAGATCAGCGGGTTCAGCGCCAGCATCAGCACGAACATCAGGCACAGCAGCGCGCCGGTGACCGCGAACACGATGTGGAACGGCAGGCTCAGCACGCCGATCACGTTGTGCGCGTCCTGCCAGAAGCGTTTGAGGTTGCGCCCGGGCCGCAACGCGAACAGGTCCTTGGCCAGCCGCGGCAGATGGATCACGAAACCGGACACCAGCGCGATGCCGTACAGCAGGCTGACGACACCCATCAGCCAGGTGCCCGCGACGGGAATGCCCAGCGTGTAATGCAGCTGGTTGATCAGTTCGGGCAGGTTGGCACCGGGCGGGGTCGAGCTGCCGGCCAGGTTGTCCGGGGTGGCGAACAGCCAGGTGCCATGGTGGTCCTGCCAGTACGCGGTGGGCTGGGCCAGTTCGTAGCCGGGGAACGTCATGCCCACGTGCTCGCGCGTTTCCGGATGCCGTGCCAGCACATCGTCGAGCAGACGTTGCGTGTCGTCGAGTGAGCCGATGGCGGCGGTGTGCGGTGTCGCCCATTGCTGCAGCGGCTGATGGAACACCGTGATCGCGCCGGCGTAGAACGCCACGAACAACGCGAAGCCGGCGACCAGCCCCATCCACGAGTGCAGCATGGTGAAGGTGCGCAGGGTGGCGGGTTGCAGTTTCATGCGGCCGATCTCAACGAACCCAGCCGGACGTCTGCAGCAGCCACAGCAAGCCCAGCGCGAGCAGCGCCCATCCGCCCAGCCATCGCCATGCGCGTCTGCCGCTGGAGAACCGGAACGCGGCGCAGATCAGCCCGATCCACAACGGGAAGAACGCGGCCAGCCCGGCTACGATGGTCGATTCCCACGGTCCGGGAAGCAGCCAGCCGACCAGGCCGACCAGGGCGGCGGCAAGGAAGAAGCCCGGCAGCACGCCGGCGCTGGCACGGGCCCACATCAGTCCTTCTCCACCGCGGCGACATCCGCCTCCGGCGTGCCGACGAACCATGCCAGGTACGGCTGCACCATCAACGCCAGCATCCAGCTGGCCAGCATCGCGCACAGCCCGACGGCGGCGCCGAGCGCGCCGATCCAGCTGGCCAGCGACAGCAGCGCCAGCACGCTGCCGGCGCCGCACGCCGCACGCGGGTGGCCGCGCAGCGCGAGCCACATGCAGTGCGGCGAGGCGGCGTACCACGCGATGGCGGAACACGCTGCGAACACGAAGGCCAGCAGGCTGATCATGCCTTACCAGCGGTAACGCGCGCTGGCGGTAACCGTGCGCGCGTAGCCGTAGTAGCACCACGCGGCGCTGTTGCAGGCCGAGACGTACTCCTTGTCGAACAGGTTGCTGGCATTCAACTGCAGCCGCCAGCCGCCCACGTCGTAGTGCACGGCGGCGTCGAACAGGGTGTAGGCCGGCGTCTTCCAGTCGTTGTGGATGTCGCCATAATGCTCGCCCACGTAGCGCACGCCGCCGCCGAAACCGAGCCCGGCCAGCGGACCGCCGACGATGGTGTAGTCGGCGCCCAGTGCGGCCTGCTGCTTCGGCAGCAAGGCGATCTGCTTGCCCAGCGAGGGCAGGTCGTTGGTGCGGGTGACTTTCGAATCGCTGTATGTGTAGTCGCCGTACACGCTGAGGTTGGGGCCGATGTTCCAGCGCCCTTCCAGCTCGACGCCGCGTAGGCGGGTCTCGCCCTGCTGTACCTGGAACAGCGTGTGGTCGGGGTCGATCGTCAGCGAGTTCTGCTGGGTGATCTGGTAGGCGGACAGGGTAAGCAGGCCGTTGCCGCCGGCCGACTGGTACTTCAGGCCGGCTTCGTACTGGTTGCCGGTGGTCGGCTTGAAGGCCTTGCCGGCGAAGTCGGTGCCTACGGTGGGCTGGAACGAATGCGACCACGACACGTACGGTGCCAGGCCATTGTCGAACAGATAATTGACGCCGACGCGGCCGGAGAACGCGTCGTCGGTCTGGTGCGCAGTGCTGCTGCCGAGCAGGTTGTCGGTATCGGTCTTCACGTGATCCTGGCGGCCGCCGACGGTGATGCCCCAGCGCCCCAGCTTGATCTGATCCTGCAGGTACACGCCCAACTGCGACTGCGTCTGCACGGTGTGGCTGGTGTACGCGGGAACGGCCACCGGGCTGCCGTAGACCGGGTCGAACACGTCCAGCCCGGCGACATTGAAGCCGAATGCAGAGGCGTAGTCGTCCTTCGCGCGGCGGTAGTCGACGCCGGCCAGCACGATGTGCTGCACGCTGCCGCTGTCGAAGACGTATTGCAGGTTGTTGTCGACGCCGAACGTTCTGGTGTGGTTCTCGTTCGGGAACAAGTAACGCAGCAGGGTGCGGCCGTCGCCGAGCAGGCCGAACGCGCCCACGTTGCCGCCGTCGTTGTCGACGTCGGCCTTGCCGTAGCGCAGGTTCTGGTTGAACGCCAGGCCGCTGGCGAAGTCGTGGTGGAACTCGTAGCCGATCGAGGCGATGGTCTTGTCGTAATCGTTCTGCCCCGGCTCGCCGGTGAAGCGGTCGCGCGGAATCTTGCCGTTGGGGTTCGGCAGCAAGGTGCCCGAGGCCGGCAGGAAGCCGCCGCCGGAGGCGGTCTCGGCTTTCTGGAAATGCGACAGCACGGTCAGCGAGGTGGTGTTGCTGGGCTTCCAGGTCAGCGCCGGCGCGAGGTAGTAACGGTCGTCCTTGATATGGTCGACCATGGTGTCGCTGTTGCGTGCCAGGCCGGTGAGCCGATACAGCAGCGTGCCCGAATCGTTCAGCGGGCCGGCGAAATCGAAGGTGCCCTGGCGCAGGTCGAAGCCGCCGACCTCGACGCCCACTTCACGCAGTGGCTGCCCGGTCGGCCGCTTGCTGACCATGTTGACCATGCCGCCCGGCGGCATCGCGCCGTAGACCACCGACGACGGCCCCTTCAGCACTTCCAGCCGCTCCAGCCCGTACGGCTCAATGCGGGTGATGCCGGTGCCCGAGCCGTCGGCCAACGCCAGCCCGTCCATGTAGCGCGCGGGGGTGAAGCCGCGCACCAGCAGCCAATCGCTGCGTGAGTCGGGGCCGTAGCCGCCACCCTGCGCACCGGCGGTGTACCACACCGCTTCCTCGATGCCCTGGATGCCGCGCAGGCTCATCTGCTCGTCGGTGATCACCGAGACCGACTGCGGGATCTCGATGATCGGCGTCTCGGTCTTGGTCACCGAGTCGCTGTCCTTGGCGATCGGCGCGGTGACCTGCACGCTTTCAAGCGTTTTTGCGGCTTTCTGCTGCGCGTCGGTCGTTGCGTCGGCAGCGTACGCGGGCAGCGCCAGTGCCGCCAGCAATGGCAAGCCGGACAGCGCCGCGCGGATCGCACGCGGCAATGCGGAAGGGCGGCGCGTGGCTGCGGCGCTCGGAACGGACAAAAAGGGAAACGGTGACATCGGGAACCTTGTGGGCAGGCTTGCGTGGATCGGGCTGGCTGTTCGCGCCGGTGCGGGTCATGGTCGAGATCGGCCAGCCGCCACCGTGCGATGGCTGTCTTTCTGCACTGGCTGGCGCTGCTCGCGGGTACGAGGCTGCGCCAAGTGAGAATGATTCTTATTGTAGAGAGGGGCGCGCCGTTCAGCAATCAGGCTCTTGAGCGTGCGTCGGCGGACAGTCGCGGGCTGGAGCGTGACGCGCGTTCCCGGTAACGCGAGCACACCGCAAGCTTGGACAAGTTCATGGCCCGTCGATGGCGCTGTTCCCGCGAAGCCGTGAAGCGAAATTTCGCCGAAGCCGAACATCATCGCCACGACGATGGTGGTCCGCAGCAGGGGGAGACCGCTTTCTGGGCACGCTCACCCGCGTTCCAGCTGTGCCGTCACCTCGTTGATCGAATCGCGGATGCGCCGGGAGAACATCGAGTCGAGGTGGTGGATCAGCAGCAGGTGTTCGGTGGCGCGGGTCATGGCGACGTAGAGCAGGCGCGCCTCGTCGGCTTCGGACTGGCCTTCCTTGGGCAGGCCACCGATGCCGGGAATGATCACGAACGGGAATTCCAGCCCCTTGCTGGAGTGCATGGTGACCAGCTTGACGCTGTCCTCGACCGCGAACAGGCTCTGCTTGCCGGTGTTGTCGGCGAGCCGGCTGGGGATGCCCAGGTCGCCCAGTACCTCGTGCAGTTTTTCGCCTTCCCACTGGTTGCGGTAGATCACCGCCATCTCGGAATACGGACGGCCATGCGCGTGCTCGTCGCGCAGCCGCGCAATCAGCACATCCATCTGCGCACGGGCGGTGTCGGTGCGCACCAGTTCGGGCACCGCGCCGCGGCGGCCGGCGCTTTCCGGCGCGACCAGCGGCACGCCGTCGCCGTCGGCGTCGTCGCTGCGCGAGGCGAGCAGGTCCTGCGCGAAGGTGCGCGCGACCGAGAGGATTTCCAGCGTGTTGCGGTAGTTGAGCTTGAGGATGGTGGTGCGGCCTTGCGCCTGCACGCCGAGGCTCTTCCAGCTGATCCTGCGGCGGTTCGGGTTGCCGTAGATGTTCTGCGCGTCGTCGTACAGCACCAGCAGCGAGTTGGTGACCGGGTCGATCATCTGCACGATCAGCTTGTACCAGTCCGGCTCGAAGTCGTGGCCTTCGTCGACCAGCACCGCGCCGTACTGCGCGCGCGGAATCCGGCCGCGGTCCACGCCGGCGATCACCGCCGGCGGCAGCGCTTCGACGAAGGCCTTGCCGCTGCCCGGCGGCAGCGGCTCGTGGTAGGCCACCAGCATCTTGCGGCACCACTTGTGGAAGTTGTAGACCTGCACCTTCTCGCTGAGGCCGCGCTCGCCGATCAACTGTTCCAGTCGTGCGGCCAGGGTCTTGTTGTAGCAGAGCACCAGGATCGGCTTGGAGAGCTCACGCGCGAGCTGCATGGCGCGGAAGCCGAGGATCATCGTCTTGCCGGAGCCGGCGACGCCGTGGATGATCCGGTGCTCGCCGCCGATCGAACGGGCGAGCTGTTCCTGCTGCGCGTCCATCACCTTGACCAGGTCGGGGATTTCCAGCGGCCGCACCGCGGCGTCGGTGGGACCGAACAGGCCGAACTGGCCGCTGCCGGCTTCCACCCGCAATTCCGGGAACAGGTGCCAGCGCACGCGATCGATCTGCGGCAGGGTCAGCGCCACCGGATACACCTGCGGGAACATCGCCCACAGCCGCTGCTGGAACGCTTCGGCGTCGACCGTCTCGTACAGCTCGTCGCGGCAGATCACCAGGTGCTCGGGCAGCACCTCGCCCAGCGCGCCCTCGTCGAACTGCTTGCGGGTGATGTTGGCCAGCACCACGCCCCAGCCCCACGGCATGATCAGCTTGCCGGCGTAACGCGAGCCTTCCGGGTGGCGCAGCGCGGGGTCGCGCTCCAGCACCACGCCGATCTCCAGCGCGTAGGCGCGCGCCTGCAGCAGCGGGTTGTTCTCCTTCACCAGGCCGCGCTCGGTGACCAGGGTGAACTGGGTGCTGTCGGCGTGGCGGAGGGTGTCGGCCTTCCAGTCCTTCACCTCCAGTACCAGCAGGCCGCGGCGCGGGTGGAACACCACGAAATCCGGGTGGCGCTGCTTCAGTCCGACCGGCACGTCGTACCACAGCAGGTAGTCGTCCTCCAGCTTCTGTTCCAGCCGCTCGGAAACGCGCTTCTCGCCGCCGGTCATCCGCGGCAGGCAGCTGTTGCGGGTCGGAATGAGTGTCGCCACGGAAGTCCTCGACTGACGCTGTCGCACGACGTTAGCCGATGGGATGACGCTGTCAATGCCGCCGGGCGGCGCAGTGCTACGCCCAGTGCCGCAGCTGCTCCGGCGGCATCTCCATGCGCCGGCAGGCGCGGCTGGCGATGCCGTCCTTCAGCGCGGCATGGAATACCGGCGCGATCGACCACAGCGCGTGCGCCGCCAGCCGCGCCTGGCGCCGCTGCCTTGGCGTGTGGTGCAGCAGCGCGAGCGCCCACTCTGGCAGCAGCGCGTGGCCGGCGTACAGGAACAGGTCGCGCGACAGCCCGGCCGCCGGCACCGGCAGGCGCACCTGCGCCAGCAGGCCGAGCACCACGCGCGAGCGTTCGGTGAAGGCCAGCTCGGGCCGGATGCGCCGGAAGTATTCCGCCACCTCGTGTTCGCTGGCCGGCACGTCGCGCGCGCCCAGCGCCTCGGCGATCTGCCGCACCTCGTCGTAGTAGCGGTCGGCCGCGCCGGGCGGCAGCGCGATGTGGCCGTAGCGGCGGTAGCCCTGCAGGAAGCAGCACGCCTCGCTGACGTGCACCCAGGTCAGCAGCTCGGGGTCATTGGCGCTGTAGGGGCGCCCGTCCTCGCCATGGCCGGCGATGTGGTCGTGGATCTGCCGCACGTGCGCGATCAGCGCCTCGGCCTGCGCGCGCGGCGCGTAGGTGGTGCCGCCGACGAAGGCGGTGGTGCGGCGCAGCCGGCCGAGCAGGTCGCCGCGGAAGTTGGAGTGGTCCCACACCCCGGCCAGCGCCAGCGGATGCAGGGTCTGCAGGGTCAGCGCGGCGAGGCCGCCGGCCAGCATGCCGGGGAAATCCGCGTGCACGCGCCAGGTCGCGCTGTGCGGACCGAACAGGCCCGGATCGCCGTGCGGATGGTCGTAGTCGAGGCCGCCGCTGTCGGCGCGAGGGAAGGCGCCGAGCACCCAGCGGCGGACCGCTTCGCGGGCAGGTCGGGTCAGCAGGTCGAGCGGCGAAGGCATGCCGCCAGTCTAGCCTCGTGCCGGCGGGGAGTTTGATTTGGACGTCCATTGTGTTATCAATGGCGACATGTCCTCTGCCACCGCTCGCCTGTATTTCTGGTTTTACGGCTACCCGAAGCCAATGGCGGCGGCGCGGACGCGATCGTTTTGATCTGATCGAAAGAACCACACCGAACCGCCATCCCAGGGCGGTTTTTTTATGGCCGCCACCTGAAAAACCTCCAGGAGAGCCGCCATGCACGCCACCGACGACCTGCGCATCCGCACCATCACCCGCCTCGGCACGCCGGCCGAGATCATGCGCGACTGCGCCGCCACCGAGACGGCGATGGCCACCGTGGAGGCTTCGCGGCGGGCGCTGCACGCCATCCTCGCCGGTGCCGACGACCGCCTCGCGGTGGTGATCGGCCCGTGCTCGATCCACGACCCGCGCGCCGCGCTGGAATACGCCACGCGACTGGCGCCGCTGCGCCGCGAGCTGGGCGACGCGCTGGAGCTGGTGATGCGGGTGTACTTCGAGAAGCCGCGCACCACGGTCGGCTGGAAAGGGCTGATCAACGATCCCGACCTCGACGGCAGCTTCCGCATCGACAAGGGCCTGCGCATCGCCCGCGGCCTGCTGCGCGACATCAACGCGCTGGGCGTGCCGGCCGGCTGCGAATTCCTCGACATGATCACGCCGCAATACATCGCCGACCTGGTGGCGTGGGGCGCGATCGGCGCGCGCACCACCGAGAGCCAGGTGCACCGCGAGCTGGCCTCGGGGCTGTCCTGCCCGGTCGGTTTCAAGAACGGCACCGATGGCAACGTGAAGATCGCGGTGGACGCGGTGCAGGCCGCGTCGCAGCCGCACCATTTCATGGCGGTGACCAAGGACGGCCAAGCTGCCGTGGCCACCACCAGCGGCAACGGCGACTGCCACGTGATCCTGCGCGGCGGCAAGGCGCCGAACTACGATGCGGCCAGTATCGACGCGGCTTGCACCGCGATCGGCAAGGCCGGCCTGCCGGCCCGGGTGATGATCGACGCCAGCCACGCCAACAGCGGCAAGAACCCGGAGAACCAGCCGCGGGTGGTCGAGGACATCGCTGCGCGGATCGCCGCCGGCGAGCAGCGCATCCTCGGCGTGATGGTGGAAAGTCACCTGCTCGGCGGTCGCCAGGACCTGCAGGCAGGCCAGCCGCTGCGCTACGGCCAGAGCATCACCGACGGTTGCATCGACTGGGACTGCTCGGTGCGGGTGCTGCAGCAGCTGGCACAGGCGGTGCGCCAGCGGCGGCGGGTCGAAGCCGGCGCGAGCCGGCCTTCCGCGCAGGAGATCGCCGCCTGAGTCAGCTTTCCAGCCGGGCGTCCAGCGTGATCGTGGCCTTCAGCAGCTTGGACACCGGGCAGGCCAGCTTGGTCGCCCGTGCGATACCGTCGAACGTGGCCGTGTCGATGCGCGGCACCCTGGCCCGGCAGGTCAGCGCCACTTCGGTGATGGCGAAGCCGTCGCCGTCCTTGAGCAGGGTCACCACCGCCGTCGTGTCGATGCTGTTGGCGGTGAAGCCGGCGTTGCCCAGCCCCAGCGACAGCGCCATCGAGTAGCAGCCGGCGTGGGCCGCCGCGATCAATTCCTCCGGATTGGTGCCGGGGCCGTCCTCGAAGCGCGATTTGAACCCGAATGGCGACTCTCGCAACACGCCGGTATCGGTCGACATGGTGCCCTGGCCGTCCGTGATGCCGCCGGACCAGTGCGCGGATGCGGTTCGTTTCATGGGACTCTCCCGTGGGTGGTGGCAGGCAGGCGCCCACGATGCCCGGCGCCACATGCAGCCGATGCGAATGAAGCAACGCGATCGCTTCACGCCCGTTTGCCTCGCGCGGGTCGTATGCTGTGGGGATTGTGTTCCGGCCAGGAGTTCGCATGCCGTTCGCCATCCTTCACGATCGCATGGCCCGTCGTTTCGAGACCCGCGTGGACGGCGTGCCGTGCCTGCTCGAGTACACCCTGGCCGACGGCGTGATGACGATCACCCATACCGGCGTGCCGGCCGCGGTGGGTGGGCGCGGCATCGCCGCCGCCCTGGTGCAGGAGGCGCTGGCGACGGCGCGCGCCGAAGGCTGGAAGGTGGTGCCGGCCTGCTCGTATGCTGCCGCGTGGATGCAGCGGCACCCGGAATACCACGACCTGCTCGGCTGAGCCCCTGACGCGGAGACAAGCATGGACGAATCATCAGGGCGCGCGGGCGAACGCGCGCCGCAGCGGCGCGGCTGGCGGCCATGGCGTTTCGTGAAGGGCCGCCGGTGGACGCTGCTGTCGCTGCTGATCTTCCTGGTGGCGCTGGCGCTGCTGCTGCATGCCGGCGTGCGTCCGGCCAATGCGGTGCTGCTGGGTTTCGACCTGGCCGCGCTGGTGTTCCTGGGCGTCTTCGCGCGCCTGTTCAGCCGGGCTTCGCCGAGTCACATGCGCATCCAGGCGCGGGCGCTGGACACCGGCCGCTGGGGCGTGCTGTGGGGCGGCGTGCTGCTCTCGGCAGTGGTGCTGGCGGCGCTGGGCAACGAACTGCATGCGGCCCGGGGCGGTGGCGTGCCGGCGCTGGCCGTCGGCGTGCTGAGCGTGGTGCTCAGCTGGCTGTTCCTCAACGTGATGTTCGCGGTGCACTACGCCCACGGCTACTACGGTGATTTCGGCGAGAAGCATGCCGGCCTGGAGTTTCCCGATACGCCCGAGCCGGACTACTGGGATTTCGCCTATTTCTCGATCGTCATCGGCATGACCTTCCAGGTCTCCGACGTGCAGATCACCAGCAAGTACCTGCGTCGCGTGGTGCTGCTGCACAGCGTGATCGCATTCTTCTTCAACGTGTTCATCATCGCCATCACGGTGAATATCGTGGCCGGGCAGGGCGGCTGAGCCGAGCGAGGTAACCGCCGGCCGGCGGGCGGCGAAGGAAGCGAGGGGGCGGCGTGGCCGTTCCCCTTTCTTTCTCCCGAGGATCTTCCGATGAACGCACGACTTGCCACTCTTCTCGCCGTATCCATGGCCTGCGGCCTCGCCACCGCGTCCGCGCTCGCACAGGACGCGATGGCCGCCAGCTCCAGCACCGCCATGGCGCACGACGCCATGCAGAAAACGACCATGAAGCATGACGGCATGAAACACGGTGCCATGAAGCACGATGCGATGAAGCACGAAGCGATGAAGCACGAAGCGATGAAGGGTGACGCGATGAAGAGTGACGCGATGAAGGGTGACGCCATGCAGGGCGACGCCATGAAGGGCGCGGCGATGAAGTCCGGCGGCTGAGCGCCTGCCGCCGGCAGGCGGAGCTGCCGGCGGCTTCTGCTGCGCGTGGCAGTGGCGGATACTGTGTCCGTTTCCGCCACGGGCCGCCACGCCATGGATACATCGTTCGCCAGCCGGCTCGGCATCGAGCATCCGCTGATCCAGGCCCCGATGTCCGGCTCGACGCCGCCGGCGCTGGTGGCGGCGGTGTCCAATGCCGGCGCGCTGGGCTCGCTCGGCGCCGGCTACCTGGAGCCGCAGGCGATCCTCGACCAGGCGGCGCAGATCCGCGCGCTCGGCGAGCAACCGTATGCGATCGGCCTGTTCGTGCTGCCGGACGAATTCGAGGCCGGCATGGCGGCGGTGGCGAAAGCGTGCGAGCAGCTTGATGCGCTGATGGTGCGCGAAGGCCTCGACGTGCGCACCAGCGTTCCGCCGCGCTGGGCGCCGCTTTTCTCCGAGCAGTTCGCCGCGCTGTGCGAGGCGCGTCCGGCGGCAGCGATCTTTACGTTCGGGGTGATCGCCCCGGCGCAGTTGCGCGAGCTGCATCGGCGCGGCATCTGCGTGATCGGCACCGCCACCACGGTGGCCGAGGCACGCGCCTGGGCCGGCGCCGGCGCCGACGCGGTGTGCATGCAGGGCGCCGAGGCTGGCGGCCATCGCGGCACCTTCCTGCACGAGGCGGAGGACGCGATGATCGGCCTGTTCGCGCTGCTGCCGCTGGCCGTGCGCGCGATCGACATCCCGGTGATCGCCGCCGGCGGCATCATGGAC
Source organism: Rhodanobacter sp. OR87 (assembly GCF_000473345.1). NCBI lineage: Bacteria > Pseudomonadati > Pseudomonadota > Gammaproteobacteria > Lysobacterales > Rhodanobacteraceae > Rhodanobacter > Rhodanobacter sp. OR87. The sequence goes on from NZ_AXBJ01000007.1 coordinate 63,881, forward strand.
GGCCGCGGCATGCTGGCGGCGGAAGTGCTCGGCGCGGCGGCCAGCCAGCTCGGCACCGCCTTCCTCACCTGCCCGGAGTGCTCGGCCGCCGAGGCGTGGAAGCAGGATCTGCCGCAGGTCGAGGAGCACCGGGTCACCACCATCCGCGGCTTCTCCGGCCGCGCCGCCCGCGGCCTGCGCAACCGCTTCGTCGAGGCGATGCCCGAAGCGGCGCAGGGCTTGCCGTATCCGGTGCTGAACGCGCTCACCGCGCCGCTGCGGCGCGCGGCGGCCGCCGCCGGGCGCGGCGACCTGTTGTCCGAATGGTGCGGCCAGGCCGCCGCGCTGGTGCGCCCGCAGCCGGCCGCCGAGCTGGTGGCGCGACTGATGCACGAATACCGCTTGGCCAGGCGCTCGCTGGCGCACTGAACGGGCCTGTCCGTGACGGTGGGCACCTTGACGTGACGTTGCGGTTGCGCGGTTATACTGCGCCCGCGCCATTTTGCGCTGCGATCCCGCATCGAGGCCCACCCTCTTGAGCACAGCCCGTAGCAACAAGGCCGTCACCACGGCTACCCTGCGCAAGTCGGTCATCGACGCGCTCGAAGAACTGAAGGCCAAGGACGTGCGCGAGATCGACGTCCGCGGCAAGACCTCCATCGCCGACCTGCTGGTGATCGCCTCCGGCACCTCGGCCCGCCACGTCAAATCCATCGCCGACGAAGTGGGCAAGTTCGCCAAGAAGGCGGGCGTGATGCCGCTGGGCGTGGAAGGCGAAACGGAAGGCGAATGGGTGCTGGTCGACCTGGGCGACGTGATCGTCCACGTGATGCTGCCGCGCATCCGCGAGTTCTACGGCCTGGAGCGGCTGTGGACGGTGGGTGACCACGGGCAGGAAGTCGACGCTGCGCAAGCCAGCTGAGGCGAACCCACGGCATGCGCGCGCGCCTGATCGCCGTCGGTGAACGCATGCCCGGCTGGGTGGCGGAAGGCTTTGCCGAATACCGCAAGCGGCTGTCGCACGAATTGCCGCTGGAGCTGGTCGAGCTGAAACCCGGCAACCGCGGCAAGGGCCGCGACGATGCGCGGGCGATCCAGGACGAGGGCGCTGCGATCCTCGCGGCCTTGCCGCACGACATCCACGTGGTCGCGCTCGATGGCCGGGGCAAGAGCTGGTCCAGCGAGGAACTGGCCGCCCAACTGGCAGGCTGGCGCATGGCCGGGCGCGACCTGGCGTTCCTCGTCGGCGGCCCGGACGGCCACGCGCCCGAGGTGCTGGCGCGCGCCGACCAGCGCTGGTCGCTGGGCCCGCTGACCCTGCCGCACATGCTGGTGCGGCTGGTGCTGGCCGAACAGCTGTACCGTGCCACCACGATCGTGTCCGGCCACCCCTACCATCGCGCCTGAACTCCACGGAGCCCACCCGCCATGTCCTTCCACGTCCGGCAAGCCACCCTTCTCGACCTCGACCAGCTGGCGCCGCTGTTCGACGGCTACCGCCAGTTCTACGGCCAGCCGGCAGACCTGGCACGGGCGCGGGATTTCCTGGCGGAGCGCTTGCGCCAGCACGAATCGCTGGTGCTGCTGGCGCTGGACGAGCACGGCGCCGCGCTCGGCTTCACCCAGCTGTATCCGCTGTTCTCCTCGGTGCGCACCGTACGCACCTGGCTGCTCAACGATCTGTTCGTGGCGGCGACGGCGCGGCGGCAAGGTGTGGGAGCTGGGTTGCTGAAGGCGGCGGCGGAACATGCGCACGCCCTGGGCGCGGCCAGCCTTTCGTTGTCCACCGCACTGGACAATGCCCCGGCGCAGGCGCTGTACGAAGCGCTGGGCTGGCAGCGCGACTACCAGTTCTGCGAATACAGCCTGACGCTGTGAGCCCGAGGCTTTATCTCGCCTCGCAGTCACCGCGCCGGCACCAGTTGCTGGAGCAGCTCGGCGCGGACTTCGTCGTGCTCGACGTCGACGTGCCCGAGCAGCGTGCGCCGGGCGAATCGCCGCGCGACTACGTGAGCCGGGTGGCGCGCGACAAGGCGTGCGCCGGCCTCGCCGCGCTGGCGCACGCTGGCGACGCGCTCGTGCTCGGCGCGGACACCGAGGTGGTGCTGGACGACGACGAAGTGTTCGGCAAGCCGCGCGACGCCGCCGACGCGGCGGCGATGCTGCGCCGGCTGTCGGGCCGCACGCATGCGGTGGTCTCGGCGGTGTGGCTGGTCGGCAGCGGCGGCGAGCGGTGCGAGGTGTGCGTGTCGCAGGTGCGCTTCGCCACGCTGGACGAGCCGGCGATCGCCGCCTATGTCGCCACCGGCGAGCCGTTCGGCAAGGCCGGCGCGTATGCGATCCAGGGCCGCGGCGCGGCGATGGTCGAGCATCTCGACGGCAGCTATTCCGGGGTGATGGGCCTGCCGCTGTTCGAGACCGCGCGACTCCTGCGCCGCGGCGGAATCAGCCCGGCGGGTTGATCGCCACGAACCAGACGGCGACGGCCAGCAGGTTGTTGACGCCATGCGCCAGCACCGCCGGCCAGATCGAGCCCGAACGCAGCCGCAATCCGGCCAGCAGCAGCGCCAGCAGAAGCAGGTTCGGCAGCGCGTACCACTGGTAGTCCAGCCCCGGCAGGTGGACCAGCGCAAACAGCAGCGAGCTGCCGGCCACCGCCCAGCCGACATGCACGCGCTTCATCAAGGCCGACAGCAGCACGCCGCGGAACAGCAGCTCTTCCACCAGCGGCCCCACGCACACCACCACCAGCACCAGCGGAATGCGCAGCCCCAGCGGGGTGTTGCCGCCGATCTGCTGGATGTCCTGGGTCACCGTGTGGCCGTGGGCCAGCCACTCGGTCAACAGCGCACCGAGGAACGGCGCGGCCAGTCCGACCAGCACCGCCAGCGCGAAGAACAGGGGCTGGCGCGGAGGCACGAAGCCGAACCCCGGCGGCTGCGCCTGCGGCCACAGCGCCGGCCAGCTGCGGCGCATCAGCCACAGGGTCAGCGGCGCGGCCACGCCGAGCGAGAGGATCGCCAGCAGCGCCTGCATCGCCGGCTGCGCCAGCGTGGTGCGGATCGCCGTCTCGATGCCCGCGCCGTTGTTGCGCAAAGCCGCCGTCGCCGCGATCGCCGCCCCGAACAGGAAGCTGACGGCGAACTGCAGTGCGAAGTAGACGACGATGATGCCCACGCTGGCGCGCAGGCCGGGCGCGGTGCGGCCGGCATGCGGTGGGGGTGGCGAATCCGGAGGCGACAGGGGCGAGACCTCGGTGCTGCTGATCTGCATGCGGTGACCATGGCCTGTGGCAGGGAACGGTGCGAGCCCAAGCTAGTGGTTTGCAGGCCTGCCGCGCAAGCCGGTCGGCCGCCAGGATTGCCCGCGGCCTGCGGGCCGCGGGCTCAGACTAGCATCGCGCGGCCCACGCCGACGCAGGCCAGCACCAGCAGCGCGGCCCAGCCGAGCATGCCGACCATATAGCCGGGGCCGCGTTTGGCGGGATCCTTCAGGTAGGCCAGCGCGTACCACACGCGGCCGACGATCCAGACCAGCCCCGCCACGCCGGCCCAGCCGCTGAAGCCGTAGTTCGCCGCCAGCCACAGCGTGGGCAGGAACATCACCGTGCTCTCCAGCGTATTCATCTGCACCCGATAGGCGCGCTCGAATGCGGGGTCGCCGCTGGTGGCCGGTGCCTTGATCCCGTACTTGCCGCGGGCGTGGCCGACGGCCCACATGGTGCCGAACAGCAGCAGCACGGTGAGCAGGGTGACCAGGGCGGGCAGGTGGGTCATGCTGAAATCCTCACAAAAGGTCACCTACTTTAGCGGCAGCGCATGCCGTGGCGTGATCCCGGTCGACGCGCTATCGTCGCCACGCGGCGTCGGGGCGCGTGCATCGGTCAGCAAGGGATTCCTATGGATTGGCGAAAAGGCGGCAGCAGCAGCAATGTCGAGGTCGACAACGGTGGCGGCGGTGGCCCGCGTTTCGGTGGCGGTGGCCGCATGGGCCTGGGCGGCCTGATCGTGCTGGCGCTGCTGGGCTGGATCTTCTTCAAGAATCCGCTGGCACTGCTGGACCAGAGCGGCACCCCGCCGGGCGCACCGACACAGACCGGGCAGCCGGTCCAGGTCGATCCCGAGCAGCAGGCCTTCGTCAGCGCGATCCTGCATTCGACCGAGCAGAGCTGGGGCGCGATCTTCCAGGCGCACGGTGCCACCTATGTCGAGCCCAAGCTGCACCTGTTCAGCGGTGGCGTGAACACGGCCTGCGGCGGCGCCACCACGGCGGTGGGCCCGTTCTATTGCCCGGGCGACCAGAAGGTGTACCTGGACCTGACGTTCTTCCAGCAACTGCAGGACGAACTGCATTCCTCCGGCGACTTCGCCCGCGCCTACGTGATCGCGCACGAGGTCGGCCATCACGTGCAGAAGCTGACCGGCGTGTTCGACAAGGTCGACGAGGCGCGTCGCCGCGGCGTGCCGATGGATGGCGCCGATGGCCTGTCGGTGCGGCAGGAACTGCAGGCGGATTGCTACGCCGGCGTGTGGGCGAACCACAGCCAGCAGGAGCTGAACTGGCTGCAGCCGGGCGACATCGAATCGGCGCTCAACGCGGCCAGCCACATCGGCGACGACGCCCTGCAGCAGCAGGCGCAGGGCCGGGTGCGGCCGGATACGTTCACCCACGGCACCTCGGCGCAGCGGGTGAAGTGGTTCAAGGCCGGCTTCGGCAGCGGCGACATCGCCCGCTGCAACACCTTCGCCGGCGAGCCATGAGTAACCAAGCCGGCAGCCGCGCAGCGGTTGCCGGCTTTCGGAATCTCCTCCCCTGCTCGGCAGGGGAGGGCAGGGAGGGGTAGCGCTTGCTTCCCTGCTGCGCACCGGACGTCCGCTGCACTAGAATCCGCCTCCTGCGCGCCTCGGGGCGCCCACGGTCGATTCGATGCAACATCCCTGCCTGCGTTGCGGTGCCTGCTGCGCGTACTTTCGCGTGGCGTTCCACTGGTCGGAAGCGGAAGCCTTCCTCGGCGGCAACGTACCGCCGGAACTGACCGAGAAGCTCGACCCGCACCGCTTGGCGATGCGCGGCACCAACGCCGCGCAACCGCGCTGCGTGGCGTTGCAGGGCACGGTGGGCGAGGCGGCGCATTGCGGCATCTACCCGCAGCGGCCGTCGGTGTGCCGCGAGGTGCAGCCGTCGTGGGAGTTCGGCACGATCAGCCCGCAGTGCGACAAGGCACGCCTCGCCCATGGCCTGCCGGTGCTGACGCCGGAGGACTGGCTCGACCCGTTCGACGCCGGCGAACCGCCGCTGCCGCAGAGCGCCTGAGCGCGCTGCCGCGTCCGAAACAGCAGGAGAGAGCTGCCCGCCACCGCGATGGGTGACGGGCATGCTGGATAACCGGAACCGGTTTATTGGCAACCCGGGAACTTGAACGACGCAAGGCGCGTGTTCCAGTTGAACGAGCCGGTGCTCTTCAGGTACTCGGTGGTGTACCAGAACGTGCAGTCGTCGACCGGATCGACCGTCATCGCGCTGTAGTCGCCCCAGCGCGACAGGTTGCTGCCGCTTTGCGAGCCCTGGCCCTCGATGATGCTGTTCTCGGCCTGCATGGTGCTCAGCGCGTCGGTGCTCAGTCGCCCGGTGTAGCGGATCGCCGGGTGCAGCGCGCTGCTGGATGCGCTGTAGCCCAGCGCCATGTTTCCCTGCTTGTCCATCGCCACCGAGCCCATCCAGCGATAACTGGTGTCCGGCGAGAAGGTGGACTGCTGGTAGACCACCGGCGTGGTGCCCGGGCTGCGGATCTCGTACCAGCGCACCCCGGTGTAGGGGTTGTTGTGCTTGGCGCCGACCTGCACCGAATGGTTGACCACCAGCGACTCGTGGTCGCCGAAATTGCGGTAGGCCAGGCGGAACATCAGGCGATCGCCCAGCGAGTCCAGCTTTTGCCGCGTGCCGTACTGCGGGATGCAGCTGCCGCCCCGGCAGGCGGTGGCAAAGGCAGCCACCGGGATGTTGATCGGACCGCTCAGCGAGGTGTTGGCGCTGTTCGCCCAGTCCACATGGAATTTCCACAGGTTCAGCGAGTTGCTGGTGAAGTTCAGCATGTAGTTCGGCGCGCCGGCCGGCGGCGCGGTGGCGCCGTCGAGGTCCGCCGGCAGCACGCCGCCGTAGCTGGTGGACAACTGGAAGCACTGCTGGGTCGCCGCTTGGCCGCTCAACATCGCAGTGCGGTCATAGGCGCACAACTTGGCGCCCTGGAAGGTATTGGTGAACATGTTGAAGGTTTCGTAATAGCCGTCCGGCCAGACGCCCATCTTTGGATAGTCGGGAAAGACGCTGCCGTAGGAGAAGGCGTAGCGGTAGTACGCGCCGGTGGCGTCACTGGTGGCCGACACGGCCACGCACTGGTAGTACGGCGTGGCGCTGACGGCGAATTGCGAGACGACCCAGCGGTTGGCGGCCTTGTCGTAGACCACCACGGCGTCGCCGTCGTTGTCGGCCTCACAGGGGCCGCCGAAGCCGGACCATAGGGTGTTGCTCGGCACCGGACCGTAGATCACCGCCTTGCTGGCTTTGTCGAACACCGCGAAGCCGGTGTTGACGATCTGCAGGTACTGGGTCGCGCCCACGGCGCCATTCGTATCCGGCGGCGCGCTGTTGACGGTGAAGGTGCCCTGCGGGCCGCTGAAGCCCTGGCCGACGCCTTCGAAGCCGGCGCCCAGCGCGGGCGCAAACGCCCCGGTGACGGTGTGCTGCACGGCGCCGTCGGTCTGGTTGCCCGGAGCCAGCGGTGGCAGCGGATGCAGCGGATGAATGCGTGGACTCTTCGAGAAATCTTCCGGGCGCGGCATGGTGCCGCGCAGGGAGCGCAAGGTGTCGTGCTTCACGGCAGGCGTCACTTCCACCTTCGGCGCCGCGTTTTCGGCGAAGGCCTGGTGGCTTGCCGCCAGGCCGAAAACGGCGCCCAGCGCGATGCTCAGGCCGGTCAAGTTTCGTGATGACATGGGTTCCCCTCCACGAGGTAACGGCATCGGAAAGGATCGGCGCGTGCGACTGGCGTTGCGCTGCTTTTGTGGCCAGGCACGACGGGGATCCGACAACCGTTCCACCATCACGCGACGTCGGCATCGCACGCCCCCGGACTCCCTGGTGGAACGGCGGAGTCATAGCGCTTCGACGGGAATTTTTCGTGAAGAAGTCATCCGGCGCTGGATGGCGGACCGCCGCTTATCCCGCAAGCCGATAGATGTCCAAGGCCAGGAAACCCGTGTCGATGCCGGCGTCGATCCGTTGCGAAGGGGGCGTTCGCAGCGGCGGCGCCGCGTGCCACGAACGGCGGCAGCAGGTGTTCGTCGGTGGAGTGCACGCGTTTGGCGAACGCTGCGTTGCCTGCGCGAACGACCGGCGTGGGCTCCTAGCGGCTGAGCATCGGCAGGCCGAGGCCCAGGCGCAGCGGGTCGAGCCGGGCGCCGTAGCGGTCGGCGCGTGCCGTGTCGCGTTGCAGCGGCTGGCGTACCTGCGCGGCGCTGGCCGTGCGCACGCTGCGGCTGGCCTGGTGGTAGGCGAGGCAGGCCGGGTCGAACGGCAGGCCGCAGAATGCCAGCAGCGCACGGATCTCGCGCTCGGGCTCGGCCAGCAGCGCCTCGTAGCGCTGGAGGCGGATGCGCTGCGGCTCGGCCGCCTGCCACGCGTCCATGATCCGCTGGTAGTCGCGCAGGTAGGCGGCAATGTCGCTCAGCGTGCAGGCGAAATGCGGCAGCCGGTAGAACTGCTGCTTGTAGCAGGACCAGCCGGCTTCCAGCGCATCGCGCCGCGCGTCGACGATGCGCGCGCCCGGCAGCATCGCGCCCAGCACGCCGGCTAGCAGCCAGTTCGACGGCAGCTTGTCGGTGTGCCGCGGCTTGTGCGCTCGCCAGCGTGCGGTGCGTTCCAGGTAGCGTCGGCCCAGCCGCTGCCAGTCGTCGCCCGTTGCCGTGGCGAACCACTGCAGCAGCGGCTGGCGGCGGCGGGCGGATTCCTCGCCGAGCACCTGTTCCAGGTCCGGCAGCTCGCTGGCGCCTTCGACCTCGGGATGGGCGGCGAGGATCTGCTCGAACAAGGTGGAGCCGGAGCGCGGCAGGCCGACGATGAAGATCGCCTCATGGCCCAGGGCCGGATCCCTCGCCGTCGGCAGCCCGCTTGAAGCGGCAAACAGGGCATCGGCATGCGCCCGGAACGCGGCGGCGTTCCATGGATGGAGCTGGCGCAGTGCGGCATTGGCCTGGTCCAGGGCGGCGAAGGCCTGCTCGTAACGCTGCTGGTCCTCGCACACCTTGCCCAGCGCGAAGCCCATCGCGATACGGTCGGCGGGGTTCAGCCCGGGCAGGCGCAGCGCGGCCGTCAGGCGTTCGCGGTCGGCGTCCGGCAGCGGTCGCGTCTTGATGTTCGCCAGCCCGCGCCAGGCGTCGCCGCAGGCCGGGTGCAGCGCCAGCGCGGCACGGTAGCGGGCAGCCGCATCGTCGAAGCGGCCGGTGTGTACCAGCGCGTCGCCGAGCAGGATGAGTGCCGGCAGGAACTCCGGTGCCAGCGCGTGGGCCTGCTCAAGCGCCTCGATCGCCGCGGCGGTGTCGCCGTGCAGTTGCAGGTTGCGGCCGAGATTGAACCACGGCATCGGCGCGTGCGGCGCCAGCGCGCAGGCGCGCCGCCAGCTGGCAAAGGCCGCGTCCGCCTCGCCGGCAGCGAGCTGCGCGTTGCCCAGGTCGGCGTGCGCCAGCGCGTAGTCCGGCCATTGCGCCACGGCCTGCTGCAGGGCCGCGCAGGCTTCGGCATGGCGTTGTGCGCGGGCGTGCAGCAGGCCGAGCATGCGCAGCAGTTCCGGATGCGCCGGGGCGAGCGCGAGCGCCGCATCCAGCGCCTGGCGCGCGACCGCTTCGGCACCGTCGCGGATCGCATGGGCCGCCGCCTGCAGGTGCGGCAGGGCGGCCGGAGCCAGCCCATCGAGCCGCGGCTCGGCGCCGCGGGATGGGTGATGTTCGACGGTGGGGGTGGGCATGCGACGGCTTCACGGCGGCGGCGATGGTGCCGATCTTACGGGGCCGCGCCGCGGCTCATCGAGTGGCGGCTACTTGCGCCGCGGTGGCTTGCCGGCGCCGGGCCGCGGCTTGACGCCGGCGGGCTTCCTGAAGCCGCCCGGCTTGTGTGCCGGCGGCGCGCCGTTGCCGGCGTCGTTGCCGTCCCACTCGTGGATGCGCAGCTGCTGCTGCACCACCCACACCTTCTTCAGGTGCTCGAACACTTCCTGCGGCATGCCGTCGGGCAGGTCGATCAGGCTGTAGTGGTCGCGGATGCTGAGGCGGCCGATGTACTGGCTGTCCAGGCCGGCCTCGTTGGCGATCGCGCCGATGATGTTGCCCGGCTTCACGCCGTGCTCGTGGCCGACCTCGATGCGATAGGTGCGCTTGCCCTGCTCGGTGGCGTGCGCGCGCAGCGGGCGCTGGGCGGACTCGCGCGGCGGCGCACCCTCCTGCGGGCGCGGCTCGTGCGTACGCGGCTTGTGTTCGCGTGGGACCCGTGCGGGCGTGCCTTCGCGCTCGCGCGGCTTGTGTTCGCGCGCGGCCGGTTCGTACTTCTCGCGCTTCGGTGGCGGCGTCAGCAGCAGCGGTTGGTCGCCCTGGGCGATGCGCGCCAGCGCGGCGGCGATCTCGACCGCCGGCACGTTGTGTTCCTGCTCGTACTGCTCGATCAGCTGCTGGAACTGCTCCAGCTCGCCCTGCGCCAGCATGTCGCTGATGCGCTGCTTGAACTTGCCGATGCGCACGTCGTTGACCACCTCGACCGACGGCAGCTGCATCTGCTCGATCGGCTGCCGGGTGGCGCGCTCGATCGCGTGCAGCATGCCGCGCTCGCGCGGGCTGACGAACAGGATCGCCTCGCCGCTGCGCCCGGCGCGGCCGGTGCGGCCGATGCGGTGCACGTAGCTTTCGGTGTCGTACGGGATGTCGTAGTTCAGCACGTGGCTGATCCGCTCCACGTCGAGGCCGCGCGCTGCCACGTCGGTGGCGACCAGGATGTCGAGCTTGCCGTCCTTCAGCTGCTGGATCACCCGCTCGCGCTGCGCCTGGGCGATGTCGCCGTTGATCGCGGCGGCGGCCAGGCCGCGCGCCTGCAGCTTCTCGGCCAGCTCCTCGGTGGCCTGCTTGGTGCGCGCGAAGATGATCATCGCGTCGAACGGCTCGGCCTCCAGGATGCGGGTCAATGCATCGAGCTTGTGCATGCCGCTGACGAACCAGTAGCGCTGGTGGATGTTCGCCGCGGTGGTGGTCGAGGACTTGATGGTGACCTCGACCGGCTCCTTCAGGTGTCGCTGCGCGATCTTGCGGATCGGCGCCGGCATGGTCGCCGAGAACAGCGCGACCTGGCGCCCGGGCGGGGTGGCCTGCAGCACTTTCTCGACGTCGTCGATGAAGCCCATGCGCAGCATCTCGTCGGCTTCGTCGAGCACCAGGAATTTCAGCTCCGAGAGATCCAGCGTGCCCTTGTCCAGATGGTCGATCACGCGGCCCGGGGTGCCGACCACGACGTGCACGCCGCGCTTGAGCGAATGCAGCTGCGGGCCGTAGCTCTGGCCACCGTAGATCGGCAGCACCTGAAAGCCGGGAACGTGCGCGGCGTAGGTCTGGAACGCCTCGGCCACCTGGATCGCCAGCTCGCGCGTGGGCGCCAGCACCAGCGCCTGCGGCTTGCCGGGCCTGCGCTCGATGCGCGACAGGATCGGCAGCGCGAACGCGGCGGTCTTGCCGGTGCCGGTCTGCGCCTGGCCGAGCACGTCGCGGCCTTCCAGCAGCGGCGGAATGGTGGCGGCCTGGATCGGCGAGGGCGACTCGTAGCCGACGTCGGCCAGCACGCGCTGGACGTCGGGGTGCAGCGCGAGTGCGCCGAAGCCGGACGACACCGGGGTGTGGTCGGGAGCGGGGGACGACATGGGGGAACCTCGGGAAGGCAGCGCCGGGGTTGCGGCGCGCGGGTCGGCCATTCTACCAGTGTCCTCGGATGCGCGTGGCGATTCTGGCTGAACGCGAAAGGGCCGGCCGCGCGGTTATGCTCCGCGTTGCCTTTGCCAGCGGAGCGAAGACCACGATGGGCATGCTCGAAACGATCTCCGAACAGCGCTGCCACGGCGGCATCCAGGGCTTCTACCGCCACCACTCGGAAGCCTGCGCCGGCGCCATGCGTTTCGCCGTCTACCAGCCGCCGCAGGCCGGCCGGCAGTTGTGCCCGGTGCTGTATTTCCTGGCCGGACTGACCTGCACCGAGGAAACCGCCACGATCAAGGCCGGCGCACAACGGCTGGCCGCCGAACTGGGCCTGGTGCTGGTGATGCCCGATACCAGCCCGCGCGGCACCGGCATCGACGGCGCCACCGACGACTGGGAGTTCGGCGAGGGTGCGGGTTTCTACCTCGACGCCACCGAGGCACCGTGGTCGGCGCGCTTCCGCATGGCGAGTTACGTGGTGGACGAATTGCCCGCGTTGATCGGCGCGCAGTTCCCGGTGGATGCCGCGCTGAGCGGCATCTGCGGCCACTCGATGGGCGGTCATGGCGCGCTGACCCTGGCCCTGAAGCATCCGCAGCGCTACCGCTCGGTGTCGGCGTTCGCGCCGATCGTGGCGCCCAGCCAGGTGCCGTGGGGGCGCAAGGCCTTGCCGCGCTATCTCGGCGACGATCCGGCGGCGTGGGCCGACCACGATGCCTGCGAACTGGTGCGGCGGCAGACCTTTCCCGGCAGCATCCTGATCGACCAGGGCGAAGCTGACGGCTTCCTCGAGGCGCAGCTGAAACCCGAGCTGTTCGACCAGGCCTGCGCCGAGGCGGGGCAGCCGCTGCTGCTGCGCCGGCACGCCGGCTACGACCACAGCTACTGGTTCATTGCCAGTTTCATCGACGACCACCTGCGCCATCACGCGGCCGTGCTGGGTCTGCTCTGAATTTCCGGACGCCCGAGACGAACGTGGCGACCATCAGGCCGCCACGTTCGGTGTCATTCAAGCCATCGCTCAGGCCTTGGCGGCCGGACGATGGTTCGAGCGACGGCGCTGGTTGCCGGCGGCGTGCTCGCCGCGGCCCTGCGGCGCATAGCCGTTCGGCCGCGCCGCGCCGGCGGGCTTGCCCTGCCGCGGTGCGCGTTGCTGTTGCCGCTGACCGCCGCCGCCCTGCTTCGGACGCGGCGCGCCGGCATCCAGCCGCAGCGGGGCGGACGGCTCGTAACCGGCCACCGGGGTGATCGCGATGTCCTGTTTCAGCAGCTTGCGGATGTCGAACAGCAGCCCGGACTCGTCGTGGCTGACCAGCGACAGCGCGAGGCCTTCCATGCCGGCGCGACCGGTGCGGCCGATGCGGTGCACGTAATCCTCGGCCACCGATGGCAGGTCGAAGTTGATCACGATCGGCAACTGCTCGATGTCGATGCCGCGCGCGGCGATGTCGGTGGCCACCAGTACGGTGACGCGGCCGCTCTTGAAGTCGCTGAGCGCGCGGGTGCGTGCGTTCTGGCTCTTGTTGCCGTGGATCGCGGCGCTGCGCAGGCCCGAGGCGTTGAGGAAGGTGACCAGTTTGTCGGCGCCGTGCTTGGTGCGGCTGAACACCAGGCTCTGGCGGCGGCTGTCCTGCGACAGCACGTGCAGCAGCAGGTCGCGCTTGCGCGAGGCGTCCACTGGATGCACCTGATGGCTGACCAGGGTGGTCACGGTGTTCGGCGCCGAGACCGAGATCTCGCGCGGGTTGTGCATGAACTCCATCGCCAGCGTCTTGATCGCCGGCGCGAAGGTGGCCGAGAACAGCAGGGTCTGGCGCTTCTTCGGCACCGACTGCAGGATGCGCTTCAGTGCCGGCAGGAAGCCCATGTCGAGCATGCGGTCGGCTTCGTCCAGCACCAGCGTTTCCACCGCCGACAGGTCCAGCGTGCGCTGCTGCATGTGGTCCATCAGCCGGCCGGGGGTGGCGATGACGATGTCGACACCGCGACGCAGTGCGTTGATCTGCGGGCCCATGCCGACGCCGCCGAAGATGGTGGTGGCGCTGACCTGGATGTGCTTGCCGTAGTCGCGCATGTTCTCGTGGATCTGCGCCGCCAGCTCGCGGGTGGGAGTGAGGATCAACGCGCGCGGGCGGCGGGTCATGGTCTGGCCGCTGGTCGAGAGCTTCTGCAGCAGCGGCAGCGCGAACGCGGCGGTCTTGCCGGTACCGGTCTGGGCGGCGGCGAGCAGGTCGTGGCCTTCCAGTGCGGGCGGAATCGCGGCGGCCTGGATCGGGGTGGGCTGGGTGTAGCCGTAATCGGCAAGCGCACGCAGCAACGCGGGCGCAAGGCCCAGCGAATCGAAAGACATGGAACACTCCTGAGCAACCCGGAGTGTTCATACCGTGTTGCAGACTAAGGGGAAGGGGGCGACGGTGTGTCGCAGCACGCGTGAGGACGAGTGCAGGGACGAGTATAGCCGATCCTTCGCCGCTGCGTGCGCTGGCGGGACGTTAAGCTGAACGGCGCATCGCGATCATCTCAGCGGTGCGGTTGCGCCACGATCAGATAGCTGTTGAACGGCGTGTGCCCGCGCAGCGGTTCGATGCGCACCTCGAGCCCGGCGTCCTCCAGTGGCGCGCGCACTTCGCCGGCACTCGGATAGTGCTGCGCACCGCCGGGAATCCAGCCCGAAACGCGCAGGAAAAACTCCTCGACGCGGGTGGCATGGAAGCGCCAGGTCGGTTCGCGCAGCACGTTGCGGATGATCAGGCAGCCATCGGGCGCCAGATGCCGGACGGCTTCCCGCAGCAGGACGGGCTGGCGTTCGGCGGGCAGGTAGTGCAGTACGTCGAGCAGCGCGACGTGGCCGTGCATCGGCGGCAGTTCGGCCACGTCGGCATGACGCAGGCTGATCGAGGCGCCGAGTCCGGCACGCTGCGCGGCCCGTTGCCCGGCCGCGATCTTGCGCGCATCGTGATCCAGTCCGAGGTAAGGCTGGGCATGGTCCCGTGCGTGCAGGTACAGCCCGAGCAGGCCGATGCCGCAGCCGATGTCGAGCAGCGGCATCGCCGTGCCGGCCACCAGCGCGGCGGTGGCCGCGTAGACCGGGTCGCCGGCCAGTTTGCTCCGGACGTAGCCGCGCTGCAGAGGGCTGTCGTACAGCTGGGCGATGCGCTGGCGGCCGTGGCGATCCACATCCGGGCTCCGCTGTTCGGTGGTGACCAGCCTAGGCCATCGGGTGCACGAGTACCATCGTCGCCGGCACGCCCCGTGCGTGCAGTCCCGTTCGAGGAGAGACCGATGTCGCTGCTTGCACCCTTGCGTGAACTCGATACTGTCCAGCGGCACACGGTGCTGGCCAGTTTCCTGGGCTGGACACTGGATGCGTTCGACTATTTTCTGCTGACCTTCGTCATCGTCACGGTGGCGAAGGAGTTCGACGTGGGTACGGCGCAGATCACCTACGCGCTGTTCCTGACCCTGGCGGCGCGGCCACTGGGCGCGCTGCTGTTCGGGCGGTTGGCCGATCGTTTCGGGCGGCGGCCGATCCTGATGCTCGACGTGATCCTGTTCTCGCTGTTCGAATTCGCCACGGCGTTTGCCTCGTCGCTGACCGCGCTGCTGGTGCTGCGTTTCCTGTTCGGCGTCGCGATGGGCGGCGAATGGGGCATCGGCGCGTCGCTGGCGATGGAGTCGATCCCGGCGAAGGCGCGCGGCGCGGTGTCCGGCCTGCTGCAAAGCGGCTACCCGTGCGGCTTCTTTCTCGCCGCGCTGGCGAACTGGTTGCTGGTCGACCACATCGGCTGGCGCGGCCTGTTCGTGGTCGGCGCGCTGCCGGCGCTGCTGGTGCTGTACATCCGCCGCAAGGTGCCGGAGTCGGCGGTATGGCAGGAGGGCGCGCGGGCGGCGAAGCGGCCCGGCTTGCGGGAGGCCATGCGCGGGCACTGGAAGCTGGCGATCTACCTGATGCTGCTGATGATGGCGTTCAACATGTTCAGCCACGGCTCGCAGGACATGTACCACACCTTCGAGGAGGTGAACCTGCACCTGCCTACCGGCTCAGCCACGGCCTTCGTGCTGGTGGCGCTGCTCAATCTCGGCGCGCTGACGGGCGGTCTGTATTTCGGCGCGCTGTCGGAGCGGATCGGCCGGCGCAAGGCGATGATGATCGCCGCGTTGCTGGCGATACCGGTGATTCCGCTGTGGACGTACGGCGGCTCGCTGATCCTGCTGGGGTTGGGCGCGTTCCTGATCCAGGTGATGGTGCAGGGCGCCTGGGGCGTGGTGCCGAGCCATCTGAACGAGCTGTCGCCGGCCGCACTGCGCGGCACCTTGCCCGGGTTTGCGTACCAGATGGGCAACCTGCTGGCGGCGGTCACCGCCACCGCGCAGACCTGGCTGGCGCAGCGCCATGGCGGCGATTTCGCGTTCGCGATGGCGCTGTGGATGGTCTTGGTGGCGCTGCTGCTGACCTTGCTGCTGTGGCTGGGGCCGGAGGCGCGCGGGATAGGCTTCGGTCACCGCGAGTCCTAGCGTCGCCGGGCTACTGCTAGAATCCGCCGTTTGATCCCATCGACGAGACAGGCAATGAAGGCTGGCAAGGACAAGGTCATCGCACTCCACTACACGCTGACGGTGGATGGCGAAAAGGTTGAGAGCTCGCACGATCGCGACGAGCAGTTGTGGATCCTGCTGGGGCACGGCCAACTGATCCCGGGCCTGGAAACGGCGCTGGAAGGGCATGCGTCCGGCGAGACGCTGAGCGTGGACGTGGCGCCGGCCGATGCTTACGGCGAACGCCAGGAGGGCCAGATCCAGCGCATGTCGAAGAAGTACTTCCCGCAGGCGAACCGGCTCAAGCCGGGCATGACGACCGTGCTGCAGCTGAAGCAGGGCGGCCAGCGCGCGGTGACCGTACACAAGGTCGGCATGAGCGCGATCGACGTGGACCTGAACCACCCGATGGCCGGCAAGACCCTGCATTTCGACGTGGCCATCGGTGAAGTGCGCGACGCCACCGAGGAAGAGATCGCCCACGGCCACGCCCATGCGCCGGGCAGTGCAGAGCACTGACCCCGCTTCAATGAAGCCAACGCGATAACGGCGCCCTCGGGCGCCGTTATTCGTTCGCCCCTTCTCCAACCGGGAGAAGGTTGGGATGAGGGTGCCGGTCCGTCCCTCGATCTATCAGCTGCCTGCTTCGCTGTTTCGGAAGATTCGGGAAGGGCGCTCCCCGCACCACCCTCAATCCAGCACCCGCTTCCCATAGGCGAAATGGCCGCCCCAGTACGGCCCGTCGATGTCGTCCAGCCGCACCGTGCCGCCGCTGTTCGGCGCGTGCACGAAGCGGCCCTTGCCGACGTACACGCCGACATGGCTGATCGCGCCGCCGATGTCGAAGAACACCAGGTCGCCGCTGGCCAGCTGGGTCATCTTGCGCACCTTGCGGGCGTCCATCGAGGCCATGTCGCGCGAGGTGCGCGGCAGCTTGATGCCGGCGGCGGTGCGGTAGATGTAGTCGACCAGGCCGCTGCAGTCGAAGCCGCCGGCGGGCGTGTTGCCGCCCCAGCGGTACGGCGTGCCGACCAGGCCGATCGCGCGGAACAGGATGTCGTTCGCTTCCCCAGCGCTGGCGGCCGAAGGTGCGCGCGGCGGCAGCTCGGCCAGTGCCGAGTGCGAGGCTTTGTAAGTGGGCTGGCGCCGTTGCGGACTGCTGGCGCACGCAGCCAGCAAGGCGATCGCAGAGAAAAGCAGCACCCAGCGTGCGACCTGCGGCAGCGCTAACGACAAGGGAAATCGGGCGACGGGCTGCGGACTCACGAGACAACCTCGGCGTGGGGCGTGCCGAGGTTATCAATTCAATAATTCATATGCAAATCAATACGCTTTTTTGCATTTTAAATTCAGTTTCTCAACTCAATCCTTGTTGGCTCCGTCCGGAAGTGGCGTCAGGTCGAATTTGACCGGCACACGCGCATAGCCATCGACCGGCTTCCCGTCCTTCATCTGCGGATTGAAGTGCCATTGCCTTGCCGCATCACTGGCGGCGGCGATCAGGTCAGCAGACGTGGTGGTGCTGTGCTTAGGGTCGTAGGCGATGGTGCCCACCGTACCGTCGGCATGGACCTGGACCGTGAGCAGTACCGTGCCTTGCTCGTTGTTCTTGATCGCCGGAGCCGGGTAGCGGGGCTGGAGTTTTGCGTTGTAGGTCAGGTCCGATTCGGCTTGCCGATCGGACGATGGCCCAGTGCTGGCCTGGACCACGAATACGCCGCCTGCCATCAGCGTGGCGAGTGCAAGACAACCGATGCGACGGCGCAGGGCGCCGGGACGATGACGCTGGATCATGGTGAGTCGCTCCTTGAGTTGTGGCTCGGCGAGCCAGGGAATCAGCGCCGGTGCGGGGGACATGCCGGCGCTGTGCAGCAAGGTTTGCGCGTAGCCCGCTTCATCCTGCGGCGAGTGGCGCAGCACGCGTTCGTCGCAGGCCAGCTCCTGATCGAGCCGGAAACGCGGCAGCGCCAGCCACATCAGCGGATGGAACCACAACAGCGCGCCGGCCAGCTCGGCCAGCAGGTTCCACAGCGCATCGCCGCGACGCAGGTGGGTCAGTTCGTGACGCAATACCAGCCGACGCTCGGTGGCGCCGAAACGCTGCATGAAATCTGGCGGCAGCAGCAACAGGCTGCGTGGCGCCCATAGCACGGCCGGACCGGCCGGATGCAGACGCAGGCGGTGCGGGTCGAGCGTGTCCATTGCCGACCGCAAGGCCGGCTGCCATGCCTCCGGTAGCGGACGGCTGTGCCGATGAAGTTTCAGGTACTGCACGACCAGACGCAGCAGGCAGAACAGCACGCCAGGCAACCACGCCGACGCCAGCCAGATCCCTCGCGAGCCGTGGTGGGCCGGAGCGACGGCCATGGCGAGGTTGCCGGACAGCACCTCGATGCTCGGCAACGTCAGCAGAGGGGCTGGCAGTGTCGGTATCCAGGGTAGCGTTGCCATCAACGGCGGCAACAGCCACAGCGTGAAGGCCGGTCCCGCGCCGAAGCCGCGGCGCAGCGGGCGTCGCACCAGCAGCACCAGGAAAATCGCCGCGGTCACCAGCAGCAAGGAGCGCAGCGCGGCGGCATCCATGTCAACGGTCCTTCTTCTCGATGGCGTCGAGCAGCTTGCGCAGTTCGGCAATGTCCTTCGCGCCCAGTTTCTCGTGGGCACTGAAATGCACCAGCAGCGGCGAAAGCCGACCGCCGAACACACGATCGAGCAGACTGCGGCTTTCCTGCGATTGCCATTGCCCGCGGGTCAGCGTGGGCGAATAGAGGTAGCGCCGGCCATCCCGCTCGGCAGCTACCGCGCCCTTGCCGAGCAGGCGGCTGAGCAGGGTGCGGATGGTTTTCTCGTGCCAGCCGGTGGGTTGCAGCAGTGCGGCGACGATCTCCTCGGAGGTTCGCGGAGCCTGCTGCCACAGCAGCTCCATGACCCGGCTCTCGGCTTCGCTGATGGCAATGGGTTTGTCCGGCATGAGCGTCCCGCCATTGGATTACATGTGTAGTTCAAAACGAAGACTACGCGTGTAATTCTTTTGTGGCAAGCGTCTGCGCAACGCGCAGGAAAGCGGACGGATCGGGGCCGTGCCTGGACGGGGTTGGCGCGATGTCCCGGAAGAGCCAGGGAGTACCGCCGCGGACGGCAAGCTCTTGCCGCCTGGACGTCCCGGACATGTTTGAAGACACGCGGTGCCACGACAGAACCCTGGCAGACCAGGGTTGCACGATGGCCTTGCCGCGGCGGCCCAACGAGGAAACTCTCCGGGAACAACCTGCCCGCGACGATCTTCCGAGTTGCCGCGTCATTGGCGCCCGAGGCCGCAACCGACAACGAGCGGGCGAAATCGCCGGGCGTGGAACCGATGGCGCAGACCAGACCACCATCCGGGTCAATCGAGACGCCGCCGCCAGCAGGGTGCAAGCGGGTAGGCGCGCTGTTGGCGGCCGCAAGGCGGATCGAGTCAGGGAGTCGCGACCGCTATGGTGTGTTCGTTCATGGTCCGCCCGTCGGCGCCGATGCTGCGTAACCGGTAGGTGCCGGGGCGCAGGTAAAGTACATTTTTCGCATGGCGCAGGAAGAGATAGCGGTCGGCGGCAATGGCGTTGGCGGATTCCGTGGCGTAATGCGCCTCGACCAGACACGGAAATTTCTGCTCGCAGGACTCGCTGTCGACGGGCACGGCGACGCGCTGGCCGCCGAGCGAGAGCCAGTCGGGCCGGTGGCCGTTGTTGGCAGGCGGCAGCACGGCGCGCTTCTCGCCGTCGATCGACAGCCAGAGCGGGCCTTGCGTGTAATCGGAAGGCACCGGGTTGGCCGGCGGCAGAATGATGTTGAGGTCGTATGCGCCGGGCCTGGCACTCCATGGGGTGTGGTCGGCGGTCCGCAGAAGCGCGATCGGTCCGCTGGGGTGGAACGTGGCGACGATCCGGGTGTAAATACCGGTCACCGGGCGTGCCGGCAGGTCACCGGGGCCATTGGAGTTCAGTGATTGCCTGGCCGTTTGCGTGAGCGTCTCGTATTTCCGCAAGGCGTGCCGGAACGCGTGGTACGCCAAGGCTTCATTCTCCGGATTTTCTTCCCGGACGTCGGTCTGGTCGACCGACAGGGGATCGAGGCCGCTGAGCTTGCTCAATTGCATCGCCATCGGCCTGGTCGAGCCGATCCGGCCGCGCTGCTTGTCGATGTGGGCATAACCGGCGTGCACGAAGAGCTTCGCCTCGGGGTTGTGGGCAAAGACCTGCTCGTACAGGTTCCTGGCCTGGCCGTCCTCGCGGCCCTGCGGCGTGGCATCGACCGCTTCATAGGGAACGATGACGTAGCCCAGCCGGATGGCCTCGCGCACGATGTCGCCGTACAACGGCTCGTGGAGGTATTCGCTGCCGCTGCTGGTCACCGGGTAGCCGCGTTTCATGAGTGGAACATCCCGACGGTCGAGGGCTTCGGCGGCGAAGTGCGTGTAGCCTTCCGCACGCAGGCGCGGCAGCAGCATCAGGGTCAGCTCGCGGGTATGACCGTCGTGATGGGCCTCGTTCACCATCACCAGGCGCCGGTTGCGGGCCAGCGCGGCGATGGCATCGACCCCGTCCACCGCCTGCCAGCGATCGGCTTGCGGTGCGGTCAATCCTTTTGGCAGTTCGTTGCGCAGCGGGAAATCGCGAACCGCCTCGCTGTAAAGCCCCAGCTCGTTTTCGCTGAAGGCCAGCATCTGCTGGGCGAGCGACTGGTCGTTGCCGGTCAGCTGGGGCGTTGTCGCGATGAGGTAATCGTACCGGGCCAGTTCTCCGCTCAACGACTGCAGTTGATCGAACAGATTCGGCGGCGCTTCTTTTTGCGCGGCGTGAGCTCCGGTGCAGGCGATTGCAAGTGCCAGCAGGATCCATGTGGCGGCAGACGGGCGCTGATGCATGATTTTTCACCTGCGATGCGTTATCCGAATCCAGACTAGGTTTCCCCGATGTGCCACGCAAGGAACGTCATTGGGTTTTCCTGATGGCTTGACGTTCGTTGGTCGTGATGACCTGCTCGGACAGGGTTCTGCGGCGGATGTCCCATGCGCGCAGCCGGTAGTGGCCGGGCCTCACAGCTTGCTCACGGTGTCGTCCTGCATGAAGGCGTAGCGGTCGGCGGCGATCGCGCTCCCGTCTTCGTCGGCATAGTGCGCGTCGACGACGCAGGGCGTGGTGACGCGGCACAGGGTCGTGCTGGTCGTGTACGGGAGGCGTTCACCGTGCAGGGTGAGCCATTCCGGGCGCTGCGTGTTGACGAGGTGCGCCAGCATGGGCTGGTTGCGGACGGGAATCAATCGGAACAGCGCTCTGGCCGGCATATGCAACCCCCCGTGGATGATCCGGGGCTAGCGTGCCGGCGTATGCTCCGGCAGGCAAGCGCCTGCCGGCCCGGCGGGCGGACTGGGTACAATGCGCCGATGGCCCCATTCACCCTGCAGCGCGGTCGCGCACCGTTGTTGATCAGCCTGCCGCACGACGGCAGCTTCATTCCCGACGATATCGCCGCACGGATGCACTCGGCGGCGCGCCGTGCGCCGGACACCGACTGGCATGTCGGTCGGCTGTACCAGCCGTTGGCCGAAGCGTTGGGCGCCAGCGTGCTGAAGCCGCGGGCGTCGCGCTACGTCGTCGACCTGAATCGTCCCGCCGACGGCCATGCGTTGTATCCCGGGCAGCGCGAGACTGGCCTGGTTCCCTTGATTGGTTTCGATGGTAAACCCCTGTACCGGGACGGCGCCGAGCCGGATGCCGCCGAAATCCAACGGCGCATAAACGATTGCTGGCAACCCTACCATCAGGCCATCGCGCAGGAACTTGCACGGCTGTGCGCCGAGCATGGCCGCGCGGTGTTGTGGGAAGGGCATTCGATCCGCAGCCGGGTGCCCATGCTGTTCGAAGGTCGGTTGCCGGACTTCAACCTCGGCACGGCGGCTGGGGCCAGCTGCACCCCCGCGCTGCAGGATCGGTTGCAAGCCTGCCTGGCGTCGCAGTCGCGCTTCGATTTTGCCGTCAACGGCCGCTTCAAGGGCGGCTACATCACGCGCCACTACGGCACGCCCGCGACCGGCGTGCAGGCCGTGCAGCTGGAACTGGCCCAGCTCAATTACATGGACGAAGCGAGCTTCGCGTACGACGAGGCGAAAGCGCCCGAGGTGCAGGAGCTGATCGGCCGGATGCTGCAGCTCTGCCTGGCATGAGCGCAAGGAATTGCGGGCACGATCGGCTGCCGTGAAAGTCAAGATCCCGTGCGCCTGTCGCGCGGGAAAGTCCGTGTTCCATTCAGCCCTGGTATTCCCTCGCCGTCGCATCGTCGGTTCGTCGCGCCGCCCGAGTTGCCGGGTTCCGGCCGGGTCCGCGATACCTTCATTGTCCGAGGCTCGACATCATGATGCGTAAACTTCTGACCGCTGCCCTGCTCGTGGCGGGCGTTGTGCTTTCCGGTTCCGTGCTGGCCCAGGCCGCTGCTGCCCCGCAGGCAGCTGCTCCGGCGGCGCAGGCAGCCCCGGCGGCGGCTCCCGCTGCTGCAGCGGACGCCGCGCCGAAAACGGCCATGCACCACAAGTCGCACCACAAGTCCCATCATCACAAGAGCCACAAGGCGGCTGCAGACGCAGCACCGGCGCCTGCGTCGACGGCGGGTTGATGCGGTCGTAGCAGCCCGGAACCCCGCCGGAGCCATCCGGCGGGGTTTTTCATGTGCAGCTGGTTCGCGTGCCGCTTGCAGGGCTCAGTGCGGCGGCGCCGGCAAGGCGGCGATGCACTTCAGCTCGATCGCGATCGGCGTGGGCAGGGCGTCGATGCCCACCGTGGTGCGGCAGGCGTCGACGCCGGCGAAATACTCGGCGTAGAGACGGTTGTAGGCGGCGAAGTCGCGCTGCATGTCGGTAAGGAACACGGTGACGTCGACCAGGTCCTCCCAGCGTGCGCCGCTGGCTTCGAGCACGGCGCGCACGTTGGCGAACACCTGCCGGCACTGCGCCTCGATGTCGTAGCCGGCCAGGCGGCCGTCCGCGTCGTGCACGTTGCCGGGAATCGCATTGCTGCCGGGTTGGCGCGGGCCGACGCCGGACAGGAACAGCAGGTTGCCGACGCGCCGCGCGTGCGGGTAGGCGCCGACCGGCGCAGGGGCGGCGTCGGTGCGGATGCTGTCGCTGCTCACGCGGCGCCTTCCCAGCGGCGAGTGAGTTCGATCACTGCCTGCTGGTAGGCCTCAGGCAATTGTTCGCGGCTGCGCACGTCCAGGCCCAGGTCGTGGATATGCCCATTGTCGAGGCCATAGATCCACGCATGCACGGCCAGCTGCTGGCCACGCTCCCACGCCTCGCGCACCACCGTGGTGTGGCATACGTTGAGCGCCTGTTCCAGCGCGTTGAGTTCGCACAGGTGTGCATGCCGAATCGCGAACGATTGCGCCGGGTCGAGCTTGTCGGCGTGCTTCATGGCGATGTCGGTGATATGCCTGAGCCAGTTATCGATCAGGCCGAGGCGGCTTTCCTTCAGCACCGCACCGACGCCGCCGCAGCCGTAGTGGCCGACCACCAGGATGTGCTTCACCTTGAGCACGTCGACCGCGAACTGGATGGTGCTGAGCGCGTTGAGGTCGGTGTGCACCACCACGTTGGCGACGTTGCGGTGCACGAAGATCTCGCCCGGCGGCAGGTCGACGATCTGCGTGGCCGGCACGCGTGAATCCGAGCAGCCGATCCACAGGTAACGCGGCGCCTGCTGCTGCGAGAGTTGTTCGAAAAAGGTCGGGTCCTGCGCGGTGACCTGGGCGGCCCAGCGGCGGTTGTTGGCAAGCAGATCTTTCAGTGAATTCATCAGGACTCCATGGGTTCGCGCCAGCGTGTCCTAGCGCTGCGGCGGGGTCGCAGCGTAGGCAAGGCAGATGTTTTTCGGTTCGGTGAAAAAGTGCAGCGCTTCGCTGCCGCCCTCGCGACCAAGCCCGGATTGCTTGACTCCGCCGAACGGCGTGCGCAGGTCGCGCAGCAGCCAGCAGTTGATCCAGACGATGCCGAATTCGAGCAGGGCGGCGAGCCGGTGCGCACGCGCGAGGTCCTGCGTCCACAGCGAGGCGGCCAGGCCGTAGCGGCTGTCGTTGGCGATCGCCAGCGCCTCGGCTTCGTCCTCGAACGGGATCAGGCTGACCACCGGGCCGAAGATCTCCTGCTGGTTGGTCGGCGCCGCGGACGGCAGGCCTTCGAACACGGTCGGCGCGATGAACCAGCCGCCGGCGCAGCGGCCGGGCAGGCTGAGCGCGCCGCCACCGCAGAGCACGCGGCCGCCTTCGGCGCGGGCCTGTTCGATGCAGCCGAGCACCTTGTCGTAGTGCGCCTGCGAGACCATCGCGCCGAGGTCGCTGCCGGCGTCGTTCGGATCGCCCACGCGCAGTGCCTGCACGCGCGCCAGGTAGCGCTGGCGAAAGGCGTCGTAGATCGAGCGCTGCACCAGCAGGCGCGAGCCGCACAGGCAAATCTCGCCCTGGTTGGCGAAGCCCGAGCGCACGATGGTGTCCAGGTTTGCGTCGGACAGCTCGGCATCGGCGAACACGATCGCCGGGTTCTTGCCGCCCATCTCCAGCGAGACTTTCTTGAACTGCGCAGCCGCGATGGCGGCGATCCGTGCGCCGGTGGCCGTGCTGCCGGTGAAGGAGACCGCCTTCACCGCCGGGTGTTCCACGATCGCCTCGCCCACGCTAGGGCCGCGGCCCTGCACGATGTTCAGCACGCCGGGCGGGAAGCCGGCCTGGATGCTCAGCTCGCCGAGCAGGGCGGCGGTGCACGGCGTCACCTCCGACGGTTTGGCCACCACCGTGCTGCCGGCGGCCAGCGCCGGCGCGATCTTCCAGCTGAACAGGTACAGCGGCAGGTTCCACGGACTGATGCAGCCGACCACGCCGAGCGGCTGGCGCAAGGTGTAGTTGATCGCGCCGATGCCGCTGGCGCCGGCTTCCATCGCGTGCGATTCGCTGCCCCAGCCGACGATCGCGGCGGCGAAGTAGCGCAGGTTGCTGACCGCGCGCGGGATGTCGAGCCGGCGCGCGAGGCCCAGCGGCTTGCCGCTGTCGCGCGATTCCAGTGCGGCGAATTCCTCCAGCCGTGCCTCGACCAGGTCGGCCAGCCGGTTCAGGTAGTGCGCACGCTGCTCGATCGGTGTACCGGCCCATCCCGGCGCGGCGCGGCGGGCGGCGTCCACCGCCGCGGCGACATCCGCCGTCGACGAATCGGGGCAGTGCATGAAAACCTGACCGGTCGCCGGATCGTGCACATCGAGCCAAGCATCGAGGTGGGGCGCCTGCAGGCGACCATCGATCAGATTGGCTAGGCGCGGGGTGGACATCGTTGCAAGCTTAAAACCAGCGTGCCGCAATTGCACCGGACGCCGGCGTATGCGCCGGCAGGAAACGGGGCGACGACGACGGGTCGCTCAGCTCAACGCGCGGGTGCGGCCACCGTCCACCGCGATGCTGACGCCGTTGACGTAGGCGGCGGCGGGCGTGCACAGGAACGCGATCACCGCGGCCACTTCGCCGGCTTCGCCGAAGCGGCGGGCCGGCACCGAGGCCAGCATGGCCTGGGCGATCGCGTCCTCGTTGCGTCCGCTGGCCGCGGCCTGCGCGGCGAGCAGGCTGTCGAGGCGCTGGGTGCGGGTGTAGCCGGGCAGCACGTTGTTGACGGTGATACCGTCGGCGGCCAGTTCGGCGGACAGGGTCTTGGCCCAGCCGGCAACGGCGGCGCGCACAGTGTTGGACACGCCCAGCCCGGCGATCGGTTCCTTCACCGAGGTGGAGATCACGTTGACGATGCGGCCGTAGCCGCTCTGGCGCATGCCGGGCAGCAATGCCTGCAGCAGCACCTGGCCGGCCAGCAGGTGCTGCCGGAACGCGGCCTCGAAGGCCGCAGGCTCCGCGCTGTGGGCCGGGCCGCCCGGCGGGCCGCCGCTGTTGTTGATCAGGATATGTACCGGGGCGCGGGCGGCGAGGTCGGTGGCGGTGGCCTGCAGGCCGGCGGTGTCCAGCATGTCCACGCTGCGCCAGTCGTGCCGTTGCCCGGCATGCGTCCGTGGCAGGCTTTCGGCGGCGGCCTGGAGCCGGTCGCCCGAGCGCGCCAGCAGGGTGACGCTGGCACCCAGTTCGGCCAGCTCGATCGCGCTGGCGCGGCCGATGCCCTGCGAAGCGCCGCAGACCAGCGCGTGACGTCCACCCAGATCCAGTTGCATGTCCCTAGGCTCCTTCAGTGCACCCACAGCCGCATGGCCAGCGCGGCGAGCCAGCACAGCCAGCCCAGCCACTGACTGTAGCGCCACACCAGGCGCCAGCGGTTGATCGCGGCGTCGCCCAGCGCGGGCAGGGCCGGTGAGCGCAGCACCTGCTGCATGCTGGCCCATACACGGAACCCGGAGAGCCGGCCCTGCGCGGCGTTGGCGATGACCTGCCAGTGTTGCGGGTAGCGCGTGCGCAGCAGCGCGGCGACCCGGAACGGCGCCACGTACGACAATACGAACAGGCCGACGCCGCTCACCAGCAGGGCGAGATAGAGGACGATCATGGCGGACTGTGGCCGGTCTTGCCGGCGCTGCCGTTGCTCCAGGGCAGCGGCAACACGGTGCGCAGGGTGTTGAGCACGCCGTCGCCCTTCGCCGCCTTCTTGCAGATCGCGTTGTCGAGCGCCTTCTCGTAGGTCTTGTTCATCAGGCCGACCCACAGCGTACCGTCCGGTCCATGCGGGATGCTGAAGCTGCCGGTGGAATTCATCTGCAGCGAGGCGGCGCTGGAAGCGGAGAACGACGCCGGCGACTGCTCCCAGTAGGTCTTGCCCGACTGCTGCTCGGCCGAGCTGTAGACCAGCAGGTAGCGTGCCTGCGCGCTGTCGATGCTGAGGCTGCCGAAGGCGCCGGTGGTCTCGTCGCCCCAGCCCATGTGCTCGCACAGCCCGATGTCTTCCGAGCGGATCGGCTGGAAGCCCGCGTCCAGCAGCACCACGGTCGGTGCGAACAGGTAGCTGGCATGCAGCCAACGGCCGTTCAATTCCGACTTCATGGCCACCTTGTACGGCAGTTTCAGTTCGGTGGGCAGGCGGAAGGCGAGAAAATAGCTCTGTGTGCCGTTGAGGTTGGCCACCATGCTGCCGCGGCCCAGCACGAACTTCTGCGGTTGCCACGGCAGCAGGTTGCGGTAGGAAAAGTCGGCGAAGCTGCTGCAGCACGGGCTGGCCTGCATCAGCTGCAACTGGGCCAGCTTCAGCGCATCGCCGGTGTTTTCCGACGGCGGACGCAGGTTCGGCGGCAGCAGGGCCTTGGCGTTGTGGCAGCCGCCCAGCAGGGCGGCGAAGGCCAGTACGGCGGCGATGGCGGGGAGTCGAAGCGGCATGGGCAAGGGTCGCTCAGAAGTCGGCCGTCCCGGCGGCACGGGGGTAGGGAATGGCATCGCGGATGTTGGACAGTCCGCAGATGTACACCAGCAGGCGCTCGAAGCCGAGACCGAAGCCGGCATGCGGTACCGTGCCATAACGGCGCAGGTCGCGATACCAGCCATAGGCTGCCGGGTCGAGGCCGAACTGGACCATGCGGCGATCGAGGTAGTCCAGCCGCTCCTCGCGCTGGCTGCCGCCGATGATCTCGCCGATGCCCGGCGCCAGCACGTCCATTGCCGCGACGGTCTTCTCGTCATCGTTCAGCCGCATGTAGAACGCCTTGATCGCCTCAGGGTAGTTCATGACGACCACCGGGCGGCCGATATGTTTCTCGGCCAGGTAGCGTTCGTGCTCGGTCTGCAGGTCGATGCCCCAGGCTACGGGATACTCGAACTTCTGCCCGGACTTCTGCAGGATCGTGATGGCGTCGGTGTAGTCGATGCGCTCGAACGGCTTGGCGATGAACGCCTCCATCCGGCTGATCGCATCCGGCTGCACGCGCTCGGCGAAGAACGCCATGTCGTCCGGGCGCTCGTCCAGCACGGCCTTGAAGATCGCCTTGAGGAACGCCTCGGCGCAGTCCGCGTCGGCGGCGAGGTCGGCGAACGCGATTTCCGGCTCGACCATCCAGAACTCGGCCAGGTGGCGCGGCGTGTTGGAGTTCTCGGCGCGGAAAGTGGGACCGAAGGTGTAGACCTTGCTCATCGCCAGCGCGTACGCCTCGACGTTGAGCTGGCCGGACACGGTGAGGAACGCCTCGCGGCCGAAGAAATCCTTGCGGAAGTCGATCTTGCCGTCGGGCAGGCGCGGCAGGTTGGCCAGGTCCAGCGTGGACAGGCGGAACATGTCGCCGGCACCCTCGGCGTCGGAGGTGGTGATGATCGGCGTGTTGATCCAGAAGAAGCCCTGTTCGGTGAGGTGGCGGTGGATCGCCGTCATCATGGTGTGGCGCACCCGGGTCACCGCACCGAACAGGTTGGTGCGCGGGCGCAGGTGGGCCACCTCGCGCAGGAATTCCATGGTGTGCTGCTTGGGCTGGATCGGGTAGGTCTCCGGGTCGTCGACGAAGCCGGTGACCTGCACGCTGTCGGCCTGCAGTTCGAACGCCTGGCCCTTGCCCTGCGACGGCACCAGCGTGCCGCTGACGATCACGCCGGCGCCGGCGGTGAGGTGCTTCACCTCGCTGTCGTAATTGGCCAGCGTGGCCGGCACCACCGCCTGGATCGGGTCGAAGCAGGAGCCGTCGGTGACGTTGACGAAAGACAGGCCGGCCTTGGAGTCGCGGCGGGTGCGCACCCAGCCGCGCACGGTCACCGCGCTGCCGGCATCGAGCTTGCCGGAAAGAGCCTGCTTCACGCTGCATAGCGTCGGACTGACCACAGCCATCGGTTGAAACTCCTGCTGATGCGCCGCACGTCGGCGCGTAGATGATGAACGGCGCGCGCGGCGGCGCCGCAAGGCCAAACCGGCATGATAATGTAGGCATCGCCCGCGCCGCGACTTTCCGGGCCATCCATCGAGGTCGACACCCAGCGCCATGAGCATCACCATCACTCCCGCCGCCAACGAACGCATGCGCCACTTCCTGGCTGGCACGCCGACCGCGGCCGGCGTGCGTTTCGGGGTCCGCCGCAGCGGCTGCTCCGGCTTCGCGTACGTGGTGGATCTGGCCGATGCGGTCGGCGAGGGCGATTCCCTGGTCGAGGTGGACGGGCTGCCGTTGATCGTCGATGACAAGAGCCTGTCCCTGGTCGACGGCACGGTGATCGACTTTCAGCGGCAGGGACTCAACGCCAGCTTCGTGTTCCACAACCCGAACGCCACCGGCGAATGCGGTTGCGGCGAGAGTTTCACGGTGGGTTGAGCGAGGCGGTACTTGTGCGCTCATCCCTGGGCGCGAAGGTCAAAAAGCGGCCATCCGTGGCCGGACCTTTCAAGTCCCGTCTGCTCTTTCGTGGGCGCATGAGCCGGAAGGCGGTCATCCGTGACGGTACTCTTCAGATTCAGTCACTTGCGCGGCATCGCGCATTCCACGTAGAATTCCGCTTCTGTCCGCGCCCCAGCCGGCGCCGGCAGGACACTTGCCTCACCGCACCGGCGGGAGGCTGCGAGGCCGCAAGGCCGCATCCACAAGGAGTCAACCTACAATGACCCTGCGTCATTACGAAGTTGTGTTCATGGTCCATCCGGACCAGAGCGAGCAGGTCCCCGCGATGCTCGAGCGCTACAAGGCGCTGATCGAGACCGACGGCGGCAAGATCCACCGCCTGGAAGACTGGGGGCGCCGCCAGCTGGCCTACCCGATCGTCAACCTGGCCAAGGCGCATTACGTGCTGCTCAACATCGAAGTGAGCCAGAACGCGCTGAACGAGCTGGAGTCGGGTTTCCGCTTCAACGACGCCGTGCTGCGCCACCTGGTGATCCGTCGCGACGAGGCCGACACCGAGCCGTCCTTCATCCTGAAGTCGAAGGAGAAGGACGATGCCAAGTCCACCCGCCGTCGCGACGACGAGGGTGAGGGCGAGGGCCGCGGCCACGACCGCGACAACGATCGCGACAGCGACGACTGATCAGGAGCACAGCCATGTCCAAGTTTTTCCGCCGCCGCAAGTTTTGCCGCTTCACTGCCGAGGACGTGAAGGAGATCGACTACAAGGATCTCAACACCCTGCGCCAGTACGTCACCGAGAATGGCAAGATCGTGCCCAGCCGCATCACCGGCACCAAGGCCCGCTATCAGCGCCAGCTGGCCACCGCGATCAAGCGTGCGCGCTTCCTCTCGCTGCTGCCGTATACCGACAACCACGACGTCTGATTGAAAAGCAGGGAATAGGGAGCAGGGAATAGGGAGTTGGTTGCCTCGCGGCACCTGCTGTTCCTGTTCCCCATTTCCCCTTCCCGGAAATTCGGACAACCGTCCTCTGGCTGCGCCGGGCCACACCGGCGCTAACGAACAGGAAAGCATCATGGAACTCATTCTTCTGCAGAAGGTCCGCAACCTCGGTACGCTCGGCGACAAGGTCGTCGTGAAGCCGGGTTACGGGCGCAACTACCTGCTGCCGCAAGGCAAGGCCGTGCGCGTCAATGCCGCCAACCTGGCCGCGTTCGAGCAGCGTCGCGCCGAATACGAGGCGAAGGCCAACACCATGCTGGCCAATGCCGAGTCGCGCAAGGCCAAGCTGGCCGATGCATCGGTCACCATCGCCGCACACTCCAGCGCCGAAGGCAAGCTGTTCGGCTCGGTTGGTCCGCGCGACATCGCCGAGGCGCTGGTCGCCGCCGGCCACGAAGTCCACAAGAACGAAGTTATCCTGGGCGAAGGCCCGCTGCGCAACGTTGGCGAGTACGACGTGGTGGTGAGTCTGCACGCCGACGTGCAGACCACGGTCAAGGTGGTCGTGGTCGGCGACAAGTAAGCCGTACGCCATCCGCGTGGTGGAACGAACGGGCGCCGCGAGGCGCCTGTTTGTTTTTGGAGGCCGGGAATAGGGAATGGAGAATGGGAAACGGCCGGAGCGTCGCGGTTCCTGCCTTCGATTCCCCGTTCCGTGTTCACAGGTTTTATCCCCATCAACCCACAGCTTATCCACAAGGTTGTTGTATCGACGGTTGAGACGCCGCCGCGCATCATGGTGTCCGTGTGGCTACCCGCGACATGTCGGTGCATCGCGTGCCGCTCGCGGGGTAATTTTTCGAGGTAAGTCGATGTCCTTCGTGCCCGAGCGCAAACCTTCCTCTCCCGCCATCGAGGCACTGCGGGTGCCGCCGCATTCCATCGAGGCCGAGCAGGCGGTGCTGGGTGGCCTGATGCTGGCGCCGGATGCGCTGGACAAGGTGGCCGACCGGCTCGCCGAGGATGACTTCTACCGCAAGGACCACCGGCTGATCTGGCGTGCGATCAACGAGCTGGCGAACAAGGGCATGCCGTGCGACGCGGTGACCCTGGGCGACTGGTTCGAGAGCAACGGCCTGGCCGAGATGGTCGGCGGCGCCGGCTACCTGATCGAGCTGGCCAACAGCACGCCCAGCGCCGCCAACATCGCCGCCTACGCCGAGATCGTGCGTGAGAAATCGGTGCTGCGCCAGCTGATCGACGCCGGCACCTCGATCACCGAGGACGGCTACCGGCCCGAGGGCAAGAGCGTGCACGAGGTGCTGGAAAGCGCCGAGCAGCGCGTGTTCCACATTGCCGAATCCGGCGCGCGCGGCAAGAAAGACTCCGTCTCCATGCGCGAGGCGGTGAAGGACGCGTTCCGCTTGCTCACCGAGCGCTACGAGAACCGCGGCCAGCTGACCGGCGTCAGCACCGGCTTCACCGACCTGGACAGGCTCACCTCCGGCCTGCAGCCGTCGGACCTGATCATCGTGGCGGCGCGCCCGTCGATGGGCAAGACCGCCTTCGCGCTGAACATCGCCGAGGCCGCCGCGCTGGGCGGCAAGAAGGCGGTGGTGGTGTTCTCGATGGAAATGTCCTCCTCGCAGCTGGCATTCCGGCTGATCTCCTCGGTCGGGCGCATCCACCAGCAGCATCTGCGCAACGGCGACCTGCAGGAGGAGGACTGGCCGCGCGTGTCCAATGCGATCGCGCTGCTGTCCGAAGCGAAGATCTTCATCGACGACACGCCTGGCCTGTCGCCGGTGGAGCTGCGCTCGCGCGCGCGCCGGCTGCACCGCGAGCACGGCGGGCTGGGCCTGATCGTGATCGACTACCTGCAGCTGATGCAGGTGCCCGGCAACAAGGAGAACCGCGCCACCGAGATCTCGGAGATCTCGCGCTCGCTGAAGGGGCTGGCCAAAGAGCTGAACGTGCCGGTGATTGCCCTGTCGCAGTTGAACCGCTCGCTGGAGCAGCGCGCCGACAAGCGTCCGATGATGTCCGACCTGCGCGAATCCGGCGCGATCGAGCAGGACGCCGACGTGATCATGTTCATCTACCGCGACGAGTACTACAACAAGGAATCGCCCGACAAGGGCGTCGCCGAGATCATCATCGGCAAGCAGCGCAACGGCCCCACCGACACCTGCAAGCTCACCTTCCTCGGCCACTACACCCAGTTCGTGAACTACGCGTCGGATTCGTTCGTCGGCTCGTTCGACTGAGCGCAAGGAAACCGCGCGGCGAAAACGGACAGCTTTTCGCGCCGATACGTCTCGTCGCCTGCGATGATCGCGTGCCAAGCTCGCTTCATCCACGCATCCAGCCGGGAACCCGCATGGCCAAAGCCAAGACCGCCTACGTCTGCACCGATTGCGGCGCCGAACACCCGAAGTGGCAAGGTTCATGCGCCGAGTGCGGCGCCTGGAACACGCTCAGCGAGATCGTGCTGGCGCCGGCCTCGGCGGCGAAGCCGTCGGTGGGCGCGCAGCGCTCCAGCTACGCCGGTGCCGCCGCCGGCGCGCCGCGCATCACGCCACTGACCGCGGTGGCGCTGACCACCGAGGCGCGCACGCTGACCGGTATTGGCGAACTGGACCGCGTGCTGGGGGGCGGCCTGGTCGAGGGTTCGGTGGTGTTGATCGGCGGCGACCCCGGCATCGGCAAGTCCACCCTGCTGCTGCAGATGCTGGGCACGCTGGGCGCGCATCTGTCCAGCGTCTATGTCACTGGCGAGGAATCGCTGGCGCAGGTGGCCGCACGCGCGCAGCGCCTGGGCCTGCCGTTGGAGCCGCTGCAGGCGCTGGCCGAAACCTGCATCGAGCGCATCCTCGAACAGGCCGCGGCGATGCGCCCGCGAGTGCTGGTGATCGACTCGATCCAGACCATCTGGACCGAACTGCTAACCGCCGCGCCCGGTTCGGTGTCGCAGGTGCGCGAGTCGGCGGCCAAGCTCACCCGCTACGCCAAGGAGACCGGCACCTCGGTGTTCCTGGTCGGCCACGTCACCAAGGAAGGCGGCATCGCCGGCCCGCGCGTGCTCGAGCACATGGTCGACGCAGTGCTGTATTTCGAGGGCGAATCCGGTTCGCGCTTCCGCGTGCTGCGCGCGTTCAAGAACCGCTTCGGCGCGGTCAACGAACTGGGCGTGTTCGCGATGAGCGACAAGGGCCTGCGCGAAGTGCCGAACCCGTCGGCGATCTTCCTGTCCGCGCACGCGGGGCCGACTTCGGGCAGCGCCGTGATGGTCACCCGCGAGGGCACCCGGCCGCTGCTGGTGGAGGTACAGGCGCTGGTCGATCAGTCCTCGCTGGGCAACCCGCGCCGGGTCACCCTGGGGCTGGAGCAGAACCGGCTGGCGATGTTGCTGGCCGTGCTGCACCGGCATGGCGGCGTGGCGGCCTACGACCAGGACGTGTTCGTCAACGTGGTCGGCGGCATCCGCGTGCAGGAAACCGCCGCCGACCTGCCGGTGCTGCTGGCGGTACTGTCGTCCCTGCGCGACCGGCCACTGCCGGAGCACACCATCGCCTTCGGCGAAGTCGGCCTGTCCGGCGAGATCCGCCCGGTGCCGAACGGCGAGGAGCGCCTGAAGGAAGCTGCCCATCACGGCTTCCGCCGCGCCATCGTGCCGAAGGCGAACGCGCCGAAGAAGGGTCGCGTCGGCGAGATGGAGGTGGTCGGGGTGGAGCGCTTGAGCGAGGCGATCGACGCCTGCCGCTGAACGTTGCCGCTACATCCCCCGGTGCAGAATCAGTTCCAGCACCGCCTTGCTGCCGAAGAACGCCAGCACCAGCACGGCCATCCCGATCAGGGTCAGGTTGACTGCGCGCGCGCCGCGCCAGCCGTGCCGCCAGCGGCCGTACAGCAGCACGCCGAACACCAGCCAGGCGCCGATCGACAGCACGGTCTTGTGCGCCAGGTGCTGGCCGAACAGGTTGTCGACGAACAGCACGCCGGTGAGCAGGGTCAGCGTAAGCAGCACGAAGCCGGCGCTGATCAGGCGGAACAGCAGGGTTTCGGTCAGGGTCAGCGGCGGCAGCGCGCGCAGCCAGCGGCCGAACTGGCGATGGCGCAACGCCCGCTCCTGGAGCGCCAGCAGGATCGCCAGCGCCGCGGCGATCGACAGCACGCCGAACGCGAGCAGGGCCACCGTCACGTGCAGCTTGATCTGCCAGTCCATCGGCTGCGGCAGGGTGGGCGGCGCCAGGAAGCCATCCAGCGCGAGCAGCGCGGCGGTCAGCGGGAACACGATGACGCCGAGCGCGGCGACCGGACGCGAGGCGTTCACCAGCAGGGTCAGTGCCGAGACGACGAACGCGACCAGCGACAGCGCGGCGAAGAAGTGCAGGTCCAGCGCGCCGCGGTGCATGCCCAGCAGGATGCCGGCGTGGATCAGCACGGCGCTGCCGGCCAGCGCCAGCGCCAGCCGGTTCAGCGGTTGCCCGCCGCCCAGCAGCGGGCGCGCCAGCCCGGCAGCGGCGGCGAGATAGAGCACGATGGCGAGCAGGGCAAGAACGTGGAGGGTCATGGCCGCGCAGTGTCGCACAGGGTCGTGCCGGCATGCATGCGGAGCGGAGCGATCCGTCCGCTATAATCGGCCACTTTCCCGTTTGCCGGTTTCGCCATGTTCGAGTCGCTCAGCCAACGCCTTTCCACCACCGTCAATCGCCTGCGCGGTCGCGGCCGGCTGACCGAGGAGAACATCCGCGAAGCCCTGCGCGAGGTGCGCATCGCGCTGCTGGAGGCGGACGTGGCGCTGCCGGTGGTGCAGGCGCTGATCCAGCGCATCAAGGTACGCGCGGTCGGCCAGGACGTGACCAAGAGCCTGTCGCCGGGCCAGGCGCTGATCAAGGTGGTCAGCGACGAGCTGACCGTGGTGATGGGCACTGCCAACACCGAGCTGAACCTGGCCCAGCAGCCGCCGGCCGTGGTGCTGATGGCCGGCCTGCAGGGCGCCGGCAAGACCACCACGGTGGCCAAGCTGGCGCGATTGCTGACCGAGCGCAAGAAGAAAAAGGTGATGGTGGTCAGCTGCGACGTCTACCGCCCGGCCGCCATCGAGCAGTTGCGCACGCTGGCCGAGCAGGTCGGGGTGAAGTTCTTCCCGTCCGCGGCGGGTCAGGATCCGGTGCAGATCGCCAGGGACGCGATCGCCGCTGCGCGGCGCGAGGTGGTCGATGTGCTGCTGGTCGATACCGCCGGCCGCCTGCACGTGGACGAGGCGATGATGGCCGAGATCAAGGCGCTGCACGCCGCGGTCACGCCGATCGAGACCCTGTTCGTGGTCGATTCAATGACCGGCCAGGACGCCGCCAACACCGCCAAGGCATTCAACGAGGCGCTGCCGCTGACCGGCGTGATCCTGACCAAGACCGACGGCGACGCCCGCGGCGGTGCCGCGCTGTCGGTGCGCTACGTCACCGGCAAGCCGATCAAGTTCCTCGGCGCCGGCGAGAAGAGCGACGCGCTGGAGCCGTTCCACCCGGATCGCCTGGCCCAGCGCATCCTCGGCATGGGCGACGTGCTGTCGCTGGTCGAGGAGGTCGAGCGCAAGGTCGACCAGGACAAGGCGCAGAAGCTGGCCCAGAAGGTGATGAAGGGCAAGCGCTTCGACCTGAACGACATGAAGGACCAGTTGGAGCAGATGGGCAACATGGGCGGCCTGGCCGGCCTGATGGACAAGCTGCCCGGCGTGTCCAGCCTGCCGGACAGCGTCAAATCGAAAGTGAACGATGGCGAGATGAAGCGCATGATCGCGATCATCAGCTCGATGACGAAGAAGGAGCGCCGCCATCCGGATTTGCTGAACGGCTCGCGCCGCGCCCGCGTGGCGCGCGGTTCAGGCACCCAGCCGGCCGACGTCAACCGCCTGCTGAAGCAGTACATGCAGATGGAAAAGATGATGTCCAAGCTGTCCAAGGGTGGCAGCAAGGGCCTGCTGCGGCAGATGCGCGGCGCCATGAAGGGCATGGGCGGCATGGGCGGGCTGCCGCCGATGCGCTGAGGGCGGCGGCGCAGTCCGAGGCTGCTTTTCCGATGCCCTATTCCCTTTTCCCGATTACGCCCCTAAAATACCCCGTTTACCGCGCACGACTCTCGTGCGCCTGCCGCTGATTCGGCAATTCTGGAGTTTTACCATGGTCAAGATTCGTCTTTCGCGCGGTGGCGCCAAGGGCCGTCCGTTCTACCACGTCGTCGTGACCGATCAGCGCAACAAGCGCGACGGCCGCAACATCGAGAACGTGGGCTTCTACAACCCGGTCGCGGCGGGCAAGGACAAGCGCCTTGAGCTGAACGTCGCGCGCGTGCAGGAGTGGGTCGGCAAGGGTGCCCAGTTGACCGACAAGGTCGCCGCCCTGGTCAAGGAAGCCGGCAAGCAGCAGGCTGCCTGAAGTGGCGGCAGCCGGTCGGCGCGTCCTGATCGGACGCATCGTCGGGCTGTATGGCGTGCAGGGCTGGCTGAAGATCGAATCCTTCGCCGAGCCGCGCATGCGCATCTTCGACTACCAGCCGTGGCTGCTCGGTGCCGCGCCCGGCACGGAGACGCAGGTCAGCGGAGTGAGGGGTCGTGCGCAGGGCAAGGGCATGGTGGCCCATCTGCCCGGGGTGGACGACCGGGAGCAGGCAGCGGCGCTGGTCGGTGCCGACATCCATGTCGCCCGCGAGCAGCTGCCGCCGCCGGCGCAAGGCGAGTATTACTGGGTCGATCTCGAAGGACTTGAGGTCGTCACCACGGAAGGCGTGAAGCTGGGGCGGGTCAGTCACCTGTTCGCCACCGGTGCCAACGATGTGGTGGTGGTGAGGGACGGCGAGCGCGAGCGGCTGGTCCCCTTCGTCCAGGGTTCGTATGTGCGTTCGGTGGACTTGTCCGCAGGGCGCATGGTGGTGGACTGGGATCCCGAGTTCTGACGTCGCCGGGTCGCGGGCTGAGGGGGTCGAGGATCATGCGCATCGATGTCGTCAGCCTGTTTCCCGACTTCGTGCGCCAGTGCGCCGCCGTCGGTGTGGTGGGACGCGCGCAGCAACGCGAGCTGCTGCAGGTGGAAACCTGGAACCCGCGCGACTACGCCACCGACAAGCACCGCAGCGTGGACAGCGGCTCGTATGGCGGCGGTCCCGGGATGGTGATGATGATCGAGCCGTTGCGCACGACCCTGGCGGCCATGCGCGCGGCGGCACCGGAACCGGTGCATCTGGTTTATCTCAGTCCGCAGGGAGTGCGGCTGACGCAGGGCCGGGTGGAGGCGCTGGCGAAGTTGCCGCGCATCGCTCTGCTCTGCGGGCGTTACGAAGGTGTGGACGAGCGTCTGCTGGCGCACGAGGTCGACGAGGAGCTTTCCATCGGCGATTATGTGCTGTCCGGCGGCGAGCTCGCCGCGGCGGTGGTCATCGACGCGGTGGGGCGCTTGCAGGAAGGTGCGTTGCACGATGCACAGTCGGCCGAACAGGATTCGTTCGCCGACGGCCTGCTGGATTGCCCGCACTATGCGAGGCCGGTGCACGATGCACTGGGTAGCGTGCCGGACGTGCTGCTGTCCGGCGACCACGCGGCAATTGCCCGCTGGCGCCTGAAGCAGTCGCTGGGACGCACCTGGTTGCGCCGCCCGGACTTGTTGTCACAGCGTGGACTGGATGCGGCATCCCGGGCCTTGCTGGATGAATTCCGCCGCGAACATGCCCAAGCCGGGCGTTTGCGGCAAGACGATGCGGCCGAATGACGACCGCAGCATTGATATCGCTGAAGTGAACCGACAGGTGCGCCATGAACAAGATCATTGAACAGTTCGAATCCGAGCAGATCACCCGCCAGCTGCCGGAATTCAGCCCCGGCGACACCGTGGTGGTCAACGTCAAGGTGAAGGAAGGCAACCGCGAGCGCGTGCAGGCGTTCGAGGGCATCGTCATCGCCAAGCGCAGCCGCGGCCTGCATTCGGCCTTCACCGTGCGCAAGATCTCGCATGGCACCGGCGTGGAGCGCGTGTTCCAGGCGCACAGCCCGGCCATCGACTCGGTGACCGTGAAGCGCAGGGGCAAGGTGCGCGGCGCCAAGCTGTACTACCTGCGTGGCCTGGAAGGCAAGGCCGCCCGCATCAAGGAAGACGTCGCCGCTGCCGCCGCCGCCAAGGCGAACGCGAAGGCTGCCGCCGCCGAGTAATCCGCTGCGCCATCGCTGCATGAAAAACCCGCGGAGCGATCCGCGGGTTTTTTCGTGCTTGCGGGGTGGCGTGCGGCAGGTTTTGCCGGAAGGGGTTACTCCAGGCGCTGCGGCTGCTGCAGGAAGTTGCCCTGCACGAAATCCACGCCGCAGGCGAACAGCAGCGAGGTACTGGTGGCGTCCTCGACCCATTCGGCGATGGTCTGACGCTTCAGCTCGTGGGCCTGCAGGCAGATTTCGGAGACCTTCTTCTGGCTTTCCGGGTGCTGCGGCAAGTCGGCCATGTAGCTGCGGTCGATCTTCAGGTAGTCCGCGTCGATGTGGTTGAGCAACTGGAACGAGTTCAGGCCCGAGCCGAACTGCTCAAGCGCGAAGCGGCCGCCCAGCTTCTTCCAGCCGTTGACGAACTCCTGGGCCGGGCGCAGCAGGGTCATCACCTTGCTCTCGGTCATCTCCAGCACCAGCTGGCCGCGCTTCAGCCCCGCCAGCTTGAGCCGATCGCCCAGCCACGCCAGCAGGGTGTCGTCCTGCAGCGAGGCAGCAGTGAGCTTGACGAAGAACGTGGTCTGCTGGCCCTGGCCTTCACGATCCTGCAGCGCCTTGATGGTCTGGTCGAATACCCAACGGTCGATTGCGCCGGTGAGGCCGTGTTTTTCGGCGATCGGCATGAAGAAGCCGGGCAACACCTCGCCCTGCGGGCCGTTCATGCGCAACAGGATTTCCGAATAGTCGCCCTCGGCGTCCTGCAGGCTGATGGTCTGCTGGTGGTAGAGCAGCAGGCCTTCGCCGGTGAGTGCGTTGCGCAGCAGTTCCAGCCAGTAGCGCTCGCGTTCCTCGTCGGCCTTCTCGCGCGCGGCCGGGTCGTGCAGTTCCACCTGGCTGCCGCCGAGGCTCTGCGCGGTGCGCAGGGCCTGGCTGGCCTGGTTGAGCAACAGTTCGGTGTTCGCGTTCTTCTCGCCCAGCAGGCTGCCGCCGATGCTGGCGGTGACCGTGATCGAGCGCGAGCCGGCGTCGAAGATCTCGTTGCTGACGCTGTGCTGCAACTTGGCGATCCACTCCCTGATCGCCTCGTCCGGGCGCGAGTCGAGCACCACGCCCAGGGTGTGTTCGGCGAGCATGCCGGCGACGTCGTCGGCGCCGAGCAGCATGCGGATACGGTCGGCGAATCCGGCCAGCAGTTCGTCGGCCTTGCCCAGGCCGATGCCGCCCACCAGCGAAGCCCAGTTGTCCGGCTCGATCAGCAGCAGCGACTGGCCCTTCTTGCCCTTGGCCGCCGCGGTGACGGCGTCGTCGATGGATTCCAGCATGCGGGCGCGATTGAACAGGCCGGTGACCGGGTCGCGCTGCAGTTGCTCCAGCACGGCCTGGTCGACCTGCTGGCGACGGAACACGATCTGCAGGCAGGGTTCGCCCTCGAACGTGGCCGGCGCGAACTCCACCGTGGCGTCGAACTGGCTGCCGTCGGCGCGGCGCGCATGCAGGGTGAGCTGGGACGGCGTCTTCTCCTGCCGTGCGTGGCCGCGCAGCAGGGCCTTGAACTCGTCGGCATGGGTCGAGTCGATCATGTCCAGCACCGGCAGCCCGAGCAGGTCGTCGAAGCTGTCGTAGCCGAACGTTTCCAGGTAGGCCTGGTTGGCGCGCACGTGCATGCCCTCGTGCACGTACGCGATCGCGTCGGTGGACGAGTCGAGCAGCGCGTCGCAGCGCCGCTCCGATTCGCGCAGGGCGGTCTCCAGGCGGCGCACCTGGCGGCGCGTCTGCAGCGAGTCGAACTCGCGCTGCAGTACCGCGATCAGCTGCTTCGGCTGGCTGCGCGAGGCGACGCCGCGGGCGCCATGCACGAACAGCTCTGCCACAACTTGGTTGTCGATCGAGTTGACCAGGCCCAGCAGCGAGTAGTCGCGGCCGTAGGCATCGAGCACTTTGACGGCGTCCTCCAGGCTGATGCTGGTGATCGCCGGGTCGAACATCACCACGTCCGGTTCCAGCTCGTTCACCGCAGCCTGCATCTGTTCCACATTGGTGGCACGGGCCGGCCGCACGGCAATGCCGGTATTGCGCAACAGGCTGATGATCTGCTCGGCCTCTTCCAGCGAGCTTTCGACGAAGAGGATCTTGATGACGTAATCTTTTTTCATGGGGCGTGATGCTGTCCGTTGATCATCGCAGGCGGTACCGGGCGGTCTGCGCATTCAGCCGCGATGACTGTTTGTAACGGATTCCGCCGGCAGCCGCCAGCGGGAAAACCGTGCAACAGGCACCGCTGCCCGGTTTACAGGGGACGCTTGGAGGCGTCGCCGCCCACCTCGCGTACCAGCCGGGGCACCAGGTAGCCCGGCAGGCGGGCACGCAGGGCCTCCATCAGCGCCAGTGCGCGGCTGTCGTCGACCTCGAAGTGCGCCGTGCCCTGCACGCGGTCGAGCTGGTGCAGGTAGTACGGCAGCACGCCGGCGGCGAACAGCCGCTCGGATAGGTCGGCCAGGGTATCGGCACCGTCGTTCACCCCCTTGAGCAGCACCGACTGGTTCAGCAGCGTGGCGCCGGCTTCGCGCAGCCTGGCACAGGCAGCGTCCACGCTGGCGTCGAGCTCGTTCGCGTGGTTGGCGTGCAGCACCACCACTTTTTGCAGGGGCAGCGACGCCAGCCAGTGGATGAAGGCGTCGTCGATGCGCTCGGGCAGCACCACGGGCAGGCGGCTGTGGATGCGCAGGCGGGTCACGTGGGGGATGTCGGCCAGTTCCTGCGTCAGCTCCTCCAGCTTGCCGGTGGCCAGCGACAGGGGGTCGCCGCCGGAGAGGATCAGCTCGTTGATCGACGGCGTGCGGCGCAAGTGCTCCAGTGCCTCCCGCCAGTGGTTGCTGGCGGCCATTTCCTCACCGTAGGGAAAGTGGCGACGGAAGCAGTAGCGGCAATTCACCGCACAGCTGCCGCTGGCGATCAGCAGGGCGCGGCCCGCGTACTTGTGCAGCACGCCGCGTGCCTCGCGCGCCGCCATGTCGCCGACTGCGTCGACGACGAAGCCGGGCACCTCGTCCAGCTCGGCCAGTTGCGGCAGCACCTGCAGCAGCAGCGGGTCGCGCGGGTCGCCATGGCGCATGCGGGCGACGAAGCCGCGCGGCACGCGCAGCTGGAAACCGGCGTCTGCCGGCGGCAGCTGGTCGGCGAGGTGCTGCAGTCCGAGCAGGTCCAGCAGTTCGCCAGCGTCGGTGACGGCTTCGCGCCACAGCTGGCGCCAGTCGGCGGCCGGGGCGTCCGGTGTAATGCGTGCGGCAGGGCTTGCGGTTATCATGTGTGGCCTTGTCTGGGCCGGCCGGCCCGTCAAACCACCTATTTTAGCTGCCGGCAGCGGCGCAAGGGCCCGTTTCGGGCCCTTGAACATTGAAATTCACATATCGGAGCTCACTGCATGGCCACTTACGGTCTCAACGACGTCAAGAACGGGGTGAAGATCATCGTCGACGGCGATCCCTACGTCATCGTCGAGGCGGAGTTCATCAAGCCGGGCAAGGGGCAGGCGTTCACCCGCATCCGCATCCGCAACCTGCTCAACGGCCGCACCACCGAGAAGACGCTGAAGTCGAGCGAGTCGTTCGAAGGCGCTGACGTGGCCGATACCGACATGCAGTACCTCTACAGCGACGGCGAGTTCTGGCACTTCATGCAGCAGGAGACGTTCGAGCAGCATCAGGCCGACAAGGCGGCCGCCGGCGACGCCGCGAAGTGGCTGAAGGGCGAGGAGGAGTGCGTGGTGACGCTGTGGAACGGCCGGCCGATCGCGGTGCAGCCGCCGAACTTCGTCGAGCTGAAGATCGTCGAGACCGATCCGGGCGTGCGCGGCGATACCTCCGGCGGCGGCGGCAAGCCGGCCAAGCTGGAGACCGGCGCGGTGGTTCGCGTGCCGCTGTTCGTAGGCCAGGACGAGGTGATCAAGGTCGACACCCGCACCGGTGAATACGTCAGCCGCGTCAAGTGACGAACCGGCGCGCGGGCATTCGCCCGCGCCGTTGCCGGTGCGTCATCCCGGTGCAAGCCGGGATCCAGTGAAACACTCGTGCGCAGCGCGCCTCACTCTTTGCACAAGCAGCCGCAGCAACATGGGATCCGGACCTGGTCCGGGATGACGGACATGGGGCGGGCGCTGCACGGTGCACCGCCCTTTCTCGTGTCCACCCCTTGCACAGTGAGTGAACGATGAACCAGCCCCCCCAGCCCGTCGACCTCCTCATTGAAGCCCGCTGGGTGGTGCCGGTCGAGCCGCATGCCGTGGTGCTGGAGAACCATGCGGTGGTGGTGCAGGACGGGCGCATCGCGGCACTGCTGCCGATCGCCGAGGCGCATGCCGCCTACGCGCCGCGCGAGCGCGTTTCGCTTGCCGAGCACGCGCTGATCCCCGGCCTGGTCAACAGCCACACGCACAACCCGATGACCCTGCTGCGCGGCCTGGCCGACGACCTGCCGCTGATGGTATGGCTGCAGCAGCACATCTGGCCGGCCGAGGCGAAGGTGATGGGGCCGGAGTTCGTGCGCGATGGCGTCGAGCTGGCGGTGGCCGAAATGCTGCGCGGTGGCACCACCTGCGCCAACGAGAACTATTTCTTCCCCGACGTGATCGGCGCCACCTACCGCAAGCTGGGTTTCCGCGCGGTGGTCGGCCTGCCGGTGATCGAGTTCCCCACCGCATGGGCGAAGAGCCAGGACGAATACTTCGAGCGCGCCGGCGAAGTGCACGACAGCTTCCGCGGCGACGGCCTGATCAGCACCGCGTTCGTGCCGCACGCGCCGTACACGGTGTCGGACGAGAGCTTCGAGCGCATCCGCGTGCTGTCCGACCAGCTCGACATCCCGGTGCATCTGCATACGCACGAGACCGCGCACGAGGTCGAGGACGAGAAGGCCAAGAGTGGCCTGCGTCCGTTCCAGCGCCTGCAGAAACTGGGCCTGGTCAACGACCGCCTGATCGCGGTGCACATGACCCAGCTGACCGACGGCGAGATCGCCGCCTGCGCTGCCGCCGGCGTGTCGGTGGTGCACTGCCCGGAGTCCAACCTCAAGCTCGCTTCCGGCTTCTGTCCGGCCGAAAAGCTGCGCGCGGCCGGCGTCAACGTGGCGCTCGGCACCGACGGCTGTGCCTCCAACAACGACCTGGACATGTTCGGCGAGATGCGCACTGCCGCGCTGCTGGCCAAGGCGGTGGCCGGCGACGCTGCCGCGTTCGATGCGGCGTTCGCGCTGCGCGCGGCCACGCTCAACGGCGCCAGGGCGGTCGGACTGGAGGCGAAGATCGGCTCGATCGAAGTCGGCAAGCAGGCCGACTTCGCCGCCGTGCGATTGAGCGACCTGGAAACCCAGCCGCTGTTCCACGTCGTCTCGCAGCTGGTCTACGCCACCGGCCGCCACCAGGTCAGCGACGTGTGGATCGCCGGCAAGCGCAAGCTGGCCGCGCGCGAACTGACCGGCATGGACACCGCCGCGATCCTGGAGCGCACGCACGCCTGGCGCGAACGCATTGCCTCGGCCTGAACCGGAGTCTTTCGATGAACCGTTACCTGGTCCTGCTGATCCGCCGGCCGCACCTCGACCCGGCGGTGGTGCCGCTGCACCTGGCGTTCCTGCAGGGCTTGCGTGCAGAAGGCCGGGTGGAACTGTCCGGCGGCTTCAGCGACAAGTCCGGCGGCGCCTACCTGCTGCACGCGGCCGACCTCGCCGAGGCGACCGCGATCGTGCACGACGATCCCGCCCACGTCAGCGGCGGCTGGGACATCACGGTGTACGAGTGGCAGGTGGTTTGATCTTTGCGCTCCTCCATGGGTGCGAAAATCAGGAAGCGGCCATCCATGGCCGCACTTTCCAATAAACTCACAGGTTCACCGTGGACTCGAACATGACCGCCGCCAACGTCAACCCCGACGAGATCGCCCGCTTCGACAGCCTGGCGGCACGCTGGTGGGATCCCGACGGCGAGTCGCGCCCACTGCACGACCTCAATCCGGTGCGCGCCGCCTATGTCGCTGTCCGCGTCGACCTGCGCGGGGCGAACGTGGCCGACGTCGGTTGCGGCGGCGGCCTGCTCAGCGAGGCGCTGGCGCGCGCTGGTGCGAAGGTCACCGGCATCGACCTGGGCGAGAAGGTGATCGATGTCGCGAAGCTGCACCTGCATGAGTCCGGGCTCGATGTCGACTACCGCGTGCAGTCCTCGGCCGAGTTGGCTGCGGCCG
Organism: Rhodanobacter sp. OR87; assembly: GCF_000473345.1. Taxonomy (NCBI): domain Bacteria; kingdom Pseudomonadati; phylum Pseudomonadota; class Gammaproteobacteria; order Lysobacterales; family Rhodanobacteraceae; genus Rhodanobacter; species Rhodanobacter sp. OR87. Next base: position 108,060 of record NZ_AXBJ01000007.1, read on the forward strand.
AGCCGGCAGGTTTCGACGCGGTGTGTTGCATGGAGCTGATCGAGCATGTGCCCGACCCGGCGGCGCTGGTGAACGACCTGGCCGCGCTGCTGAAGCCGGGCGGGCGGCTGTTCATGTCCACCCTCAACCGCACGCCGGCCGCGTTCGGCGCGGCGATCGTGGGTGCGGAATACGTGATGCGCCTGCTGCCGCGCGGCACCCATCACTACGCGCAGTTCCTCAAGCCGTCCGAGCTGGGCCGCCTGCTGCGCCACGCCGGGCTGGAGCTGGAGGACGTCTCCGGGCTGGCCTACAACCCGCTCAACCGCAAGGCCCGGTTGAGTTCGACCACCGCGGTCAACTACGTGCTCAGCGCACGCAAACCGGCATGAAGCCCTTGCCCGGAAACATCCAGGGCGTGCTGTTCGACCTCGACGGCACCTTGCTGGACAGCGCACCCGACCTGTACGCCGCCTTGCAGGTGCAGTGCGCGGAAGAGGGCGTGCCGCCACCGCCGTATGCGCCGGTGCGCGAGGTGGTTTCGCGCGGTGCGCGTGCGGTGCTGCGCTGCGCGTTCGCCGATCGCGGCGAAGACGGGCTGGTCGCGCTGGTGCCACGCTACCTGCAGTTGTACCAGGACGTTATGGTGCGGCAGACGCGTGCGTTCGAGGGTATCGACGAGCTGCTGGCGCGGATCGAGGCACACGGCCTGCGCTGGGGCATCGTCACCAACAAGGCGGGCTTCCTCGCCGATGAGCTGGTGGCGCGCATTGGCTGGGCCGGGCGCGTCGACGCGGTGGTGTGCGGCGACACCCTGGCCGTGAAGAAACCCGATCCGGCGCCGGTGCTGCTGGCTTGCGAACGCGCCGGCGTAGCGCCTGCGCAAAGCCTGTTCGTCGGCGACGATCGCCGCGACGTGCAGGCCGGCGCGGCCGCCGGCCTGTACACGGTGGCGGTGAGCTGGGGCTACCTCGATGGCGGCGATCCGCACACGTGGGGAGCCGACGCCGTGCTGGACCATCCGGCCGAGCTGGCCGAACTGCTGAAATTGCAACCGGTGTCGGCATGATCGAATTGGTCGAACAGAACGCGGTGCTGCAGGGCTTCATCGACAAGTGGCTGGCGGTGCAGCCGCGCCAGCGCGTGGCGCTGGCCTTCGTCGACGGCCGGCGCTACCCCGGCCACATCGCGCTGGCCGCGCTGGAACAGGAACTGCTCGGCGCCGCCTACGGCATTCGCGAGCCGCAGGTGGCCACCGCCAAGCTCAACTGGTGGGCCGAGGAGCTGGCCGGCGCGCCGGCCAGCGGCGGACGCCATCCGCTGAGCCAGGTGCTGTTCGACGACGAGCGCGCGCATGCCATCGCCAGCGAGCTGTGGCTGGCGCCGGTACTGGCCGCGATGGCGCAACTGGAGCAGGGCACCGCCGCCGACTTCCCCGCGCAGGTCGAGGCGGCGTTGCCGCTGCACGGTGCGCTGGCCGCACTGGAAACCGCCTGGTGGTATGGCGCCGAGGCGTCGCCGGCGCGGGCATCGCGGGTGGCCGTGCTGAACCATTTGCTGCATGCGCTGTTGCGCTTGCCGCAGGATGTCGAGCGCGACCGCCTGCCGCTGCCGATGGCGCGGCTGGCGCGGCATGGCCTGAGTCGCGTGCAGTTGCGCAGCCACGGCGCGGCGCGGCAGCAGGCGATCAAGGCGCAACTGGACGACCTGCTGGCCAGCTGGCAGGAGTCGGCCACGCTGGCCGGGTCGCTCAGCGTGTTTCGCGCGCTGGAATCGCGTCACGCCTGTGGCCTGGCGCGACGCGCGGCGCGCGCCGGCGACGCGCTGGCGGTGCTGCAGGCCGGCCAGTCGCGTACCGCGCTGACCACCGCGCTGCAGGCCTGGCAGGCCGCACGTGCATGGCGCCGCTACGTGGCGTAAAACGGCCACGGACGCAGTGTTTCCGCCACGCCACTATTGCGTGGCCGCCCGCCTGCCCCAAGATTGTCTGCTTCACGGCGACCGCTCGCCGATGCCAGGATTCCCCGCCATGCCGAACCAGGAAAACACCGCCCGCCTGTTGCCCGATGTCGCCGTGCACGCGCAGCCGCATCTTGCCGGTGCGCTGGACTGGGTCGGCATGGCCGACATCCAGGTGCCGGTGTTGTTCGACGCCGGCGATGGCCACGCGCAGCGTTCCAGTGCCCGGGTCGGCGCCTTCGTCAATCTGAACCGGCCGGACAAGCGCGGCATCCACATGTCGCGGCTGTACCTGCAGGTCGAGCAAGCGCTGAGCACGCAGACGTTGAATGCGTCGATGCTGCATGCGCTGCTGCGCGGGTTCCTCGAATCGCACAAGGATCTGTCCGACCGCGCCTGCCTCAGCATCCGTTTCGAGCACCTGGTGCGCCGTCCCGCGCTGAAAAGCGCCAACAGCGGCTGGCGCGCGTACCCGGTGTGCATCGAGGCCAGCCTCACCGGTGACGAGTTCCTGCTCGAGTTCGGCACCGAGGTGGTCTATTCCTCCACTTGCCCGGCCTCCGCCGCGTTGTCGCGCCAGCTGATCCAGGACCAGTTCGCCAGCGACTTCGATGCCGGCAAGCCGCTCGACCATGCCGCGGTGCTGGCCTGGCTCGGCAGCGAGAAGGGCATCGTCGCCACGCCGCATGCCCAGCGCAGCGTGGCGCGGCTGCGCATCCGCCCGGTGATCGGCGCGGGCTTCAACCTGATCGGCCTGATCGACCGCGTCGAGCGCGCGCTCGGCACACCGGTGCAGACGGCAGTGAAACGTGAGGACGAGCAGGCCTTCGCGCTGGCCAACGGCGGCAACCTGATGTTCTGCGAAGACGCCGCCCGGCGCATCCAGAAGGCACTCGATGCCGATGCCGCGCTGGGCGATTTCCACATCCGCGTCGAGCACCAGGAAAGCCTGCACCCGCATGACGCCGTGGCCTACGCAAGCAAGGGTGTGGAAGGCGGCTACGGCTCCACGCCGTGACGATTGCTGCCGCTTGCGCCGGCCCGGCATCGGCGGCCATCCCGAGGTAACCGTGCTTCACGCGAGACAGCGTGGGGACGGCGGCCTTGTGGCGACGAGTCCGCATTCCAGAACGCTCAGTGCGCCTCGGGAGAATGTCCCCGGTGGCGGCAGCGGGAAAAATGGAAGTGCTCGGGCACCGGGTCCTCGCCGCCCTCGCACAGCGGCTGGCAGCGCAGCAGGCGCCAGCCAGCCAGCAGGCTGCCGCGCCATGGGCCGAAGCGGGTGACCGCAATGCGTGCATAATCGGAGCAGCTGGGGTGGAAGCGGCAGCGCGGACCCAGCAGGGGACTGAGCCAGCGCTTGTACAAACGCAGCATCCACAGTATCAATCGGGTCAGGACGTTCACGGTGCCGAAGCGGCCAGCGGCGGGTAGTGGTACAAGTATTCCAGATGCGAGCTTGCTGGTGTAGGACACATGGGCTATAACACCCGGCCGCCACGGCCAAAAACGGTGAAGGGATATGGCGAAAACGACGCGTAGTTCGACCGCCGCCAAGGCGCAGAAGGGCAAGACTTCGACAGCGGCCAGGACCGCCGGCGCGGCCAGGGCGGCGGCGAGCAAGGGGCGAACCGTGAAGAGCGCCGGCAAGGCAGCCGCGAAGACCGTTCGCGGCGCGAACGGCAAGGCGGCGCCGAAGAAGGCCGCCACCCGGCCGGCCGCTGCGAAGAAAACGCTCGCCAAGCCCGTGGCCGGGAAGGCCGTTGCCAAGTCATCCGCGAAGAAACCCGCCGCGAAGAAACCAGCCGTGAAGAAACCAGCCGCGAAGAAACCAGCCGCGAAGAAGGCGGCCGTGAAGAAAGCCGCGGTCAAGAAGGTGGTGGCGAAAAAAGTCGTAGCGAAGAAACCGGTCGCGACGAAACCGGTAGCGAAGAAGGCACCCGCGAAAAAGGCGGTCACTCGGAACATCCGGCCGGCGAATGGCGCCGCTGCGAAAACGGCAGCGAAGCCGGCGACGCGGGTGGTCGCCGGCAAGGCGCCGCCGGCCAAGACCGTGGCGAAACAGGTCGCCAAGCCGGAAACCAGGCCGGCTGCAAAACCCGTCGCAAAACCTGCTGCAAAACCTGTCGTCAAGCCGGTACTGGCGGCTGTCAAAAGCGTATCCCCGGCACCCGCCAGCACCCTGTTCAAGGGCAAGGTGGCGAGTGCAACCGCCATGGTGACACCGCGTGCAGCCCCGGCCGCCGCGGGCCATGCCTCTTCCCCCAAAAGCCCGAAAAACTCGTCGTCCTCAATGAATAAATCCGCTGCAAAGAAACTCGACAACGGCATCACCCGCGAAGACGGGCGATACGCGCTGCCGTCCACCAGCAACATCACGTTGCCCAAGGGTTACCACCCCTCGCCGAGCGAGGAGTACATGAACCCGATGCATCTGGCCTACTTCCGCAACAAGCTGCGCGACTGGCGCGACCAGCTGGTGGAAGAGTCGCGCCAGACCATGGACAACCTGCGTGAGGAGGTGCGCGACGTCGGCGACGAAGCCGAGCGTGCCACCCGCGAGACCGAGAATTCGCTGGAGCTGCGTACCCGCGACCGCTACCGCAAGCTGATCTCGAAGATCGACAAGGCGCTGCGCCGGATCGAGGAAGGCAGCTACGGCTTCTGCGAGGAGACCGACGAGGAAATCGGCATCGACCGCCTCGACGCTCGCCCGATCGCCACGCTGTCGCTGGACGCGCAGGAGCGTCGCGAGCACCTGCAAAAACAGATGGGCGACTGATCACCGCGCCGTCCCTGCGGCCGGGGATGGCGTCGTTGTCCGCATCCAAGATCAGCAAAACCCCCGAGCCTCGTGGCTCGGGGGTTTTGTTTTCCCGGGCGGGCTCGACGCTAGAACTGGTAGCGCAAGGTCAGGTTCGCGCCACGCGGCGCACCCGGCAGGTTGAGGTTCGGGCTGGTGCCGTGGGCGGACACGATGTAGCGCGTGTCGAACAGGTTGGTCAGGTTGAGCTGCAGCGAGACCGGCCCGGTGCGGTACTGCGCCATGAGGTCGGCGGTCACGTAGCCGGGCAGGGTCACCGTGTTGCCCGGGTTGGCCTGTCGCGCACCGACCAGGTTCAGGCCGCCGCCCAGTTGCCAGCGCTGCGCAAACGCGTGGGTGATCCACAGGTTGCCGCTGTTGCGCGGGGTGAGGGTGGCGCGCTTGCCCTGGACCGGACGCCCGGCATCCATCGCCACGGAACGGATGACGCGCGCATCCAGCCAGGCGTAGCCGGCGAGCAGGCGCCAGCCGTCCGCCAGGTCCGCGGCGGCGCTGAGCTCGACGCCGCGCGTGCGTTGCGTGCCGATCGGCAGCACTTTGTGCGTGACCGGATCGGTGGCCTTGATGCCGCTGCGTTCCAGCTCGAAGAGCGCGGCGTTGAAGGTGACGCGTCCATCCAACAGGTCGTATTTCGCCCCGACCTCGGTGTTGTGCGTGCGCTCCGGTGCGATGTCCGCATTGCTCGCGGCGAGCGCGAACGCCTCGCCGGAAGGCTGGAACGAACGGCTCCAGGACAGGTAGTAGGACTGCGTGGCCGAAGGCTGCCAGACCACGCCCGCGCGCGGGCTCAGCGCCTTGTCGGTGCGCGCGAGGTTGCGCTGGCCCGGCAGGTGATTTTCCGTACGCTGGCGAAAGCGGTCGTAGCGCACGCCGAGCAGGGCCTTCCACTGCGAGCCCAGGCTCAGCAGATCCTGCAGGTAGACGGCGCTGGCGTCGAAGATGCCGAGGTTGTCGGCGGCCGGCGCGCGAGACACCTGCAGCGGCAACACCGGCAGCACGGGATGGAACAGGTCGACCACCGCCACGCCGCTGGCGCTGCGATTGAGCAGGGCCTTGTCCTGCCGCCCCAGTTCCAGGCCGTAGAGCAGGTCATGGCTGAGCGCGTCGCCGGCCAGGTGCTGGCTGAGTTCGGTCTGGTTGAACCAGCCGTGTTCGTGCCGATCCACGTTGGAGCGGTTGAGCGAAACGGTTCGCGCGCTTTCGTCGACGCTGCCCGGAAGCGTATTGTTGCGGTCGAGCTTGTAGTCGTACCAGCGTGTGGCGTTGCGCAGGGTCAGGTCGTCGCTGAAGGCGTGGGTCAGGGTTGCGGTGGTCGAGCTCACGGTGGACTCGCTGGTGTCGACGTCGCGCGCATTGGCCGCGCCGTAGTAGGTGCCCCTCGGCACGTCGACCGGGCGTCCGTGCCAGGCCGGAATGCCGAAATCGGTGACACGGCGGTCCTTTAGGTAATCGGCCTGCAGCAGCGTGGTGTCGCTGCCGGGGTGCAGCAGCACCGAGGGAGCCACGGCACGGCGTTTGAGGAACTGCGGGTCGCGGTAGCCGTTGGCATCCTCGACCGCGCCGGTGAGACGCCACGCGCTGCCGGCGTCGCCAAAGCGCCGCCCGACGTCCAGCTCGCCGCGGCGATCGGCCCAGCTGCCGTAGCTGAGCGCGAGCTGGCCACCGTCAGTGCCGGGCTGCCGGGTGATGCGATTGATCAGGCCGCCCGACGAGCCACGCCCGTACAGCACCGACGCCGGTCCCTTCAGCACCTCGATGCGCTCAATGTTGGAGAGGTCGCGGAAGTACAGCGCATCGTCGCGCAGGCCGTCGACGAACTGGTCCGCGATCGCGGTGAAGCCGCGGATGGAGACCTGGTCGCGCTGGCCGTCACCGGTCGAGAAGCCGACGCCGGGCACGTTCTTCAGTGCATCCTGCATCGACGTGGCGTGCTGGTCGCGCAGCACGCTGGCCGGCACCACGTTCACCGTCTGCGGCACGTCGCGCAGGGCGGCGTCGATTTTGGTGGCGCTGGTGGCGTCCGGCACGCGGTAATCGCCGGGATGGGTGGCCTGCACGTTGACGCCGGGCAGCAGCTTGGCTTGGTCGGCGGAAGCTTCGTCGGCAACGGCCCGGGGCGAGCCCAGGATGGCGAGCAGGGCGAGGGAGAGAGGCAGCAGGCGCATGGCGAAATCCTGGGCAGCCGTGGGCCACGCGCGTCCCTCGCGGGGGCGCGATGAGCACACAGGGGATGGCGCCGGGCCGGCGTGGCGCTGGCTGGCTCAGGCCGCGGCGAACGGATGGAACGCTTTCATCGTTGCCGGCCGGAAGCAGCCAGCAAGATGTTGCGAATTATTCTCATTTTCACAAATGGCGTCAACACTGCAGTGGATCGACGCCGTGCGGTGCGCAGCGAGCACCGTTGCGGGCGATAGGCAATGCGGCGAAGAGAGCAAAAGGTGCGTGGCGTCTCCGCTTCGTGCGATCAGCCGCCGCCCGCCGCGGCGGCGTAGCCCTTCAATTTGGCCAGCATCGCGGCCAAACCGTTCGAGCGGGTCGGCGAGAGGTGCTTGGCCAGGCCGATCGTGCCGATGAAGGCCGGCTCGGTGACGAGGATCTCCGCGGCCGGGCGGTCGGAGTAGACGCGCAGCACCAGCGCGATCAGGCCCGACACGATCGCCGAGTCGCTGGCCGCTTCGAAATGCATGCATGACGCATCGCCACTGGGCACCAGCCAGACCATCGACTGGCAGCCGTGCACGCGGTATGCCTCGGTCTTGTACTCATCCGGGAACGGCGGCAACTGCCGGCCGAGATCGATCAGGTACTGGTAGCGTTCGGTCCAGTCGCCGAGGAAGGCGAATTCCTCGGTGATCTCCTGCTGCGCCTGCTCGGCGCGGGTGGTGGCGGTAGCGTTCATGCGCCCATTATCGCGCGGAGCGGGGCGGGAAATGAAATGCGCAGGAGCGCACCCTGTGCGCGATGCTCTTCGTCACGTGATGGAAGGCATCGCGTACAGGGTGTGCTCTTGCATGTGCGTCATGGCTTGGCGATGCTCCAGCGCGTGCCCTGGGCGCTGTCCTCGATCGCGATGTGCATCGCCGCCAGTTCGTCGCGGATCGCGTCGGCACGCGCAAAATCGCGGGCGGCGCGGGCGGCCTGGCGCTGTTGCAGCAGATCCTCGATGTGCGCTGCGTCGACCGTGCTCTCGCCACGCCTGAACCAGGCTTCCGCATCCTGCTGCAGCAGGCCGAGCAGGGCGCCGCCCCCGAGCAGCGCGGCTTTCGCCGCGGCGCTGCCGGACTGGCGCGCGGCATCGGCCAGTACGGACAGCTCGGCCAGCGCCTGCGGCGTGTTGAGGTCGTCGCACAAGGCTGTTTCGATGCGCTCGGGCACCGGCAGTTCGCCGGGCGGCAGTTCGACCATGGCCAGGTCGCGCAGCACGCGATACCAGCCGTCCAGCGTGCTGCTCGCCTGGGCGATGGCCGCCTCGGACCAGTCCAGCGGCTGCCGGTAGTGGCCGCTCAGCAGGCGCAGGCGCAGCGCTTCGGGCGGGTGCAGTTCCAGCAGGTCGTGCAGCAGCAGCACGTTGCCCAGCGACTTGGACATCTTGCGGCCGTCGAAGGTGAGCATGCCGTTGTGCATCCACCAGCGCGCGAAGGTCTTGCCGCCGTGCGCGCAGGTGGACTGGGCGATCTCGTTCTCGTGGTGCGGGAACAGCAGGTCGATGCCGCCGGCGTGGATGTCGATGGTCTCGCCCAGGTGCGCTGCGCTCATCGCCGAGCACTCGATGTGCCAGCCGGGGCGGCCGCGGCCCCATGGGCTGCCCCAGCCGGGCAGCTCCGGCGTGGACGGTTTCCACAGCACGAAGTCGCCGGGGCTGCGCTTGTAGGGCGCCACGTCGACGCGCGAGCCGGCGATCAGCTCGTCGGTGTCGCGGCCGGACAGCTCGCCGTAGGCCGGGAAGGAGCCGACGTCGAACAGCACGTGGCCTTCGGCAGCGTAGGCATGGCCGCCGTCGAGCAGGCTTTCGATCATCGCGATGATCGGGCCGATGTGGGTGGTGGCATGCGGCTCGATGTCCGGCGGCGCCACGCCGAGCACGGCCATGTCCTCGCGATACGCCTGCGCGAAACGTTCGGTGATCGTGCCGATCGGCACGCCCTGCTGCTGCGCAGCTGCGTTGATCTTGTCGTCGACGTCGGTGATGTTGCGCGCGTACGCCACCTGCGGATAGTGCCGCCGCAGCAGGCGCACCAGCACGTCGAACACCACCGGCCCGCGCGCATTGCCGATATGCACATAGTTGTAGACGGTGGGGCCGCACAGGTAGATCGTCACGCGCTCGGGGTCGAGCGGAGCGAACGGTTCGGTGCGGCGGGTGAGGCTGTTGTAGAGCGAAATCGGCATCGGTGGGGTCCGCAGCGTGGGGCGGCGCACGACAGCGCGCAGCCAGCGCGGCATCTTAACAAGGTGTAAGCGACCGAGTCGCGCAAGGTCCCGCCGGGAGGGGTTCTAAGCGTGTATTCAGTGTCAATTTGCTGGAATGCTGCCAGTACGCGCGCAAGCGCGCCCGCCGTTCTGCAATTGGGAGGCTGCCATGACCAAGCCATGGCTTTGTGCACTGGTACTCGCCGTGATGGCCACAAGCGTCCACGCTCAGGATGGGCGTTACGCCAATGCCGATGACAATACCCACTACGGCTGGGCCGACGTGCTGCGGGCCGACCCGGTGCAGGGCGTCACCCGCACCGAAGTGCCGCGGCAGGAGTGCTACGAGCAGCCGGTGGTGCGCCGCGAGGGCGGCAACAGCACGGCCGGCACGGTGCTGGGCGCCGTGATCGGCGGCGTGCTGGGCAACACCGTGGGCAAGGGCGATGGACGCAAGGCCGCCACCGTCGCCGGTGCCGTCGCCGGCGGCGCCATCGGCAACCGGGCATCCAGCCGCGGCAGTGAATACGAGTCCACCCAGACCCAGTGCCGCGAGGTCAGCTCGATCAGCGAGCAGCGCCGGATCATCGGCTACGACGTGGAATACCGCTATCGCGGCGAGATCTATACGTCGCGCCTGAACTACGACCCGGGCGAGCGCCTGCGCGTGCGCGTGCGGGTCGACCCCGCCGACTGATTCGCCCGCCTGACCGTCGCCGCCACCCGTTGGCGGCGATCTTTTTCCGGGACCCGATTTTTTTGTTGCACGGCAGCGAAATTGCCGCCATCATGCGCACTCGTTACCTGGAACCCCGCATGTCCACAGCCGTCTATACCGCCACCGTACTGACCAGCGCCCGCGCGGCTGCTGGCATGACGTCGCGTGCGCGCCGACCGCTGGATGGACATTCGGCCGGGTAGGCAGTCGCACGCGTTTCATGTGCATCGACGACAAAACCCGGCCATCGCGCCGGGTTTTTTGTTGGTTTATTTCACGCGGATCCATCCGCAACACCCCGGCCGTCCATGGCCGGACTCTTCAACAAGGCATCGACTTCATGACCATTCGGCATTTCTTGACCACCCAGGATTACAGCCGCGCCGAGATCGATGCGCTGCTGGAGCAGGCCACCGTGTTCAAGCGCTCGCCGCGCGGGCAGCAGCTGGCCGGCAAATCCATCGCGCTGCTGTTCTTCAACCCCTCGATGCGCACGCGCACCAGCTTCGAGCTGGGTGCGTTCCAACTGGGTGGCCACGCGATCGTGCTGGCGCCGGGCAAGGACGCGTGGCCGATCGAGTTCGAGGCCGGCAGCGTGATGGACGGCGATACCGAGGAGCACATCGCCGAGGTGGCGCGGGTGTTGTCGCGTTACGTCGACCTGATCGCGGTGCGCGCGTTTCCGAAGTTCCAGGACTGGGCGGTGGACCGGCAGGACAAGGTGATCAAGGCGTTCGCCCAGTACGCCACGGTGCCGGTGATCAACATGGAGACGATCACCCACCCCTGCCAGGAGCTGGCCCACGCGCTGGCGCTGAAGGAGCACCTGGGCGACCTGCAGAACAAAAAGTACGTGCTGACCTGGACCTATCATCCGAAGCCGCTGAATACCGCGGTGGCGAATTCCGCGCTGCTGATCGCGACCAAGCTGGGCATGGACGTGACCTTGCTGTGCCCCACGCCCGATTACGTGCTGGACGAGCGTTACATGGCGTTTGGCCGTCTGAACGCCGAGCAGAACGGCGGCTCGCTGAAGGTCAGCCACGACATCGAGGAGGCCTATGCCGGCGCCGACGTGGTCTACGCCAAGAGCTGGGGCGCGCTGCCGTTCTTCGGCCGCTGGGAGCAGGAAAAGCCGGTTCGCGAGGTGAGCAGGCACTTCATCGTCGACGAGGCGAAGATGGCGCTGACCAACCACGGCCTGTTCAGCCACTGCCTGCCGCTGCGCCGGAACATCAAGGCCACCGACGCGGTGATGGATTCGCCCGCCTGCATCGCCATCGACGAGGCCGAGAACCGCCTGCACGTGCAGAAGGCGGTGATGGCTTCGCTGATCGGGCAGGGCTGAGCCGTCATGTACACGCCGAAGCATTTCGTGGAAAGCCGCGTCGAAGCCCTGCACGGACTGATCCGCGCGTATCCGTTCGCCACGCTGGTGACCCGTGCGGCCGACGGATTGACGGCCAATCACCTGCCGTTCGAACTGGTCGGCGAGGTGCTGCACGGCCATGTCGCCCGCGGCAACGAACTGGCGCGACTGGACGGCGCCGAAGTGCTGCTGGTGTTCCAGGGGCCGGACGGCTACATCAGCCCGAACTGGTACCCGAGCAAGCACGAGACCGGGCGCGAGGTGCCGACCTGGAACTACGCGGTGGTGCACGTGCATGGCCGCCTGCGCGTGATCGATGACGCGGCCTGGCTGCGTCGCCTGCTGGAAACCTTGACCGATCACCATGAGGCCGGCCAGCCGCAGCCGTGGAAGATCACGGATGCACCAGACGACCACATCGAGAAGTCGCTGCGCGCGATTGTCGGGCTGGAGGTCGTGGTCGAGCGGATCGAAGGCAAGTTCAAGCTGAGCCAGAACCATCCCGCGCGCAACCGCGCGGGCGTGATCGCCGGGCTGCGCGGGCGCAACGGCGGTGGCGACGCGGAGCTGGCCGCATGGATGACTCAACAAGAGGAATCGAAACCGTGAACCATCAGCATCACTATCGCGTCGCCGTGGAATGGACCGGCAACCTCGGCAGCGGCACGGACGGCTACCGCAACTACAGCCGCGACCACGTGATCCGCATCGACGGCAAGCCGGCGATCGCCGGTTCCTCCGACCCCACCTTCCGCGGCGATGCCGCGAAGCACAATCCCGAGGACATGCTGGTGGCCGCGCTGTCGACCTGCCACATGCTGTCCTACCTGCACATGGCCACCGTGGCCGGCGTGGTGGTGACGGCGTATAGCGATGCTGCCGAAGGCACGATGGTCACCGAAGGCGATGGCGGCCGCTTCGTCGAAGTGGTGCTGCGCCCCACGGTGACCATCAGTGCCGCCAGCGACCCGGCCAAGGCCGAGGCCGCGCACGAGGCGGCGCATCACGCCTGCTTCATCGCCAATTCCGTGAATTTCCCGGTGCGCTGCGAGCCGCGCGTCGTCGTCGAATCCGCCTGACCACCCTTCTTTTCAGGATCTGCAAGCCATGAGCAAAGACATCGTCCTCGCCTTTTCCGGCGGCCTCGACACCAGTTTCTGCGTGCCCTATCTGCAGGAGCGCGGCTGGGCCGTGCATACCGTGTTTGCCGATACCGGAGGCGTGGATGCCGCGGAGCGCGCCTTCATCGAAGGGCGCGCGCAGGAGCTGGGCGTGGCCAGCCACGCCACCGTGGATGGCGGCCCGGCGATCTGGAACGGTTTCGTCAAGCCGTTCGTGTGGGCGGGCGAGGGCTACCAGGGCCAGTACCCGCTGCTGGTGTCCGACCGCTACCTGATCGTCGAGGCCGCACTGAAGCGCGCAGCCGAACTCGGCACGAAGGCGATCGCACATGGCTGCACCGGCATGGGCAACGACCAGGTGCGCTTCGACCTGGCGGTGAAGGCGCTGGGCGACTACCAGATCGTGGCGCCGATCCGCGAGATCCAGAAGGAACACACGCAGACGCGCGCCTACGAACAGAAGTTCCTGGAAGAGCGAGGCTTCGGCGTGCGCGCCAAGCAGCAGGCGTACACCATCAACGAGAACCTGCTCGGCCTGACCATGTCCGGCGGCGAGATCGACCAGTGGCAGGCGCCCGGCGCCGGCGCGGTGGGCTGGTGCAAGCCGCGCGCCGAATGGCCGTCCAAACCGCTGCGGGTGAAGATCGGCTTCATCAACGGCGAGGCGGTGACGCTGGATGGAGAAAAGATCGCCGGGCATAAGATGCTGGCGACGTTGAACGGTCTGTTCGCCGCCTATGGCGTGGGTCGCGGCCTCTACACCGGCGACACCACCATCGGCCTCAAGGGCCGCATCATCTTCGAGGCGCCGGGTCTGACCGCGCTGCTCGCCGCGCACCGCGCGCTGGAAGAAGCGGTGCTCAGCAAGCAGCAGAACCGCTTCAAGCCGGATGTCGCGCGCAAGTGGGTGGAGCTGGTCTACGAGGGCTTCTTCCACGATCCACTGAAGACCGATCTGGAGGCGTTCCTGGCGTCCAGCCAGTCCACCGTCAACGGCACGGTGACGCTGGAAACGAACGGCGGCAGTGTCGGCGCGGTGGCGGTGGAGTCGAAGCACATCCTCAATGCCAAGGGCGCCACCTACGCGCAGTCGGCCGACTGGGGCGTGGAAGAAGCCGAGGGCTTCATCAAGCTGTTCGGCATGAGCAGCACGCTGTGGGCCGAGGTCAATCGCGGATGAGCGCACTGCTCGATGCCACGTTGAAACATCTGGCGGCGCTGGTCGGCTTCGACACGCGCAATCCACCGCGCACGATCGACACCGGTGGCATCTTCGACTACCTGCGCGCGCAACTGCCCGGCTTCGGGGTGACGGTGACCGACTTCGGCGCCGGCGCGGTAGCCCTGCACGCGGTGCGCGGCCAGCCGAAGGTCCTGTTCAACGTGCACTTGGACACCGTGCCGGACTCGCCGGCCTGGACCGCCGACCCGCACACGCTGCGGGTCACTGCCGATCGCGCGATCGGTTTGGGTGCGTGCGACATCAAGGGGGCGGCGGCGGCGCTGCTGGCGGTGGCGAAGGCCAGCGACGGCGATCTGGCGCTGCTGTTCACGACCGACGAGGAGGCCAACGATGCGCGCTGCATCGCCGGCTTCCTGCGCGAACCGCATGCCTACGACGCGGTGATCGTGGCCGAGCCCACCCGGGGCGAGGCGGTGCTGGCGCATCGCGGCATCCAGTCGGTGCTGATGCGCTTTGCCGGGCGGGCCGGGCATGCGTCGGGCGAGCAGCAGCCCAGGGACAGCGCGCTGCACCAGGCCGTGCGTTGGGGCAACGCGGCGCTGGATTTCGTCGCGGCACAGTCGCACGAACGTTTCGGCGGGCTCACCGGCCTGCGTTTCAACATCGGCCGCATCGAGGGCGGCATCAAGGCGAACATGATCGCGCCGACGGCGGAAGTGCGCTTCGGCTTTCGCACCTTGCCCACGATGAATCCGGATCACCTGCTGATCCGTTTCCGCAATCTGGTGGAACCGCAGCCGGTGGAGTTCGCCGAGACTTTTCGTGGCGCCTCGCTGCCGGCCGGCGATACCGCCAACGCCGAGGCGAACCGGCTGGTCGCGCGCGATCTCGCCGACGAGCTGGGCATCCCGGTCGGCAACGCGGTGGACTTCTGGACCGAAGCCGCGCTGTTCTCTGCCGCCGGCTACACCGCCTTCGTCTACGGCCCCGGCGACATCGCGCAGGCGCACAGCGCCGACGAGTGGGTCGCGCTGGACCAGCTCGAACGCTATGTGCAAACGGTTTATCGAATCATTGAAAAGTCCGGCCAGGGACGGCCGGTTTTTGACTCTGGCGTTCACGGATGAACGCACTGGAAAACACAATGGACACGGCTAAGCACAACACCCGCAAGACCATCGTGCGCCTGCTCTCCAGCATGGGCAGCGCGAAGGAAATCCAGCAGTACCTGAAGCGCTTCTCCGAGCTGGACGCCAAGCGCTTCGCCGTGGTCAAGGTCGGCGGCGCGGTGCTGCGCGACGAGCTGGCCGATCTGGCCTCGTCGCTGACCTTCCTGCAGCAGGTGGGGTTGACCCCGATCGTGCTGCACGGCGCCGGCCCGCAACTCGACGAGGAGCTGGCTGCCGCCGGCATCGTGAAGCAGACCGTGGGTGGCCTGCGCGTGACCTCGCCGAAGGCGCTGGGCATCGTGCGGCGCGTGTTCATGCAGCAGAACCTGAAGCTGGTCGAGGCGCTGCAGTCGATGGACACCCGCGCCACCGCCGTGCCCTCGGGCGTGTTCATGGCCAGTTACCTCGACCGCGAGACCCTGGGGCTGGTCGGCAAGGTGGAGAGCATCAACCTGGCGCCGATCGAGGCCAGCCTGCACGCGAATTCGATCCCGGTGATCGCCAGTCTGGGCGAGACCGACGAGGGGCAGATCCTCAACGTCAACGCCGATGTCGCCGCCAACGAACTGGTGCGCGCACTGCAACCGTACAAGATCGTGTTCCTCACCGGCACCGGCGGCCTGCTCGACGGCGAGGGCAAGGTGATCGACTCGATCAACCTCAGTACCGAGTTCGAGCAGCTGATGGCGCAGCCGTGGATCAATGGCGGCATGCGGTTGAAGATCGAGCAGATCGCCGACCTGCTGGCCGACCTGCCGCTGACCTCGTCGGTGTCGATCACCCGACCGTCCGAACTGGCCAAGGAACTGTTCACCCACAAGGGTTCGGGCACCCTGGTGCGGCGTGGCGAGAAGGTGCTGCGCTTCGATTCCTGGGAAGGCGTGGACCGCGCGCGCATGCGCGGGCTGATCGAATCCAGCTTCGGCCGCACCCTGGTGCCGGATTATTTCGAGCGCACGAAACCGTTCCGCATCTACGTCAGCGAGAACTACCGCGCCGCGATGATCCTCACCATGGAAGGCGACCTGCCGTACCTGGACAAGTTCGCCGTGCTCGACGACGCGCAGGGCGAAGGCCTGGGCCGCGCAGTGTGGCAGGTGATGCGCGAGGAAAACCCGCAGCTGTTCTGGCGCTCGCGTCACCGCAACCCGGTCAACATCTTCTACTACGCCGAGTCGGACGGCTGCATCAAGCAGCCGCGCTGGAAGGTTTTCTGGTACGGCATCGACGAGCTCGACACGATTTCCCGCTGCGTGGCGCATTGCGCGCAACGCCAGCCGACACTGGTGGATTGAGCCATGCACACGAACAGGAAAACGGTAGGCATCGTCGGCGCGCGCGGCCATACCGGCATGGAACTGATCCGCCTGATCGCGGCGCATCCGGTGCTGCAACTGGCCTTCGTTTCCTCGCGCGAACTGGACGGCCAACGCGTGGCCGATCACGTCGACGGTTTCGCCGACGAACTGCGCTATGCCAGCCTGGACCCGGCCGCGGTGGCGGCGCAGGGCGCCGACGTGGTGATCCTGGCGCTGCCCAACGGCAAGGCGGCGCCGTTCGTCGAGGCGATCGACGCGGCGAAGCCGGACACGTTGATCCTCGACCTTTCCGCCGACTACCGCTTCGATCCGTCGTGGTACTACGGCCTGCCGGAACTCACCCGCGGGCAGTGGCGGGGCGAGAAGCGCATCAGCAACCCCGGCTGTTACGCCACCGCGATGCAGCTGTCGATCGCGCCGCTGAGGGACCTGCTGGCTGCGCCGCCGGTGTGCTTCGGCGTCTCCGGTTATTCCGGCGCCGGCACCACGCCGTCGGACAAGAACGACCCGGAGAAGCTGCGCGACAACCTGATGCCGTACGCGCTCACCGGCCACATGCACGAGAAGGAAGCCTCGTTCCGCCTCGGCGTGCCGGTGGAATTCATGCCGCACGTGGCGCCGCACTTCCGCGGGCTCACCGTCACCACCAACCTGTATCTGACCCGCCCGCTGAAACGCGAGGACGTGCTGCAGCGTTTCCGTGCCGCCTACGACGGCGAGAAGCTGGCCATCGTGACCGACGAGGCGCCGTGGGTCAGCCGCATCGCGCACCGCCACCATGCCGAGGTCGGCGGCTTCGCCGTATCGGCCGACGGCAAGCGCGTGGTGATCGTGGCCACGCTGGACAACCTGCTGAAGGGCGCCGCCACCCAGGCGATGCAGAACATCAACCGCGCGATCGGCGTGGACGAGTACACCACGATTCCGCTCTAGCCGATTTCAGGACACCACCATGACCCAACCCCTCTGGCAAAAAGCCGGCATCCAGATCGACGCGAAGATCATGCGGTTCCTCGCCGGCGACGACGTGCTGCTGGATCGCGAGTTCTTCCTGCACGACATCACCGCCAGCAAGGCGCACGTGGAAGGGCTGGCCAACATCGGCGTGGTCAGCACCGACGAAGCCGCCGCGCTGAAGCGCGAGCTGGATGCGCTGGCCGAAGATTTCACGAGCGGCGCCTTTGTGCTGGACGAGCGCTACGAGGACGGCCATTCGGCGATCGAGGCCCGCCTCACCGAACGCCTCGGCGACGCCGGCCGCCGCGTGCACACCGGGCGCAGCCGCAACGACCAGATCCTGGTCGCCACCCGGCTGTGGCTGAAGGACAAGCTGGCCGCGCTGGAGGCGCATTGCCGCGCGATCGCCGAGGCCTGCCTTGAGCGCGCGTCGCAAGAAGCCGTGCCGATGCCCGGCTACACCCACCTGCAGCGCGCGGTGGTCTCATCCACCGCGATGTGGTTCGCCGGCTTCGCCGAGGGCTTCATCGACAATGCGCTGCGCGCGCGCCAGACGATGACGCTGATCGACGCGAATCCGCTCGGCACCGCCGCCGGCTACGGCGTGAACATGAAGCTCGATCGCGAGCACACCACCCGGGCGCTCGGCTTCGCGCGCATGCAGATCTCGCCGATCTACGCCCAGCTGTCGCGCGGCAAGTTCGAGATGGCCGTGCTGGAGGCGATCGGCGGCGCGCTGCTCGACCTGCGCCGGCTGGCGTGGGACCTGTCGCTGTTCACCACCGCCGAATTCAACTTCGTACGGCTGCCGGCCGAGTACACCACCGGCAGCTCGATCATGCCGAACAAGCGCAACCCCGACGTGATCGAACTGCTGCGCGCCAGCTATGCCAGCGTGGCGGCCGCGCGCACCGAGATCGAGCAGCTGCTGTCGCTGCCGTCCGGCTACCAGCGCGACCTGCAGTTCTCCAAGGGTTCGCTGTTCCACGGCGTGCGCCACGGCCTGGGCGCACTGGAGCTGGTGCCCGACCTGCTGGCACGACTCGAGTGGAACGCGGGCGCCATGCGCGCTGCGATCGAGCCGGCGATGTACGCCACCGACGTGGCGATCGAACAGGCGGCCGCCGGCGTGCCGTTCCGCGATGCGTATCGCGCGGCGGCGGAAACCGCGGCATCGGCGGGGCAGGGGCGCACGCCCGAAGGCAGCCTCGCCGCGCGCGTCTCGCCGGGCGCCGGCAACGACTTGCGACTGGATGAATTGCGCGTTCGTCTGCGCGAACTCGACGGCTGAGAGGCCTCAGGGCATGGCGATGATCGACACGAAGAAAGTGCGCGACGTTTTGCCCGAACAGGTGTTGCCCAGCTGGCGCCGTGCCGTTCTCAAGGTCGGCAGCAACCTGCTCGCCGCCGATGGCGGCGGCCTCACCCCGCGCCATGCCGAGGCGCTGGCCGCCTTCATCGCCGCCAGCCACGCCGATGGCCGCGAGGTGGTGCTGGTGTCCTCCGGCGCGGTGGCGGCCGGGCGCGCGCTGCTGTGCCAGCATGCGCGCGGCAGCAGCGGCCTCGCCGCGCGGCAGGCGCTGGCCGCGCTGGGCCAGGCGCCGATGATCGCGCTGTGGCAATCGCTGTCCGCGCGGCCGGTGGCGCAGGTGCTGCTGACCCACGACGACCTGCGCAACCGCCGCCGCTACCTCAACGCGCGCGCCACCCTGCGCGAGCTGCTGCAGCTCGGCGTGCTGCCGGTGGTCAACGAGAACGACACCGTCTCGGTGGACGAACTGAAGCTCGGCGACAACGACAACCTCGCCGCCATCGTGGCCGCGCTGGTCGATGCCGACCTGCTGCTGATCGCCTCCGACGTCGATGCGCTGTACAGCGCCGACCCGCGGCGCGATCCCGCGGCCGTGCCGATCGCGCAGGTCGCCGCGCTGACCCCGGAGATCGTCGCCATGGCCGGCGACAGCGGCAGCGCGGCCGGCACCGGCGGCATGCGCACCAAGCTGCAGGCGGCGGCGAAGGCTGCCGCCGCCGGCATCCCCACGGCCTTGTTCAGCGGGCGCGAGGCGGCCACCGTGCAGGCGCTGCAACGCGGGCGACTGCGCGGTACGCTGATCGCCGCGGCTTCCACGCGATTGCAGGCGCGCAAATACTGGCTGCGCCACGCACCCGCCGCGCCGGGCCGCATCCGTATCGACGCCGGTGCGGTGAAGGCGCTGGCCGGCGGGCGCGTCTCGCTGCTGCCGGGTGGCGTGCTTGGCGCCGACGGCGAGTTCCACCGCGGCGACCTGGTGGAGATCGTCGACGCGGACGGCGCCGCCATCGCGCGCGGACTCAGCCAGTACGGTGCCGCCGAGGTGCGCCGGCTGGCCGGCCGGCACAGCCGCGAGATCGACGGCGTGCTCGGCTACAGCCACGGCGACGAGGTGGTGCACCGCGACGACCTCGTCGGCATGAACCGCCCGGTTGCGTCCGGGCAGGAGATCAGCGCATGAGCACGATCCGCGAACAGGCACTGGCTTGCCGCGACGCCGCCCGGGTCGTGGCGGCGCTGGGCAGCGAGGCGAAGCGCGCGCTGCTGCGCGACATGGCCGCAGCGCTGGAAGCGCAGTCCGCCGCGGTGCTGGCCGGCAACGCCGAGGACATGCGCCAGGCCGCGGCGAAAGGCGTGCAGGGCGCCATGCTCGACCGGCTGCGGCTGGACGAGGCGCGCGTGACCGGCATCGCCGGCGCGCTGCGCAAGGTGGCCGAGCTGCCCGATCCGGTCGGCGTGACGACCCGCCGCGAGACGCGGCCGAATGGCCTGTCGGTCGAGCGCGTGCGCATCCCGCTCGGCGTGATCGCGATGATCTACGAGGCGCGACCCAACGTCACCGCCGACGCCGCGGCGCTGTGCCTGATGGCCGGCAACGCGGTGATCCTGCGCGGCGGCTCCGAGGCGATCCATTCCAACCTCGCTATCGCCGCGGCATTGCACACCGCGCTGCGCGCGCACGGCGTGCCCGAGGCGGCGGTGACGGTGCTGCAGGATCTCGGCCGCGAGGCGATGGTCGAGCTGCTGCAACTCGTCGACATCGTCGACCTGGCCATCCCGCGCGGCGGCGAAGGCCTGATCCGCTTCGTCGCCGAACACGCGCGGGTGCCGGTGATCAAGCACTACAAGGGCGTCTGCCACCTGTACGTGGACCGCGCCGCCGACCTCGAGCTGGCGTTGAACCTGCTGATCGACGGCAAGACCTCGCGCCCCGGCGTGTGCAACGCGCTGGAGACGCTGCTGGTGCATCGCGATGTGGCCGATGCGTTCCTGCCACGCGCCACGCAGGCACTGCGTGAGCGCGGCGTCGAACTGCGCGGCGACGAACGCAGCCGCGCCCTGGTGCCCGACATGCACGCAGCCACGGAAGATGACTACGCCGCCGAGTTCCTCGACCTGATCCTCGCCGTGCGCGTGGTCGATAATCTCGACGACGCCATCGCCCACATCCGCCGCTACGGCTCCGACCACACCGAAGTCATCGCCACCGCCGACCAAGCCGCCGCGCGACGCTTCGTGCAGGCGATCCGCTCCGCCGTGGTGATGGTCAACGCCTCCTCGCGCTTCAGCGACGGCGGCGAACTGGGCCTCGGCGCCGAGATCGGCATCTCCACCACACGACTGCATGCCTACGGCCCGATGGGCGCCGAGGCGCTCACGGTGGAGCGCTTCGTGGTGCGCGGGGTGGGACAGGTGAGGCATCCGCCAAGCCGGGTCTGAGAGCCCGTTCAAGATTTCCAGGTACCCCGTGCCGGCATCGGTGCTGGCTCGAGTCGCTATCGTGTCGCCGGTGCGTGCGCGATTTCTTGCGCAATGCCCATGTCTTTGCATTCGTGAGCGCGGGCTACAATCCGACCCTGATACTCCTGAAGGCAGCAGTCGTCGATGACACGTGCAGACCAGGAACCCGCCGTGCGCTGCCGCGGCCTGACCAAACACTATGGTTCGGGCAACGAGCGCGTGGATGCGTTGCGCGGCGTTGACCTCGATGTGCGCATCGGGGAATTGCTGATGTTGGTGGGGCCGTCGGGATGCGGCAAGACCACCCTGATCTCGATCATCACGGCGATCCTCGACCAGGATGAGGGCACCTGCGAAGTGCTGGGCCGCGATATCGGCCGCATGACGGAGAGCGAGCGAACGCGCTTTCGCGGCGGGGCCGTCGGTTTCGTCTTCCAGGCCTTCAACCTGCTGCCTGCGCTCACCGCGGCGGAGAACGTGTCGGTACCCCTGCTGGTGTCGGGCGTAGCGCGTGAGGTAGCCGAGAAGCGTGCCAGGTCCGTGCTCGAAGAGGTCGGATTGGGAGCACGGGCCGACGCGCTGCCGCGCAAGCTCAGCGGCGGACAGCAGCAGCGCGTCGCCATCGGGCGTGCCCTGGTGCACGATCCGAAGCTGGTGGTGTGCGACGAGCCGACCAGCAACCTCGATGCGAAGACGGGACACGAGATGATGGACATTCTGCGCGGCGTGGCTCGTGCGTCCGGTCGGACGCTCATCGTGGTCACGCACGACAACCGGATCTTCAGTTACGCCGACCGCATCGCACGCATGGAGGACGGGCGGATCGTCGAGGTTGGGCGGCAGGGGGCGCCATCGTGATGACGCCGTTCGAGAAGCGGTTATACCTGCTGGCTGGCCTGGCGCTGGCAGGGGTGGTCATCGCCGTGGCGGTGGTCTTCCGCTCCGGCGATTCGGCCGAGGTGACGACCGCGGCGCCAGCAGTCGAGAAGGTGCCCTTTGACGACTACGTCGTCGGCACCGGCATCACCGAAACCGGCCTGGGCAATGTCTCGATCGGCACCGCGGTTCCCGGCGTGGTGAGCACGATCGACGTGAGGCCGGGCGACGAGGTGAAAGCGGGTGCCCCGCTCTTCAGCATCGATGACCGTGACCTGCAGGCGCGACTCGGCGTCGCCAAGGCCAATGTCCGGCTGGCCCAGGCGGCGCTGGCGAAGCCCGCGCACCGGCTGGATTACCTTACGCGCCTGCAGCACATCGACAAAGCCGCCCTCAGCGTCGAGGCGCTGACCAATGCGAAGGACGACATGGAGGCGGCCGCTTCGGCGGTGGAGACGGCTTCGGCGACCGAGCGGCAGATCGAGGTCGACATCGGGCGCGCAGTAGTCCATGCCCCCATCGCCGGACGCATCCTGCAGGTCAACGTGCGGGTAGGCGAGTTCGCGCCGGCGGGCGAGGTGGCCAAGCCACTGGTGCTGATCGGCGACGACAGGCGCATGTATCTGCGCGTGGACATCGACGAGAACGATGCCTGGCGCGTTCGTCCGCATACGCGGGCGCGCGCGTTCGTGCGCGGCAATCCCCAGCTGTCCATTCCGCTGCGCTTCGAATACATCGAGCCGTACGTCACCCCCAAGACCTCGCTGACGGGGCTGAGTACGGAGCGCACGGACGTCCGCGTGCTGCAGGTGATCTATAGCTTCGAGCGCGGCACACTGCCGGTGTACCTCGGACAGCAGATGGATGCCTTCATCGAGGTACCGGCCGCGCCGGGAAAACCGGCGGCCGGACAGCGCTGATGTTCCGCATCGCGCTGAAGATGCTGGCAGCGGATCGCGCGAAGTTCGTGGGGCTGCTGTTCGGGATCGCGTTCACCTCCTTCCTGGTCACCTTCGCCGCCTCGTATTTCTGCGGCTTCATGACCGATGGTTTCGCGCTGATCGCCGAAAACGGCGCCACCGACGTGTGGGTGATGGACCCGGCGGTCGAGTCGGTGGAGCAGACCATCAACATGCCGGCATCCGCGCTGGACCGGGTGCGCAGCGTCCGGGGCGTCAGCCGCGCGGTGCCACTGGCGCTTGGCACCGCGGACGTGCGCTTCCCGAGCGGGCAGTTCCAGACCTTCCAGGTGATCGGCGTGGACGATGCGTCGCTGGCCGGCGCGCCGATGGTGCCCGGGCGGAATCTGGAGGAGCTGCGCGCACGCGATGCGGTGATCGTCGACGCGGGCGGTACGACCGGCAAGCTGGAGACCCCGGCGCTGGCGCGGGACCAGTGGCCGCATGACGGCGCGCACCTGGATGCGCCGACGCGCGAGCTGCGCGGCGGCGACGAACTGCTGGTCAACGAGCATCTGGTGCGCGTGCTGGGCCAATCCTCGGCCTTGCCGCGCTATCCGCCACGGCCACTGCTCTACACCACGCTGTCCAACGCGCTGCGCATCCTGCCGGTGGAACCGCATACGCTGACCTTCGTGATGGTGCGGGCTGCGGCAGGTGTCTCGCCGCGGGAGCTGGCAAGGCGCATCGAGCAGCGCACCGGCCTGCGCGCGCGCGCGACGGCCGACTTCAAGTCCGATACGGTCCGCTGGTTCCTGGTCAACTCCGAGGATGTCGGCGACATCGCGGCGATGCTGACGCTGGCGATGACCATGGGGTTCGGCGTCACCGGCGTCATGCTCTACATGTTCACCTACGAGCACCAGAGCCAGTACGCCGTGCTCAAGGCGCTGGGGACGCCGTCCGCAACGTTGATCGCGATGGTGCTGGCGCAGGCCGCGGCGTGTGCCTTGCTGGGGACCGGCATGGGCCTGGGATTGTGCGGCATTGCCGGCGAGGTCGTCGTCCGGTTGGGGTTCCCGTTCCGCATGCTGTGGTTCACCCCGCTGGCAGGCCTGCTGGGTGTCGTCCTGGTGAGCGTGGCGGCGGCCTTGATCAGCGTGCGTCCGGTGGTGAAGTTGCAGCCGGCGGTCGTGTTCGCCGGGCGGTAAGCTGGTGGCGATGGCATGTTCCGAGCCGCAGCCGATTCAGATGCTGCGGCTCCACCCCCGCACCGTCTCCGCAAACACCAAACAATCCGCAAACCGGTTGTACAGCGGCGCGGGCGAAATGCGGATGACGTCGGGTTCGCGCCAGTCGCCGATGACGCCGTTTGCCATCAGGTATTCGAACAAGGCGCGGCCGCGCTCGCGGCCGCCGATGACGCGGATCGACAGCTGGGCGCCGCGGCGTGCGGGTTCGGTGGGGGTCACCACCTGCAGCACGTCGGCCAACTGGGTCTGCACCAGCCATTCCAGGTAGCCGGTGAGCTGCAGCGATTTTTCGCGCAGGCGAGCCATGCCGGCGCGGCGGAAGATTTCCAGCGACACGCGCAGCGGGGCCAGCGCCAGGATCGGCGGGTTGGACAACTGCCAGCCATCCGCGCCGGGGGTGGGCATGAACTCCGGGCCCATCTGGAAGCGGGTGGTCTTGTCGTGGCCCCACCAGCCGGCGAAGCGCGGCAGCATGGCTTGCGCGTGACGCTCGTGCACGAACGCGCCGCCGACGGCACCGGGGCCGCTGTTGAGATACTTGTAGCTGCACCAGATGGCGAAATCGGCGCCGCTGTCGTGCAGTTGCAGCGGCAGGTTGCCGACCGCGTGGGCGAGGTCGAAACCGACCGTGCAGCCATGCCGGTGGCCGAGCTCGGTGATCGCCTTCAGGTCGAACGCCTGGCCGGTGCGGTACTGCACGCCGGGCAGCAGCACCAGCGCGATGCGCGAGCCATGCTCGGCCAGCGCGCGTTCGATCGCCGACATCGAGGTGATCCCGTTCGGCTCATCCGCTTCCAGTTCGATCAGCGCATCGGCCGGGTCGAAGCCGTGGAAGCGGATCTGCGATTCCACCGCGTAGCGGTCGGTGGGGAAGGCACCGGCTTCGATCAGGATCGCCGGGCGTGCGGCGGTGGGGCGGTAAAAGCTCACCATCATCAGGTGCAGGTTCACGCCCAGCGTGTTCATCGCCACCACTTCGACGGGGAGCGCGCCGACCACGGCGGCGAGGTCGTCGCGCACGAACTCGTGGTAGTCCATCCATGGCAGGCGGCCCTTGAAGTGGCCTTCCACGCCCAGCTCGCCCCAGTAATCCAGTTCCGCGTCGACCGCCTCGCGCACCGCGCGCGGCTGCAGGCCCAGCGAGTTGCCGCAGAAGTACGTGCTGTCAGAGAGCCGGCTGTCGCGGCCTTCGTGCGGCGGGATCAGGAACTCGTCGCGGAATGCGCGCAGCGGATCGGCGGCATCCTGGGCGTTCGCCCAGTCGAGGGTGGCTTCGAAGCTTGCGGGCATCGGGTATCTCTTCGGAGTGTTGATCCCTCCCCTGCGAAGCAGGGGCGGGATCGGCACGGACTCACTTCAGTTGCGCGGCGATCGCGTCGCAGCCCTTGTCGAAGGCGGCCTTCCAGTCGGCGCCGGCCTGGGTCTGGCTGGGACGCACGCAGCGCAGCTGGATCGCGTGGCCGTTCTTGAACCAGTAGTGCTCGGTGTAGCTGAAGCCGGTGGCGTTTTCCTGCGCGGTATAGACGTTGCTGTTCGGGCCGGGCGGCACCGCGGCGGCCTTGTAGCCGGGCAGCGCCATGGCTTTCGCGGTGGCTTCGCTGCGGTACTGGTTGAAGCCGTTGACGTCGGCCACCTGCTTCACCGTGACGGTGACGCGGGCGAGGCTGTTCTTGCCGGTGGGCGAGGGGTCGGGTACCTGGAACACGCGGGCTTCTGGGTCGCCCTGGGTTTCCATGATGTCGAGCCAGTTGTCCGGCGTGCTGAAGTGGACGCTGCCGTCGGCCATGCTGACGTCGGCGGCACGCGCGCCACCGGCCAGCAGGACGGTGGCGAAGGCGATCGCGAGGGTGGTGCTGCGCAGAAGGCTCATGCGGGTTCCTTCGGGATGGGGTCGGGGACGAAGCGGTGGCGGGGCAGGCCCAGCCATTCCAGCGCGGTGCCGTGGAACAGCCTCGCGCGGTCGGCCTCGTCCAGGCCCAGTGCCTCGATGCCGCTGCCGGGTGCCTGCTCCCCCAGCGGGAAAGGATAGTCGGTGCCGAGCATCACCTGGCGGGCGCCCGTCACATCCAGCAGATAGCGCAGCGCCTGGTCGTCGTGCACGCAGGAGTCGAAGTAGAAACGCTTGAGGTACTCGCGCGGGTTGCGCGGGTTGTCGGTGGCGACCAGGTCCGGGCGCATGCGGAAGCCGTGCTCGATGCGGCCGATGGTGTACGGGAAGCTGCCGCCGCCGTGGGCCAGCATCACGCGCAGCTTCGGCAGCCGCTCCAGCACGCCGCCGAAGACCAGGCAGCAGGCGGCGCGCGACTGTTCGGCGGGCATGCCGACCAGCCACGGCATCCAGTATTTCGGCATGCTGGCCATGCCCATCATGTCCCACGGGTGTACCAGCACCGCGGCGCCGAGATCGGCGGCGGCCTCGAAGAACGGGAACAGCTCCGGCGCATCCAGGTTCCAGTCGCCGCAGTGCGAGCCGATCTGCACGCCCTGCAGGCCCAGTTCGTCGATGCAGCGCTCCAGCTCGCGCACGGCCAGCTGCGGCGCCTGCAGCGGCACCGTGCCGATGCCGGCGTAGTGGCGCGGGTGGTCGCGGCAGATGCCGGCCATGTGCTCGTTCAGGTGGCGATGCAGCTCCAGCGCCTGGTGGCCGGGTGCCCAGTACGAGAACAGCACCGGCACGGTGGAGATCACCTGCACGTCGACGCCGAAGCGGGCGTAGTCGTCGATGCGCGTCTGCGGGTCGAACGCCGAATCCCACACTTCGCGGAAGAAGCGGCTGTCCTTGTAGATGCGGTGGCGCCCGTCGGTATGCGTCATCACCGGGAAGCGGTCGTCGCCGTACCTGGCTGCCAGGTTCGGCCAGTCGCGGGGCAGGATGTGCGCGTGGGTGTCGATCTTGAGCATCCGTGCAGTGTAAAACCTCCGCACGATGGCGTCGCGTTGCGCCCGCACATGCTGCGGCGCGGCTTACGCCACCGGTGGCTCCGCGGCGGCGAGCTCCGACAGGCCGCGCTTCGTCACGTGGGCCAGCGTGTCGACGTTGTCGACCAGCCGGTCGCTGATCCGCGCCAGCAGCTCGAACGCCGCGCGGTCGCCGACGCCCTGCATCGAGGTGACCAGCTCGCGCTGCATGGCGCGCAGCTTGGGCAGGGCGCCCGGCGGCTGCCGCTCGCGCAGCGCCGTGGCGATGGCCTGCACGGCGTCGGCGTTGCGCTCGACGAAACGGCCGATGGCGTCCGCCGCCGGCAGCGCGGCGAGATCGCCGAGGGTGGCTTCCAGGGTCATCGCGGTGCGCGCCAGGCGATTGCCGTTGGCGAACAGCGCGCGGGCCAGCGCCAGCAATTCCGGCGGCGTGGCCGGCTCGGTGCGCATGCGGTCGATCGAGGCCTGCGCATTGGTGCGGGCGGTGCGCGCCGCGGTGCGGGTGTCGTTGCGGTTGCCGCCCCGGTCGGGTTGCGCCAGGGCGCGCAGGTAACTGGCGTAGGCGTCCAGCATCACCGCCAGCGCGGCGCGCGCGCGACCGCGTTCCCAGGTCGGCCAGGCCACGTAGGCGAGCAGCGCCATGCCGCAGCCGAGCGCGGTGTTGAGCACGCGGTCGGACACCGCCAGGCCGGGGTTGACGCCCTCGAACGACAGCAGGATCACCACGGTGCCGGTCAGTGCCGCCACCGCAATGCCGTAGTGCGCGCCGGCCAGGTAGCGAAACGCCATGCACAGCAGCGCCATCAGCGCCAGGTGCGCCCACGGTTCGTCCGGCGTGACGTGCAGCAGCACCGTGGTGAGCACCAGCCCCAGCACCGTGCCGAGCACGCGCAGCAGGCCGAAGTTGAAGGTGGCGGCGAAGTCCGGGCGCAGCACGATCGCCGCGGTCATCGGCAGCCAGTAGCCGTGCGGCAGCTGCAGCAGGCGCGAGATCCACAGCGCCGCGCTGAGGCAGACCGCCATGCGCACGGCGTGGCGGAACGCCACCGAGCGCGGGGTGAGGTTGGCGCGCAGGGTGGCCCAGGTGGAGCTGCTGCGGAGCGAATTGGGCAGCCGGGTTTCCGCTGCGCTGGCGCGCAGCTCGCCGCGGCTGCCGGCCCAGTCGGCGTTGCGCACCGCGGCGGCCAACTGGCCGGCCAGCGCATGGATGTGCGCGGTCAGGCCGTCGGCGTTGCCGCCGCCGTCGAGCAGGGCGCGCTCGCTGGCGCGCAGGGTCTGCAGCGCGCGGTCGGCCCGCTCGGGCGGGTCGCCCTGCTGCAGTGCCTCGGCGATCGCCGCCAGCACGCGCGCGGCGTCGTCGCGGAACATCGCGTGGATGGCCGGGTTGGCGTGCAGCTCGGCCATCGCGGTGAGCTCCAGCCGGATCCGCTCGGCCAGCTCCAGCAGCACGCCAAAGGCTTCCATCGCGCGGCCATGCGCGCGATGACGACCCAGCAAGGTGCGCTGCAGGCTGGTCATCGCCTCGGTCAACGCCGGCACTTCGGCATCGTCATGCGCCTGCTCGCGGGCCAGTGCGGCCAGCCCGGCGTACACCCGCGCCAGCTCGATGCGCTCGGGCCAGTAGCGCTGCAGCGGCCACGCCGCCAGCGAGAACGCGGTGAGCAGCACGCCGCCGGCGAAGATCAGCGCAGCGCCGCCGAGCGCATGGCTCGGCGACGTCGGCGTCGAGGCGGTGATCACCAGCAGGATCATGCTGGTCATGCCGACCCGCGCGGTATCCGCGCCGAACACCACCAGCATGCCGCCGAAGAAGCCGCAGGCGGCGGTGGCGAGCAGGATCGGCAGCAGCTGGCCGCCGATCAGGAAGCCCACCAGTGCGGCGAGGCCGGCCGCCAGCGACGCCAGCAGCAGTTGCCGCATGCGCTGGCGGTATGGCCCGGGCTGGTCGGAGAACATCGTGTCCAGCGCGCCGGCCGCCACGCCCAGGCCGATCTGCGGATGGCCGGTGGCCATGCCCACGGCCAGCGGCAGGATCACCGCCGCGGTATTGCGCAGCACCACGCGCAGCGGCACGTCCGGCCGCTTGATATCGGTCAGGCTCTCGATCGCATGGGCGCGTAGCGAATAACCGCTGGGTCGCATGGGGCAGGAAATGGGTGGAGAGGAGTGAGGGTCGAGTATGACAAAAGCACTCGTTTCTCACTCCTCTTCACGCACTCCCGCTCTCAGGCCCTGCCGGCGAACTCGCCGGTGAGCGTGTTCACCCACACCTTCTCGTCGTTGCTGATGTACTCGGGCACCTGGATCTCGATGCCGGTGTCGAGCTTGGCCGGCTTGGTGCGCTTGGTGGCACTGGAGCCCTTCATTTCCGGCGCGGTGTCGACCACGGTCAGCACCACGCTGGTGGGCACCTGCAGGCCCACCGGCACGTCGTCGATCAGCTGCACGTAGTAGCCCTCGACGCCCTCGACGATGTAGCCGGCGTTGTCGCCAACCAGTTCCGGCGACAGCGGGTACTGGGTGTAATCCTCGGCATCCATGAACACGAATGCGCCGTCGTCCATGTAGGAGAAGTTGGCGGCGCGGCGCACCAGGTCCATCTCGCGCAGCTCGTCGTCGGCGCGCAGGCTGAGGTCGAACTTGCGTCCGCCGGGGATCGAATACAGGGTGAAGCGGAAGGTGACGTTGCCGCCACGCGCGCTCGGCGAGCTGCGCTCGATGTCGCGTACCTGGTAGACGGTGCCGTCGTGCTCGACCACGTTGCCTTTCTTGACGTCGGAAGCTTTCATGGGGTTTTGGCCGGGAATAGGGAGTCGGAAATAGGGAATCGTAAAAGCGGTTCGTCGTGCCGGAGGGCGTCGAGACGGGGCGCGATTTTGCCTTTGCGATTCCCGATTCTCTATGCCCTGTTCCCGGCTATTTGGCTGCCAGCCGCACCGCGCCATCCAGCCGGATCGTCTCGCCGTTGATGTAGCGATTGACGAGGATGAAGGCCACGGTCTGCGCGAATTCCTCCGGCTTGCCCAGCCGTGAGGGGAATGGGATCGAGGCGGACAGCGACTGCTGCACGGCTTCGGGCATGCCGTCCACCATCGGGGTCCAGAAGATGCCCGGCGCGATGGTCGCCACGCGAATGCCGAAGCGCGACAGCTCGCGCGCCATCGGCAGGGTCATGCCGACCACGCCGCCCTTGGAGGCGGAGTAGGCGGCCTGGCCAATCTGGCCTTCGTAGGCGGCCACGCTGGCGGTGTTGACGATCACGCCGCGCTCGCCGTCCTCGCCGGCTTCGTTGTGCTGCATCAGCGCCGCGCCGGCCTTGGCCACGTTGAAGCTGCCGACCAGGTTCACCATCACCGTGCCGGAGAACGTGGCCAGCGGCATCGCGCCTTCCTTGCCCAGCACGCGGCCGGCACCGAGGATGCCGGCGCAGTTCATCACCACGTTGAGGCCGCCCATCGCGTGGTGGGCGGCGGCCACATTGGTGGCCACGCCGTCCTCGGAGGTGACGTCGGTGCGGAAGAAGCGCGCCGCGCCGCCCAGTTCCTTCGCGGCGGCCTGGCCCTTGTCCTCGTTGACGTCGAACAGCGCGACCCTGCCGCCGTTCGCCACCAGATGCTGCGCCACCGCGTGGCCGAGACCGGAGGCGCCGCCGGTGATGATTGCCTTGACCTGATCGAGCCGCATGGGGAATCCTTGGTAGCCAACGTCGAAAGGCCGCCATGGTAGCCGACCGGCGCGGGTTGCTGCAGGCTGAACGCGAAATCTGCCATGGCAGGGGATTCACGCCGCGTTGGGGCGGCGGCGGTCACTTTGGACCCGAACCACCGGGCAGTCCGGGTTCGTCCGGGCAGGCCTTTTTCCATCGAGGATGGGGAGCAACGCATGAAGAAGCTACTGAGTCTGTCTGCCGTTCTGGGTGCCATGCTGATGCTGGCCAGCGGCTCCGCGCTGGCCCAGGGCAACGGCCATGGCCGGGGCCATGGGCACGATCGCGATCGCTACGAACAGCAGGATGATGGCGATCGCGGATACAACGACGACGGCGATCGCTACGTGCGCTACGAAGACGACGACCAAGGCAACGGCCATGGTCGCGGCCACGCCTATGGCCATTACAAGAACTGGCACGATCGCGGCCGCCACGAGGGCTGGTACAAGCGTGGCGGCTACCTGCCGGAGGAATACCGCAGCACCCGCTACGTGGTGACCGACTGGCGCCAGTACGACCTGCGCGAACCGCCACGCGGCTACCGCTGGGTGCGCAGCGACAGTGGCGACTACCTGCTGGTGGCGATCGCCACCGGCGTGATCGTCGACCTGCTGCTCAACCACTAGGCGCCAGCCAGCGCCTCACCGGGACCGACGGCGTGCCTGCGACCCGCAGGCACGCCGTTTTCGTTGCGGCCGGTTCAGCCCAGCAGGGCGTGCAGCGCCGGCGTATCGGCGAGTGCCTGGAACGGCGTCACGGGTTGCGGCGGAGCGGCGGCCGGCTGAAGTTCCTTCTGCCACACGCCCACGTCCCACCATTGCCCCAGCTTGTAGCCGCACTGGCGCCAGACGCCGGCGGGGGCGAAACCCATCGCCTCGTGCATCGCCACGCTGGCCGCGCCGGGCAGGGTGATCACGCCGACCGCCTGGGTAATGCCCTGCAGCCGCATCACCTCCAGCAGCGCGCCGTACAGCCGGCGCGCGATGCCGCGGCGCTGCGCATCGTGGCGCACGTAGATCGAGGTCTCGGCGATCCAGTCGTAGGCGGCGCGCTCGCGGAAGCGCCCGGCATAGGCGTACGCCAGCACTTCGCCGGCGTCCTCCCACACCAGCCACGGGTAGTGTTGCAGGCGTGCGCGGAGGCGTTCGCGCATGGTCTCCACGCCGGGCAGCTCGGTCTCGAAGGTGGCCACGCCGGCGCTGACCGAAGGGGCGTAGATCGCATGGATGGCGGCGGCGTCTTCGTCGCGGGCGGTGCGGATCATGAACAGGCTCTCAGCATTTCTCGTACTTCCAGTGGCGCCGCTTGCCTTCGGCCAGCCACTCCAGGGTGGTGGCGAGGCGCTTCTGGTGGGTCGCTTCGGTTTTCGCCTCGGCGATCCAGTCGATGTACTCGCGTTGCGCGCCGGGTCCGAAGCCTGCCCAGGTCGTGCGCGCGGCGGCGTGTTTCTTCTGCGCGAGCAGGGCGGCCAGATCGTCCGGCAGTGCCGGTGCGGGTTTCGCGGCGGCCTTCGGGCGTGCCTTCTTCACGCCGGCCTCGTTCAGCGCCATCGCCTTCTTCAGGTGGGCGGCGAGTTGCCGGTCCGAGGGTAGGTCCTTCAACGAGGCGAGCTTGCCGAACTGGCCCATGCCGTCCTCGTCGCTGCCGCCGGTGACTTCCTTCGACAGCCAGAAACCGAAGCCGCAGTGCTGCTTGAACGCGGCCATCATGCACATCGGCGCGCCCTTGTAGCTGAAGAACGGCATGCTCCACTTCAGGCTTTCCTCCACCTCGGGGCAAGCCTCGTGCACCAGCGCGCGCAGGTGTTCCAGGATCGGGCGGGCGAACCCGGCGGATTTCGCGATATAGGCGTCGATGCGGGGAGCGTGGTTCGCCATCACCTCACCTCACAGCTCGCGGATGAAGTAGCGGTCGCAGCCGTGGTGACCGGTGCCGCCCATCGCGCTGCACAGGGCGGTGAAACCGCTGCGCTTGTACAGCGCCTGCGCCGCATCCATGCCGGTCAGCGTTTCCAGGTAGCAGCGCCTGAAGCCATGCGCGCGCGCCGCGTCGAGGCAGCGCTGCATCATCGCCGTGCCCGCGCCGATGCCGCGCGCCGTGGGCAGGAAGTACATCTTGCGCAGCTCGCACACGTCCGGCTCGCCGCCTTGCAGCGGCGCCACCCCGCCGGCGCCCACCACCATGCCGTCGCGCTCGACCACGAAATAGCTGCAGCGCGGTTGCGCGTAGGCCGCATGCATGTGGTCGACTTCCGGGTCGTGGATGGCGAAGCCGGGGCCGTCGGCGCCGAACTCGGGCATCACCGCGCGGATGATTGCGGCGACCGCGGCGTCGTCGCGCGGCTCGATGGGGCGAATGGTGTAGTCGTGGGTCATGGCAACGGCGCGGCGTCTGCGGTGTAGTGTTGGGTATTCTCGCACCGGAGTCACCCATGTTGATCTACGACGCGATCAGCCCCGCCCCGCGCTGCCTGCGCATGTTCGTGCTGGAGAAGGGCCTGCGCCTGCCGGCCGTGACGGTGGATGTGATGCGTGGCGAGAACCGCGAGCCGGCCTGGCTGGCGGTGAACCCCGCCGGGCAGACGCCGGCGCTGCGCCTCGACGACGGCAGCGTGCTGGCCGAGGCGGTGGCGATCGCCGAATTTCTGGAGGAACTGCACCCCGCGCCGGTGCTGATCGGCGCGACGCCGGAAGAGCGCGCGCTGACCCGCCAATGGTGGCGGCGGGTGGAGCTCAACGTCACCGAGTTCATCCACAACGCCTTCCACTACGCCGAGGGCCTGCCGCGCTTCACCCCGCGCATCCCGGTGGCGCCCGAGGCGGCGGCGGGCCTGAAGCGCATCGCGCAGGATCGCCTGGCCTGGCTCGATGGCCTGTTCGGCGCCGGGCCGTGGCTGTGCGGCGAGCGCTTCACGGCGGCGGACATCTGGCTCTACGTGTGGCTGGATTTCGGCGCCGGCGTGAACCAGCCGTTCGACCGCACCTTGCCGAAGGTTGGCCCGTGGTTCGCGCGGGTGGCGGCGCGGCCCAGCGCGGCGGCCAGCCGCGAACTGCTGGCCTCCGCATGAGCGCCGAACGCCGCCTGCCGGTGCGCAGCTCCATGGTGTCGGTGGTGGCGTTGCGCGGCGCGGGCGCGGCCACGCAGATGCTGGTGGCGCGACGGGTCGGCGCCTACCTCGACGGCGCGTGGAGTTACCTCGCCGGTCATGTCGAGGCGGGCGAGACGGGCTGGCAGGCCGCGTTGCGCGAACTGCGCGAGGAAACCGCGCTGGAGCCGGAAAGCTTCTGGGCCACCAGCTTCTGCGAGCAGGTCTATCTCGCTGCAACCGACGCCATCGAGATCGTGCCCGCCTTCGTGGCGCGCGTGGCCGAGGGAGCGCAGGTGCGCCTCAATGGCGAGCACTCGGCGTTCCGCTGGGTCACGCTGGGCGAGGCCGCCGCGCTGCTGCCGTTCGGCAGCCAGCGCGAGCTGCTGGCGCACGTGCGCCGCGAGTTCGTGGAGCGCGAGCCCTCGCCGTTCCTGCGTCTCGCGCATCGCTAGCTGGCGCCGCGACGAGGCGCTGCCGCCGTGTCAGCGCGGCGAATCTTCCCGCCCGCTGGCCGGGCGCAGGTAGACGCCGCCGTCCTTCATCACGAACACCGGCTTTTCCAGGGCGTCGATCTGCGCGCTCGGGTCGCCGGCGAAGGCGGCAAGGTCGGCGCGCAGGCCGGGCGCGATGCGGCCGAACGCGGCCTGCTGGCGCAGGATCTTCGCCGCCACGTCGGTGGCCGCGTGCAGCGCCTGCGCCGACGTCATGCCGGCGGCCACCATCGCGGCCGGCTCGCGCCAGTTCTCGCCGTGCGTGAACACGCCCACGTCGCTGCCGTTGCCGATGGTCACGCCCAGCTTCAGCGCGGTGCGGAACGCGCGGGCGGCTTCCTGCATGCGCGGCGTGGGCGGGTCGCGGCCGGGCACGTAGTGGTGGAAGTACTGCTCGGTGGAAGCGACCGCGGTTAGCGTGGGCTCATAGGCGATGCCCTTCTGCCTGAGCAGCTTGAACGTCCCCGCACTGGCGCCGTAGCCGTGCTCGATGCTGTCCGCGCCGGCCTCGGCCGCCATGCACACGCCGGCGTCGCTGGCTGCGTGCACGGCGACCGGGCGGCCGAGCTGGTGCGCGGTGTCGACCAGCGCCTTCAGCTCCGCCGGCGTGAAGGTGGGCGCGGTGGCGCCATCGGGGCCGACGCGGTAGTCGCCGTAGAGCTTGATCCAGTCGGCGCCGCGCGCGGCCTGCTCGCGCACCGCGGCCATCGCCTGGTCGATGCCGCTGACTTCCTGCGCGCCGCCGGGCAGGTCGAGGTCCGGGCGGAAGCCGCGCGGGCCGGGGCCGTAGCTGGCGGTGGCGACGATCGCGCGGGTGGCCACGAACAGCCGCGGGCCGGGGATCAGGCCTTCGTCGATCGCCCGCTGCACCGACACGTCGGCGTAGCCGGCACCCTCGGTGCCGAGATCGCGCAGGGTGGTGAAGCCGGCGAGCAGGGTGGCCTTCGCGTGGGCGGCGGCCTCCAGCGTGCGGTAGTCCTGCGGCTCGGTGAGCACCTGGTCGTTCCACAGCGTCTCGTTGTACGGGTGCAGGAACAGGTGCGAGTGGAGGTCATCAAGCCAGGGGTGAGCGTGGCGCCGGGCAGTTCGATGCGTTGCGCGCCGGCCGGTGTCTGGATGCTCGCACGAGGGCCGACCGCGGCAATCGCGCCATCGTGCACCAGCACCGCCCAGCCCACGTGCGCGGCGTCGCCGTCGGCAGTCCACACGCGTTCGGGCAACAGCAGCCAGTCGCCCTTCGGCGTGGCCGCTAGCGTAGGCAGGGAGCACAGCAGGAGCAGCAGGACCGCTGCCGTTTGCCACCAGGTCGTCAGGCTTGCGCGCATCGCTTCGTCCGGTCAGCCGAAGGGCCGATGATAGCGAGCTTTCAGCCCGCGGCAGTGCGCGCGCGGGTGACCCGGCTGGCGGTGTCCTTGTGCAGCTGCGCGGCGAGCCAGGCACCGGTGGCGACCAGCAGGTCGAGGTCGATGCCGGTCTGCATGCCCATGCCGTGCAGCATGTAGACCACGTCCTCGCTGGCCACGTTGCCGGTGGCGCCCTTCGCGTAGGGGCAGCCGCCAGTGCCGGAGACCGCGCTGTCGATCACGCGCACGCCTTCCTCCAGGCAGGCCAGGATGTTCGCCAGCGCCTGGCCGTAGGTGTCGTGGAAGTGCACCGCCAGCGCGGCGATCGGTACCTCCTGCGCCACCGCGCGCAGCATCGCGCGCGCCCTGGTCGGGGTACCCACGCCGATGGTGTCGCCCAGCGAGATCTGGTGGCAGCCCAGCTCGTGCATGCGTCGCGCCACGCGCACCACGTCAACGACCGGCACCTCGCCCTGGTACGGGCAGCCGAGCACGGTGGAGACGTAGCCGCGTACTTTCACGTCGTCGGCCCGGGCCTGTTCCATCACCGGGATGAAGCGCTCGATCGACTCGTCGATCGAGGCGTTGATGTTCCGGCGGTTGAACGCTTCCGACGCGGCGGTGAACACGGCGATGTGGGTGGCCCCCACTTCACGCGCGCGCTGGTAACCCTGCAGGTTCGGCACCAGCACCGGGTAGCTCACCCCCGGCAGCTTGCGGATGCCGGCGTATACCTCGGCCGCGTCGGCCAGCTGCGGCACCCATGCCGGACTGACGAAGCTGGTGGCCTCG
The DNA here is from genome assembly GCF_000473345.1 of Rhodanobacter sp. OR87. Lineage (NCBI taxonomy): Bacteria > Pseudomonadati > Pseudomonadota > Gammaproteobacteria > Lysobacterales > Rhodanobacteraceae > Rhodanobacter > Rhodanobacter sp. OR87. The sequence goes on from NZ_AXBJ01000007.1 coordinate 144,210, forward strand.
ATGGTCTGCAGGCCCGTCGACGAGAGCCGGTCGATCAGCGCGATCTTCACCGCAGCCGGCAGCAGGGTCTTCTCGTTCTGCAGGCCGTCGCGGGCGCCGACTTCGACGATGCGGACGTGGTTGGAGGCGTTCATGGGGTGACTCCGAAGAAGGGTCGTCCTCCCGGCGGAAGCCGGAAGCGCTCAACGGCGGCGAAGCCGGTGATCCAGTGCCGGTGTCGCCGTGCGAACTCACTGGATTCCAGCTTTCGCTGGAACGACGGCAAGAGCAGTCAGGCGCCAGCGAAACGCACCAGCACGGCGTCGGCCTCGACGAACTCGCCTTGCGCGGCGCTCACGCTTTCGATGGTGCCGGCGCGGGGCGCCTTCAAGGCCAGTTCCATCTTCATCGCCTCCATCACCAGCAGCTCCTGGCCCTGTTCGACCGCGTCGCCGGCGCTCGCTTTCACCAGCACGATGCGGCCGGGCATCGGCGCGATCACCTGGTTGCTGCCGACGGCGTCGCTGGTGGCCCATGCGAACGCGGCGGCGCGGGCGAAGCGGTAGCGCTGGCCGTGGGCGTCGTGCAGCAGTACGTGGGCGGCATCGCTGCGCAACGGCACGCGGCGCGATTCGCCGTCGAAGCGGGCGCTGAGATGGTCGTCGAGCAGGCGCGCGCCGCGCACGCTGCAGCCGGTTTCGCCGTGGTGCAGCTGGTAATCGCCGGCGTGGCCACGCGCCTCGATCTCGAAGCGCTGCTCGCGCCAGCTCAGCGCCACGATGCGCTTGCCGGCATGGCCGATGCGCCAGGCATCGGCGCTGGCCCACGGCGAATGCGGGTCGGCTGCGGCGCTGGCCACGCGCGACTCGTCGCGCAGCAGCACCGCCGTCGCGGCAGCGAACAGCACGCCGTCGGTCGGCGCCACGTCGCCGACCAGGAACTCGTCGAGGTGGCGGTCGAGGTAGCCGGTGTCGATGCGTCCCTCGACCACCGCCGGATGCCGAGCCAGTCGTTCGAGGAAGCCGATGTTCGATTTCGGGCCGACGATCTCGCACGCCGCCAGCGCTTCGCGCAGCCGCTGCAGGGCCTGCGGACGGTCTTGGTCGAACACGATCAGCTTGGCGATCATCGGGTCGTAGAAGATCGTCACCGTGTCGCCCTCGATCACGCCGCCGTCGAGGCGCACGTGGGCCGACGCCGCGGGCAGGCATAGCGTCTGCAGCTTGCCGGAGCCGGGCAGGAAGTTCTGGTCTGGATCTTCCGCATACAGGCGCACCTCGATCGCATGCCCGTGCGCGCGTACCTGGTCCTGGGTCAGCGGCAGCGCTTCGCCCGCGGCCACGCGCAGCTGCCATTCGACCAGGTCCAGGCCCAGGGTCAGTTCGGTGACCGGGTGCTCGACCTGCAGGCGCGTGTTCATCTCCATGAAGAAGAATTCGCCGCTCTGCGCGACGATGAACTCCACCGTGCCGGCGCCGACGTAGTCGACCGCCTTTGCCGCGGCCACCGCGGCGGCGCCCATCGCCTGGCGGCGCGCGGCGTCGAGGAACGGCGAGGGGGTTTCCTCCAGCACCTTCTGGTAGCGGCGCTGGGCCGAGCATTCGCGCTCGTTGAGGTGGATGACGTGGCCCTGCGTGTCGCCGAACACCTGGAATTCGATGTGGCGTGGGTGCTCCACGTAGCGTTCCAGGATCACCCGGCTGTCGCCGAACGAGCTGGCTGCCTCGCGCTGTGCCGAGGCGAGCGCATCGGCGAATTCGGCCGCACCGCGCACGATGCGCATGCCCTTGCCGCCGCCGCCGGCCGCGGCCTTGATCATCAGCGGGAAGCCGGTCCTGGCTGCCTGTTCGGCAAGGGCGGCCGCATCCTGGTTGGCGCCGTGGTAGCCGGGCACCAGCGGTACCGCGTGCTTCTCCATCAGCGCCTTGGCGGCGGCCTTGGAGCCCATCGCGTCGATGCTTTCCGGCTTCGGGCCGATGAAGACGATGCCGGCCTCGCCGCAGGCGCGGGCGAAGCGGGTGTTCTCGGACAGGAAACCATAGCCGGGGTGGATCGCCTGCGCGCGGGTTTGCCTCGCCACGTCCAGGATGGCGTCGCCGCGCAGGTACGATTCGGCCGGCAGCGGGCCGCCGATCGGCCACGCCTCGTCGGCCAGCCGCACGTGCTGCGCGTCGCGGTCGGCTTCCGAGTACACCGCGATGGTGCGGATGCCGAGGCGGCGGCAGGTGCGGATCACGCGGCAGGCGATCTCGCCGCGGTTGGCGATCAGTACGCGTTCGAACATGCGGGGTTCCCGTAACCGTTGGTGTCGATGCAAAGCTACTGAAACTAACAGATTGCGCTGTCGCAGCCGATGCGCGGCGCAGCATGGCCGTGCTTATGTGGCCTGGCCGACCCACCCCGGTGCGCGCTTGTCGAGGAACGCCGCCAGGCCGTGCTGGCCTTCGGGCGAGACGCGCAGGCGGGCGATCAGTTCGGCATTGGCGGCGTCGATGCGCTCGGCCTGGGCCAGATCCGCGCCGCCGGTGCGCAGCGCCAACTGCTTCGCCTCGCGCTGGGCCAGCGGGCCGGCCTTGGCCAGCCAGTGCAGCTGGCGCTCGATCGCCTCGTCCAGCTCGCTGCCCGACACCACCGCGTGCAGCAGGCCGATGTGCTGCGCTTCGGCAGCGTCGAACACCTCGCCGCTGACGAACAGCCGGCGCGCCTGGCGCAGGCCGATCGCGGCGACCACGTACGGCGAGATCACCGCCGGCACCAGGCCCAGTTTCACTTCCGACAGCGCGAACTTGGCGGTGTCCACGCCGATCGCGATGTCGCAGCAGGCGACCAGGCCCATGCCGCCGCCGTAGGCCGCGCCGTTGACGCGCGCGATGGTGGGCTTGGACAGGAACTGCAGGCTGCGCATCAGTCGCGCCAGGCGCAACGAGTCCTCGCGGTTTTCCTGCTCGCTGGCGGCGGCCATGCCGCGCATCCAGTTCAGGTCGGCGCCGGCGGAAAACGTGCTGCCGCTGCCGGTGAGCACGACGCAGCGAACCGCTGGATCGGCATCGGCGGCCGCCAGCGCTTCGGTCAGTGCGGCGATCAGGCCGTCGTCGAAGGCGTTGTGGACCTGCGGGCGGTTCAGGGTGAGCCACGCGGTCGCGCCACGGCGTTCGCTGCGGATGGAATCGGTCATCGGTCGTCCCTGCGGCAAATAACGCGATGATAAACGCACCGGGGGTGCGGCAATCGGCGTGGTGCAGCGGGGCGGGTGTGGGGCTACAATGCGAACTATTCTTATTTGAGAATCAAACCTGTGCGCCTGTCCGATTTGCCCAAGGGTGCCCCCGCCGTGGTCGAGCGCGTGGACGACGCGCATGCGGCCGATCCGATCGCGCAGCGCCTGCGCGACCTGGGCTTCGTCGACGGCGAGCCGGTACGCGTGGTGGCGGTGGGGCCGATGGGCGGCGACCCGCTGCTGGTCCAGATCGGCTTCACCCGTTTCGCCCTGCGCCGCGCCGAGGCGGCCCGGGTCAGCGTGCGCAGCGAGGCGGCGGCATGAGCGCGTCCACTCTGCGCATCGCCCTGGTCGGCAACCCGAACTGCGGCAAGACCGCGCTGTTCAACCTGCTCACCGGCGGTCGCCAGAAGGTGGCGAACTATGCCGGCGTCACGGTGGAGCGCAAGGAGGGCCGTTTCACCGCGCCGTCCGGCCGCGTGCTGCAGATCCTCGACCTGCCGGGTGCCTACAGCTTCGACGCCAGCAGCCCGGACGAGCAGATCACCCACGACGTCTGCGCCGGCAACTACCCGGGCGAGGCGCCGCCGGACCTGATCGTGTGCGTGGCCGATGCCACCAACCTGCGCCTGCACCTGCGCTTCGTGCTGGAAGTGAAGCGGCTGGGCCGGCCGGTGGTGCTGGCGCTGAACATGATGGACACCGCACGCTCGCGCGGCATCGCGATCGACGTGCCGGAGCTGTCGCGCCGGCTGGACTTGCCGGTGGTGGAGACGGTAGCGGTGAAGCGTGGCGGCGCGCGGGCGCTGATCGAGCGGGTCGACGGCGAGGTGCCGCCGGCGGCGCCGGTGCAGCCGGACGACGGCGCCAGCCGCGCCGACCTGCACGCGCAGGTGCGCGAGCTGCTCACGGCGACCGTGCGCATGCCGCGCGCCACCGCCGAGCTGGACGACGCGCTGGACCGCTGGACCCTGCACCCGGTGTTCGGCCTCGCGATCCTGGCGGTGGTGATGTTCCTGGTGTTCCAGGCGGTGTATGCCGCCGGCAAGCCGATGAGCGACCTGATCGGTGGCGGCTTCGGCTGGATGGGCGAGCACGTCGCCGCGCTGATGCCGGCCGGGCCGCTGCGCAGCCTGGTGGTGGATGGCCTGTTCGGCGGTATCGGAACCGTGCTGGGCTTCCTGCCGGTGATCCTGGTGCTGTTCTTCTTCATCCTCACGCTGGAGGAATCCGGCTACCTGCCGCGTGCGGCGTTCCTGCTTGACCGGCTGATGCTGTCGGTGGGGCTGACCGGCCGCTCGTTCATCCCGCTCCTGTCCAGCTTCGCCTGCGCGATCCCCGGCATCATGGGTACGCGCAGCATCCAGGATCCGCGCGACCGCATCACCACTATCCTGATTGCGCCGCTGATGACCTGTTCGGCGCGGCTGCCGGTGTACGCGCTGCTGATCGGCGCGTTCATCCCGGTCCACTACGTGTTCGGCGTGTTCAACCTGCAGGGCGTGGTGCTGTTCGCGCTGTATCTGGCCGGCATCCTCGGCGCGATGCTGGTGGGCTGGGTGATGAAGCACATCCGCCGCGACAAGAGCGAGCACGCACTGCTGATGGAGCTGCCCTCGTACCGCCTGCCGAAGGCGCGCGACGTGGCGATCGGGCTGTACGAGCGCGGCATGATCTTCCTGAGGCGGCTGACCGGGGTGATCCTCGGCCTGACCGTGTTGATGTGGTTCCTCTCCACCTTCCCGGGCGCGCCGGAAGGCGCCACCCTGCCGGCGATCGACTACAGCTTCGCGGGCTACATCGGGCGCGGCCTGCAGTACATCTTTGCGCCGATCGGCTTCAACTGGCAGATCAGCCTGGCGCTGATCCCGGCGTTCGCCGCGCGCGAGACGGCGGTAGCCGCACTGGCCACCGTCTACCTGGTGGGCGGCGAGGCGGAGGGGTTGAGCCAGGCGCTGGCCGGTCAGATACCGCTGGCCAGCGCGCTGTCGCTGCTGGTGTGGTTCGCCTATGCGCCGCAATGCATGTCCACCTTGGCAATCATCAAACGCGAGACCGATTCCTGGCGCAACGTGGCGATCTCGTTCGGCTACATGTTCGTGATGGCCTACACCGCGTCGTTCATCGTCTATCAGGTGACGAGGGCACTGACGTGAGCACGAGCCTGCTGCTGCAGTACGTGGTGATTGCCCTGGCGGTACTGGCCAGCGTGTGGATCGTGCTGCGCAAGCTGGCCAGGAAAACGACCAACCGCTGGCTGGCGGCCGCGTCCATCCACTTCAACCAGCCCGGCCGCGGCGCCTTGGCGCGGGCCTTCGGCCGGCGCTTGCAGCCGATCGAGGCCACCGGTGACTGCAGCGACGGCTGCAGTACCTGCGGCGCCTGCGGCCCGAAGCCGCCGGCGGCGGCACGCTCGGGCGAGCCGATGCCGCTGGAGTTCCGCCCGCGGCGGTAGGGTTCCGCCTTGGCTCTCCTCCCTCCGCTCGCAGGGGGAGGGAGCAAGACGCGGGCACGAAAAAGCCGGCTTGCGCCGGCTTCTTCTTGTCACGCGGGTCGCGCCCCAGCTTACGCCAGTTCGCGGATCTTCGCGTTGAGGCGGCTCTTGTGGCGGGCGGCCTTGTTCTTGTGGATCAGGCCGCGGGCGGCGTAGCGATCCATCACCGGCTGGGCGACGGTGAACGCGGCGACGGCGCCGGCCTTGTCCTTGGCCTCGATGGCCTTGACGACCTTCTTCAGGGCGGTGCGGACCATGGAACGTGCGCTGATGTTGCGCAGGCGGCGCTGTTCGGACTGGCGCGCGCGCTTCTTCGCGGACTTGATGTTGGCCAAGGTAGAACTCCGGGATGCAGTGTTGGGTTGGGTGGAAAAAGACGCCAATTATGCGGTCGATTCGCCGGTGCGTCAATCACTTGGGCGGCAGCGCCCCCGGCCGGCGTGGCGCGCGGCAGCGCTGATGCCGGTATTTTGCCATATCCGGGTTGTGATCCTGCCCCGGCGGGCTGTCAAACTGTGCGCCCCGTGTGATCGACGCCGAAGGTAGAACAGCCGCTCATGAAGTCACCCAGCATGCTCCGCGGGCTGCTCTCGTTCAGCAGCATGACGATGGTTTCGCGGGTGCTCGGCCTGGTGCGCGACATGTCGATCAACGCCGCGTTCGGCGCCAACGGCGCCACCGACGCGTTCTGGGTGGCGTTCCGCATCCCCAACTTCATGCGCCGGCTGTTCGCCGAGGGCTCGTTCTCCACCGCCTTCGTGCCGGTTTTCACGGAAGTGAAGGAAAAGGGCAGCCACGCGCAGCTGAAGGAACTGATGGCGCGGGTGTCGGGCACGCTGGGCGGGGTGCTGTTGCTGATCACCGCGCTGGGCATCCTGTTCGCGCCGCAGGTGACGGTGCTGTTCTCGCCCGGCGCGATCGATGAACCGCAGAAGTTCGAGCTGACCGTCGAGCTGCTGCGGCTGACCTTCCCGTTCCTGTTGTTCGTGTCGCTGACCGCGCTGTCCGGCGGCGCGCTGAACAGCTTCCACCGCTTCGGCCTGCCGGCGCTGACCCCGGTGATCCTCAACCTGTGCATGATCGCCGGCGCGCTGTGGCTGTCGAAGCGGCTGCAGACGCCGATCATGGCGATGGGCTGGGCGATCCTGGCGGCCGGCATCCTGCAGTTGCTGTTCCAGTTGCCGGCGCTGCGACAACTCGACCTGCTGACCCTGCCGCGCTGGGGCTGGAGCCATCCCGAGGTGCGGAAAATCATGCGGCTGATGGTGCCGACCCTGTTCGGCTCGTCGGTGGCGCAGATCAACCTGCTGTTCGACACGGTGATCGCCTCGCTGCTGGTGGTCGGCTCGCAGAGCTGGCTGTCGCAGGCGGACCGCTTCCTGGAGCTGCCGCTGGGCGTGTTCGGCGTGGCGCTGGGCACGGTGATCCTGCCGTCGCTGTCGCGCCATCATGTCAGCACCGATACCGCGGGCTTCTCGCGCGCGCTGGACTGGGGCCTGCGCGTCACCCTGCTGATCGCGGTGCCGGCGATGTTCGCGCTGATGCTGCTGGCCGGGCCGCTAGTGGCCACGCTGTTCCAGCACGGCCACTGGAGCGCGCACGACACGCACATGGCGACCTTGTCGATCACCGCGCTGAGTTTCGGCCTGCCCGCGTTTGCGCTGGTCAAGGTGCTGCTGCCGGCGTTCTATGCGCGGCAGGACACGCGCACGCCGGTGCGCGCAGCGGTGGCCTCGTTGCTGGCGAACATGCTGTTGAACCTGGTGTTCCTGGCGCTGCTGTTCGAGCTGTGGGCACCGGTGGAACTGAAACGGCTGCCCTGGCTGGACGGCCTGGCCCGCTTGCCCGGCCTGCACATGGCGCTGGGCCTGGCCAGCGCAGTGGCGGCCTACGTGAACTTGGGGCTGCTGTGGCACTGGTTGAAGAGGGCCGGCGTGTACCAGCGCCAGCCGGGCTGGTCGCGGCACCTGCTGCGGCTGGCGGTGGCCTGCGCGGTGATGGTGGCGCTGTTGCTGCTGGGCCGCTGGCTGTGGCCGAACTGGACCCACGGCGTGCCGGTGCTGACCCGGTTGTGGCACCTGGCCGTGCTGGTGCTCGCCGGCGGAGCCGGCTATGTGGCCGTGCTGTTCGCCGGCGGCTTCAGCCTGCGCGACCTGCGGGCGGCGTGAACCCGCGTGCCCGACCGTTATACTCACGCGATGATGAGACTTTCCAGGGATGTCGCAGGCCCTTGCCTGGCGCCGCGCGGCAGCGTCATCGCGGTCGGCGCGTTCGACGGCCTGCACCGCGGCCACCAGGCCTTGCTGGCCCAGGTGCGCGAGCGCGCACAGGCGCTCGGCTGCAGCCCGGCGGTGGTGAGTTTCGAGCCGCTGCCGCGGGCGTTCTTCTCGCCCGAACCGGTGCCGCGGCTGTCCAGCGTGCGCGAGAAGCTGCGCGGCTTCGCCGCCGCCGGCATGGAGGAGACCCTGCTGCTGCGCTTCAACCGCGCGCTGACGGCGATGTTGGCCGAGGCATTCGTGCGGCGCGTGCTGGTCGAGCGGCTGGCTGCACGCGAGGTCTGGGTGGGCGGCGATTTTCGCTTCGGCCACGGGCGCGCCGGCGACGTGGCGCTGCTGGAGCGGATGGGTGCGCAGTTCGGCTTTCGCGCCTGCGCCATGCCGACGATCCAGCTCGACGGCACCCGCGTCTCGGCCAGCCGGGTACGCGCCTTGCTCGGCGCCGGCGAGTTCGCCGGCGCCGAGCCGTTGCTGGGCCGGCCGTTCGTGATCGACGGCAAGGTGGAGTACGGCAACCAGCTCGGCCGCACGCTCGGCTATCCCACCGCAAACATCCATCTGCAGCAGCGGGTCAGCCCGATCCAGGGCATCTTCGCGGTGCGCGTGGGGTTGGGCGAGGGCGAGTGCAGCTGGCCCGGCGTGGCCAGCCTCGGCGTGCGTCCCACCGTGAACGAGGTCAGCCAGCCGCTGCTGGAAGTGCACCTGTTCGACTTCGAGGGCGATCTGTACGGCCAGCGCATGGCGGTACAGTTCGTCGCCAAGTTGCGTGACGAGCAGAAGTTCGACGGATTGGAACCGCTCAAGGCGCAGATGGCGCTGGATGCGCGCCGGGCGCGCGAGCTGCTGGGCATGAACCCGCGGCTGGCCGAGGCGTGAGGACGCGGGCATTCCGGCACGGGTCGAAATCGACTAACTTCCCCTTCTTTGCCTGCCATCTGGCGGGCGGCAACACCTCAGTGACGGCATCCAGGCCATGACCCACGATTACAAGAACACGATCAACCTGCCGCAGACGGCGTTTCCCATGCGCGGCGATTTGCCGAAGCGCGAGCCGGGCTGGCTGGCGGAGTGGGCACGGGTCGATCGCTACGCGCAGATCCAGCAGAAGACCGCGCATCGCGACAGCGTGTTCGTGCTGCACGACGGCCCGCCGTACGCGAACGGCCCGATCCACATCGGCCACGCGGTCAACAAGATCCTCAAGGACATCGTGGTCAAGTCCAAGCTGCTGGCCGGCCAGCGCGCGCCGTACGTGCCGGGCTGGGACTGCCACGGGCTGCCGATCGAGATCGCGGTGGAGAAGAAGTTCGGCAAGCCGGGCGACAAGCTCGACGCCGCCGCGTTCCGGCAGCAGTGCCGCGAGTACGCGACCGAGCAGGTCGACGCGCAGCGCGCCGATTTCAAGCGGCTCGGCGTGCTCGGCGACTGGGACCACCCGTATCGCTCGATGGATTTCCGCTTCGAGGCCGACATGCTGCGCGCGCTGGCGCGCATCGTCTCCAACGGCCACGTGGTGCGCGGCGCCAAGCCGGTGTACTGGTGCTTCGACTGCGCCTCGGCGCTGGCCGAAGCGGAGATCGAATACGGCGACAAGGTCTCGCCGGCGGTCGACGTGGCGTACGACGCGGTCGATCCGAACGCGCTGGTGGCGGCGTTCGGCGTGGAGGCCGGCGACGCCATCGCCGCCATCCCGATCTGGACCACCACGCCGTGGACCCTGCCGGAAAGCCAGGCGGTATCGCTTGGTGCCGATCTGGAATACGCGCTGATCGAAGGTCCGTCGCGCGGCGGCCGGAGCGTGTTGTTGGTAGTCGCCAGCGCGCTGGTCGACAAGGCGGCGCAGCGTTACGGGCTGGAGCAGGCGGCCGTGCTGGGCCATGTCGAAGGCAAGGCTCTGGAAGGCTTGAAGCTGCGCCACCCGTTCTACCCGCGCGAAGTGCCGGTGATCCTCGGCGAGCACGTCAGCGCCGAGGACGGTACCGGCGCGGTGCACACCTCGCCCGACCACGGCGTCGAGGATTTCGTGGTGGCGCGCGAGTACGGCATCGGCCTGCTCAACTACATCGAGCCGCGCGGCACCTATCGCATCGACACGCCCGTTGCCGATGGCCTCGGTCTGGGCGGCATGCACATCTGGAAGGCGAACGACGCCATCGTCGACCTGCTGCGCCAGCGCGGCGTGCTGCTGGCGTTCGCGAAGATCGAGCACAGCTACCCGAACTGCTGGCGGCACAAGACGCCGGTGATCTACCGCACCACGCCGCAGTGGTTTATCTCGATGGAGCAGGCGCAGCTGCGCGAGACCGCGCTGACCTCGATCAAGAACGTGCGCTGGGTGCCGGGCTGGGGTGAGGAACGCATCGCCGGCATGGTCGCCGGGCGTCCGGACTGGTGCATCTCGCGCCAGCGCACCTGGGGCGTGCCGATCGCGCTGTTCGTGCACAAGGCCACGCAGGAGCCGCACCCGGATTCCGTCGCTCTGCTGGAGCAGGTTGCGCAGAAGGTGGCGCAGGGCGGCATCGACGCCTGGTTCACGCTGGATGCAGCCGAGCTGCTCGGCGCCGACGCGAACGACTACGAGAAAGTCACCGACGTGCTCGACGTCTGGTTCGATTCGGGCGTGACGCACTACGCGGTGATCGGCCAGCGCCCGGAACTGCAGCAGGGCACGGCGTCGCACTACAAGGTGATGTACCTGGAAGGCTCCGACCAGCATCGCGGCTGGTTCCAGTCCTCGCTGCTGACCTCGTCGGCGATCCACGGCCGCGCGCCCTACGACGAAGTGCTCACGCACGGTTTCGCGGTGGACGCGAACGGCCGCAAGATGTCCAAGTCGCTGGGCAACGTGGTGGCGCCGCAGAAGGTGATGGACACGCTGGGTGCCGACGTGCTGCGCCTGTGGGTGGCCTCGGCCGACTACCGCAACGAGATGACCGTCTCCGACGAGATCCTCAAGCGCGTCTCCGACACCTACCGGCGCATCCGCAATACCGCGAAGTTCCTGCTCGGCAACCTCGACGGCTTCGATCCGGCCAGGCACCTGTTGCCGGTGCAAGGCAGCGTGCTGCTCGACCAGTGGGCCGTGCAGCAGGCGTACGACGTGCAGCAGGCGGTCACCGCTGCGTACGAGCGCTACGACTATCCCGAAGTGGTGGCGCGCATCCAGAACTTCTGCACCAACGAGCTGGGCGCGCTGTACCTGGACATCACCAAGGACCGGCTCTACACCATGCCGACCGACAGCCGCGGCCGGCGCAGCGCGCAGAGCGCGATGTACCGCATCGTTGAGGCGCTGGTGCGCTGGTTGGCACCGATCCTCAGCTTCACCGCCGAGGAAATCTGGCAGGCGCTGCCGGGCGAGCGCGGCGACAGCGTGCTGTTCGAGACTTGGTACGACGGCCTCGCCGCCACCCAGAACTCGCCGGAGCAGCGCCGCTGGTGGGCCGACCTGCTGGCGATCCGCGACACCGGCGCGCGCGTGCTCGAAGGCATGCGCAAGGCCGAGCGGATCGGCGCGGCGCTGGAGGCGAAGCTGGCGATCCACGCCGACGAGGCCACGGTGGCGCGCTACGCCCCCGCGGCCAGTGAACTGCGGTTCTTCTTCATCACCTCCGAGGTGCGTCTCGATCTGGCCGGCGGCCAACCGGCCGACGCGGTGCTGACCGAGCTGGAGGGCGCCGACGCTTGGGTCTCGGCCACGGTCAGCGGCGCAGCCAAGTGCGTGCGCTGCTGGCATCGGCGCGACGACGTGGGCAGCCACGCCGGGCACCCCGAGCTGTGCGGGCGCTGCGTCGGCAATGTCGAGGGACCCGGCGAGGATCGCCGCTGGTTCTGACCTTGACGTAACTCCCTCCCCTGCAAAGCAGGGGAGGGCCGGGGAGGGGTAGGTTCTTGATCTGATCTCCCAAGGTCAAAAGCGAACCCCCTCCCAACCTCCCCCTGCGTTGCAGGGGGAGGAGCCGAAGATCGCCCCATCACCGAGTCCCCGCGCCCCATGACCCCGAAACCCAACGCACTCCCCTGGCTCTGGCTGTCCGCCGCCGTCATCGTGCTCGACCAGCTCAGCAAGTGGTGGGCGCTGCATGCGCTGCAGCCGGTGGGTGTGCCGCATCCGGTGATCCCGGGTTTCCTGAACTGGACGCTGGCGTTCAATACCGGCGCCGCGTTCAGCTTCCTCGCCGACGGCGCCGGCTGGCAGCGCTGGTTCTTCGTGCTGCTGGCGGTGGCGATCAGCGCCGTGCTGGTGGGTTGGCTGCGGCGCACGCCGCGGCGCGACTGGCGCACCGCGCTGCCGCTGGCGCTGATCGTGGGCGGCGCGGTCGGCAACCTGATCGACCGCCTGCACGCGGCCCAGGTCACCGACTTCATCCACGTGTATTTCCGCCAGTGGAGCTACCCGGTGTTCAACCTCGCCGATTGCGGCATCACGGTGGGCGCGGTGATGCTGATTGCGTTCGGCCTGTTCGCCGGCAAGCCCGGGAACGGCGTGCGATAATCTTCATTCTTGACGTGGGATCCCGCTGGCGGGCGATGCTCCTGAATTGAAAAGCATCGCCCGCCAGCGGGATCCTGCGGGATTTCGTATCGAGGTCGTCTTGGACATCCTGCTCGCCAACCCCCGCGGCTTCTGCGCCGGCGTCGATCGCGCCATCGCCATCGTCGAGCGCGCGCTGGAGTCCTACGGGGCGCCGATCTACGTGCGGCATGAGGTGGTGCACAACCGCTACGTGGTCGACAAGCTGCGCGCGGACGGTGCGGTGTTCGTCGAGGAGCTGCAGGAGGTGCCCGACGGCGCCACCGTGATCTTCAGCGCCCATGGCGTGTCGCAGGCGGTACGCGAGGAAGCCGGGCAGCGGCACCTGAAAGTGTTCGACGCCACCTGTCCGCTGGTCACCAAGGTGCACATGGAAGTGGCGCGGTTGGGCCGCATCGGCCGCAGCGTGGTGCTGGTCGGCCACGCCGGGCATCCCGAGGTCGAGGGCACCATGGGCCAGTGGAATCCGGCCCATGCCGGCGAGATATGGCTGGTGGAGTCGGTGGAGGACGTCGCCGCGCTCGCGCCGAAATTTCCGCATGCGCTGTCCTACGTCACCCAGACCACGCTGTCGGTGGACGACACCAAGGCGATCATCGCAGCGCTGCGCGCGAAGTTCCCCGACATCGAGGGGCCGCGCAAGGACGACATCTGCTATGCCACGCAGAACCGCCAGGACGCCGTGCGCCGATTGGCCGGCGCGGTCGACCTGATGCTGGTGGTCGGCTCGGTCAACAGCTCCAATTCCAACCGCCTGCGCGAGCTGGCCGCGAAGCAGGGCGTGCGCGCGTTCCTGATCGATGGTGCCGAGCACATCCAGCGCGACTGGCTCGACGGCGTCAAGCGCATCGGCCTCACTGCCGGCGCCTCGGCGCCGGAAAAACTGGTGCGCGACGTGATCGCCCGGCTGCAGTCGTGGGGAGCCGGCGACGTGCGAGAGCTGGACGGCGAACCGGAAAACATCACCTTCGCCCTGCCGAAGGAACTGCGCGTGGTCGGCGGCAACGGCTCAACCAGCTTCTGACTCCCCCGCGTCGAATCCGTAGGGGCGCACCCTGTGTGCGATGTCCTTCGTCGCGTGAGGGGAAGGCTGTCGCGCACAAGACGCGCTCCAGCCCGAAGCGCGATGCGGCGTCCTGCGCAGCAAAAAGCCCCGGAAAGCGTGGCTTTCCGGGGCTTTTTGCTGCTGCGTCAACTGGTGCCGGAGATAGGAATCGAACCTACGACCCCATCATTACGAATGACGTGCTCTACCAACTGAGCTACTCCGGCGGAGAACCGCGAATTCTACGGGCCGCACCGCAGCGGCGCAAGCGATGACGACGGCATTTGCAGCGCGGGGTGGCCGTGAGACGATGGGTCCGGCCTTGCGTCCGGCGGCTGGGGGATGGCCGCCGCACCAGGGTGATCAGACGGGTTCAGGTTTTCCGACGCGCGGCCGATAACGAGACGACGGCGTGGGCCGTGCGGACAGGGAAAGTTTGAATCGACTTTCTTGGGGGCGTGTTGTCCGGACTATTTCGTGGTTTGCCAGGTTTGCCGGGTTTGCTGATGTTGCTGCTGGCGGCGACGCCGTGCGCGTTTGCGGCGCCGCCGCCGGCGCACGACGCGGCGGCGTTCGATCTGCTCGTCCGGCAGCTGGACAACGGCGATATCCCGCTGAACAGCCAGGCCGCGGCCAGGCAGGCCCTCGACCGCCTGGGCGCGCTGCTGCCGCCCGGCGATGCCTACCGGCAGCGTCGCTACGACTACCTGTACTGCTTCCTGGCGTTCGACAACGACGTCAAGGGCGGCTACGCCTATGCGGGCCGCGGCACCGAGCAGGCGCAGCAGGCGGGCGACCTGGAGGCGGAGTCCAACTTCCGGATTTGCCGCGGCCTCTACCAGAGCAAGCTCACCACGGAGCGCGACGCGCTGCCGGATTACGAAGCCGGCATCCGGCTCGCACGGCGCCTGGAAAACCCGCGCCTGATCGCCGACGCGCTGACCTGGCGCGGCAGCGCCCAGTCGCTGCTGGGCGAGCAGGCGAAGGCGCTGTTCGATTTCCTGGAGGCGCAGCGCCTCTACGAAACCGTGGGCAACACGACCGCGGCACAGTCCAATCTCATCAGCATCGCCACCATCTATCGGCGGCTGGGCGAGTACGACAAGGCCGGCGAGTACCTGCGGCAGTCGATGCAGTCTGCGCAGCGCAAGGGAGACAAGCAGGAGCAGATGGTGGTTGACATGCAGCTGGGGTTCCTGGCGACCGAGCGGGGCGACCCCGCGGGTGCCGTCGCCCCGCTGCAGCGAGCGTTGGCGCTGGCGCACGAAACCGGTTCGCGGCAAAGCGTGGGCTCTGCCCTGCTGGCGCTGGCGGAGAGCAGCAACGCCCGCGAGCGCTACGCCGAGGCCCTGCAGCAGGTCGAGGCCGCCGCGAAGGAGTTCCAGGCCGTCGCGGACCAGTCCAACGCCGGCATGCTGGCGCTGCAGTCGGCCAAGGCGCACGCCGGCCTGGGCCAGCACGAGCTGGCCGCGCGCGAGTTCGACCTTGCCGAGGCGAGTGTCAGGAACAGCCGCAACATGCGCTACCTGGCCGAGCTGTATGACGCACGCTCCAGGAACCAGGAGGCGCTGGGCAAGCCGGCGGCCGCGCTGGCCGACCTCAGGCTGAAAATGGAGGCCGACGCCGCGCTGGCGCGCATGGCCAAGACCCAGCTGACCACCCTGATGAGTTACCAGTTCGATACCGAGCGGCGCGAGCTGGAAAACCGCAAGCTCGCCGCCGACAAGGCGCTCAAGGAGCAGCAACTGGCCACGCTGGAACGCGTTCGCGGCTGGCAATGGCTGGCCATCCTGCTGGCCGGCCTGCTGCTGATGATGATGCTGTGGCTGGCGTGGCGGCAACTGCGCCAGAGCCGACGCCTGCATCGGCTGGCGCTCACCGATGCGCTCACCGGCATCTCCAATCGGCGGCATATCGAACACACGCTGCACGAGGCCGTCGAGCATGCCCGCCGCGGCCACCAGGAACTGGCCGTGATCATGCTCGACATCGATCACTTCAAGCGCGTCAACGACAGCCATGGCCATCCGGCCGGCGACCAGGCGCTGGAGCAACTCGTGCACGCCTGCCTGGGTGCGCTGCGCCAGCACGACCGGCTCGGCCGGTTGGGCGGCGAGGAGTTCCTGGTGGTGCTGCCGAATACCGACCTGGAGGGCGGCCTGCAGGTGGCCGAGCGTCTGCGCGCTTGCGTGGCCGCCGCGCGACCGCTGGTCAATGGCGTCGAGCTGCAGCTCTCGATCAGTCTCGGCGTGGCGCAGCTGCGGCCTGCCGAGTCGGGTGCGGCCTCCCTGGTGCGCCGCGCCGACGCCGCGCTGTACCACGCCAAGGACAACGGCAGGAACCGGGTCGAAGCGGCGCCCTAGCGATCCGGACGTCGCCGTGCGCCGATCGCCGTCGCCGGCCTCGGCACGTGATCCCGATCACCTTTCCTCCGCCACCCGCCGCCGCTCATCGGCCAATTCCTACCGCCCGTCGGCTGGGAGCTGGCCGGGGCGGGGTGGATGGGTACAGTGAGTGCAGGGGCATCAGGGAGAATTCCATGCAAGTCATGTCGCGTCAGCGAGGCGTCTCGCTGATCCGGACGCGCAGGCCGGAACATGCCGGCGGCCGTCCATCGGGGTGCGGGTCGGCGCGGGCGCGCGAGTGCGGCTTCACCCTGGTCGAGCTGCTGATCACCATGGCCGTGGCGCTGGTGCTGATCATGATCGCGGTGCCGAGCTTCAAGAACATCACGCTTTCCAACAAGCTCGATACCGCCGCCAACGACATCGTCAACGCGATCCACGTGGCGCGGATGGAAGCGGTCAAGCGCAATGCGAACACCCAGCTGTGCAGCAACTCGGCCAGCGCCAACGGCGCCGGCACGCTGGGCGGCGCCTGCAGCACCCAGAGCGGGGCGGTCTATGCCATCGCCGGTGGCGGCGGGGCCAGCCAAGTGCTGGCCGGCACGGTCGGCATCAGCGGCGCCGTGCAGCTGAAGGGCGACGTGACGGCGATCCGCTTCGGCGGGCAGGGGCTGGGGCAGAAAGTCGGCACCCCGGGTTCCTACTCCGGCACGGTGGCCGACATCTGCACCAGCCAGAGCCAGATGAGCAAGGACAACCATCGCGTGATCACCATGACGACCGGTTCCATCCTCGTGACCACCACCAGCTCGGGAGCCTGCCCATGATCCGCCGCTCCGTTCCAGCCACGCCGCGCATCGCGGCACAGTCCGGCGTGGGCCTGATCGAGGTGCTTATCGCCGTGCTGGTGCTGTCCATTGCCTTCCTGGGTATCGCCGCGCTGCAGGCAGTGTCGCTTTCCACCAACAACAGCGCGATGGCGCGCAGCATGGCCACGGTCGCCAGCTACTCGATCCTCGATGCCATGCGTGCCGACATCGTCAATGCCAAGGCCGGCAAGTACAACGGCACGGTCGCGGCAGCCACGGCGGCTGTTCCTGCCAGCGGCTCCACGGTGGCTGTCCCGGCCAATCCCGCGGCTTGCCCGTCAGCGGGAACGGCTCTGGCGGCCTACCAGCTCAGTCGGTGGTGCGGCCAGCTCAGCACGAATCTGGGTGCGACGACCAACACCACGGGCACGATCAATTGCACGGGCGCTGGCGAATGCACCGTCACCATTGTCTTCGATGACAGTCGGGCGGGGGCGGGTGGCAGCAGCTCCCAGAAAGTCATCACCAAGGCCATGCTATGAGCAAGCGCTTCCTTATTCGTCGTGGTGCAGGTCGAGGTAAAGTCTGGTCGGCGCTGCCTTCGGCAGGCTTCACTCTGATCGAGCTGATGGTCGCCATGTTGCTGGGCCTGATCGTCATCGGCGGGGTGGTCAGCGTGTTCCTGGCCAACCAGCGCACCTACCGCACGAACCAGGCATTGGGCGACGTGCAGGACGGCTCGCGTCTCGCGTTCGAGTTGATGGCGCGTGACATTCGCGAAGCTGGCCTCACCGGATGCAACAACAACGGGCGCATGTCCAACGTGCTCAACAACAAGAGCACCGCATGGTGGGCGGACTGGGGCAATGCCGTGCACGGCTACGGCGCCGGTACGGCCACGGCGGATCCGGCCCTGACCGTGGGCACCGCCGCGACCAACCAGGTCAGCGGCACCGACTCGCTGCAGTTGCTCGGTGCCGCCGACTCGGGGCTGAGCGTGGCGGCCACGCCCAGTTCCACGGCTGCCAACTTCAAGCTCAACGACACCACGTCGGACATCGTGAAGGGCGACGTGATCATCGTGTGCGACCCCGACCATGCGGCCATCGTCCAAGTCACGAACTACAACAGCAGCAATGTCACGCTGGATCACAACAACGGCAGCAACCCCCTTCCCGGGAATTGCTCCAAGGGGCTGGGCTTCCCCACCACCTGCACCGCCAACGGTAACGGCTACACGTTCGGACCCAACTCGCAGATCTTCAAGCTGGGCGCGGTGGACTGGTACATCGGCTACAACCCGCTGGGCGGCAAATCGCTGTATCGCGTGAACGTGGTCACCACGGCCGGCACGCCCACGCCGACGACGCAAGAGATGGTGCGCGACGTCACCGGCATGGCCATCAGCTATCACCAGGCAGGTATCGCCAGCTTCGTCGATGCCAAGACGGTGGCGGCCAACTGGGGCGCTGTCGACGCCGTGCAGGTCCAACTCACGGTGGAAAGTGTGGACAAACGTGCCGGCACCGACACCAAACCCATCACACGCCAATTCACGGCCACCACCACCGTGCGCAACCGGGTGCAATGACATGAGCCGCATCGTCCCGACTTCTTGCCCTTTCCATCCAGCCTGCCGTCATCCGTCGCCGCGACGCGGAGAACAGCGCGGCGTGGCCTTGGTGGTGGCGCTGATCCTGCTGGTGGTGATCACCCTGGTGGGGCTGGCTGCGGTGCGCGGCACCATCATGCAGCAGAAGATGGCCGCGAACATGTACGACCGGCAGGTGGCGTTCCAGGGGGCTGAGGCAGCCATGCGCGCCGCGGCGGCCAGCATCCCCACCAGCCCGGGCGACGTCGCGCGCAACTGCCAGTCGGCCAGTGTGGTCTGCCTGGCCAACCCCTTCGATGATCCGTGGATTAAGGCCAATCCGGGCAGCATCAAGACCCTTTCGACCGCGCAATACACCGCGGGTTCGCTGGCCACCGGACAGCCGCAGTACGTGGTCGAGAACATGGGCAACTTCCAAGATCCCTCGGCCAGTACCGGCTTCAGCCAGAGCGCCAACTCGCACAACTACGGCGTCAACGGCGGCACCATCACCAACATCTACTACCGCGTGACGGCCCGCAGCGGCGATCCTGCGCAGGTGGGCGAGCGTGCGGTTGTCGTGCTGCAGGCCATGATCAAGCAGGGTTGAGTTTCCCGCCGTACCTCGACTTCACAAGGGCGCATGGGCTTTTCCATGCCGCACCATCGTAAAGAGCGGAACCGACATGAATAACACCTCCCGTTTGCACAGCAAGCCCGGCAGCTTTCTCGGCAGGCTGCTGACCACCGGCTTCTCACTCTGGCTGCTGGGCGTCGCGTTTTCGCCTGCGCTGGCCGCCACGCCGAGTCCGGCGGTGGACCAGTCGCCGCTGATCATCCAGAAGCCGCTGCCGCCGAACATCGTGCTGATGCTGGATGACTCGGGGTCGATGGCTTGGGATGTCATGCCGGATTGGAATTATTTGAGCAGTACCAGCGCGGACGCGCTGGTCAATTCCGACGTGAATGGGCTTTATTTCACCCCGACGGTCACCTATGTCCCTCCACTCAAGGCGGATGGCAGTTCATATCCAGACGCGGCCTTCGACAGTGCCTTGGTCGATGGTTTCAACTCCAGCAGCACGAAAGTGGATTTGAGTACCTACGATGGAAGCAGCGATGATAGCCGGAACGGGCAGATCCGCAGTGACATCGCATACTCGGTTGGTGCTGGCTCGGGTGGCTACGGCGCTTCGACATGCAGCAGTTACGACGGTACTTCTCAGCGTTATCCGGGATATTGCTATGCCAGTTATAATAACGGGTCAAGCGATTTTTCTTATAACGGCAATTATTACTATTATCGCTGCAGCAGCCATCAGGATAGGTATAACGCTGATGGAAAGTGCTACCCACATTCGTTTTTCACGTACACAAAGCGTGATTCGAGCGGCAACTACACGCGTTATTACGTAGCCAAGACTGTGGGCGATTGCGCTGCGGCATCGCTGGCAGCCACAGTGTGTGATGAGAGTGCGGTCACCCGGCAAAATGTCGCCAACTGGTTTTCGTACTACCACACGCGCATCCTGATGGCCAAGAGCGGTGTGATGAATGCATTCTCATCGGTCGATGCCACCTACCGGATCGGCTTCGGCTCGATTGATGGCGGTGGTAGCGGAAACAGCAATTACGGGAATCTGCCCGCATCCCGCTACAGCTACACCGATGCGTACAACGGTGGCACCAACTACATCGCGAAAGTTACGCCATTCGGCAACGGGTCGACATCAGGCGACCAGAAGAATGCTCTGTGGAGCTGGATCGGTGCAGCCAAGGCCTCAGGTGGCACTCCGCTGCGTCAGGCACTGGACGCCGTCGGCAAGTACTACAAGACAGCTCAGCCCTGGCAGACATTGACGAGTGGCACGACCGAAGAACTTGCCTGTCGCCAGTCCTACACCATCCTGACCACGGATGGCTTCTGGAACGACGACCCGCCATCCAGCGTCGGTAATGTGGACAACACCAAGGCCGGCCCGGTTACGGGTCCCAACAACCAGCCTTTCACCTACAATCCGGCGTTGCCTTACTCGGACAACCAGAGTGACACGCTGGCCGATGTGGCCATGAAATACTGGGTCAGCGACTTGCGTCCCACTGCGGTCAACGAAGTGCCCACCAGCAAGGAAGACCCGGCGTTCTGGCAGCACATGGTCACGTTCACGTTGGGCCTGGGTTTCGATCCGGTTTACGCGAGCGGTGGGGCGACGATCCCGGTGGACCAGGTCTTTGCCTGGGCCAACGGCGACAGCAGCCAGGCGATCAGCGGGTTCAGTTGGCCGACGCCGTCGAAGGACAACATCACCAACATCGCCGACCTGGCCCACGCCGCGGTCAACGGTCACGGCGGGTTTGCCTCGGCGAAGACGCCGGGTGCGTTCAGCGATGCATTGAAGAAGGCGCTGCAACGTGCCGCCGACCGCGTGGGTACCGGCGCCAGCCTCGCGGCCAACTCCACCCAGTTGAAGACGGGTGCGTTCGCCTATCAGGCCAATTACTACACCGGCAACTGGAAGGGCGACCTCAAGGCCATCGCGGTGGACCCGAACAACGGCACGCTGGCCCTGACGCCGACCTGGACGGCGGCCAGCAAGTTGCCCGCCGCCAGCGACCGGAAGATCTACACCTACAACCCGAGCGTGGCTCCGGTGGCAGCCGTGGCGTTCACCGATCCGGCCACCCTGTCCAGCGCGGAGCAGACGGCACTTGGCGCCGACACGACCGCGCAGCAGAATATGATCAACTATCTGCGCGGCGATGCCTCGCTGGAAAAACCGAAGACCGGTGGCATCTACCGTACGCGTGAAACCCCGCTGGGCGACATCGTCAACTCCCAGCCGGTCTACGTGGGGCAGCCCGAGGCGAACCAGTTCGTCGGCCAGGCATTCACCGGCAGCGACAGCTTCGGGTCTTACGCCGCCACCATCCGCCAAGGGCTGATTTTCGTGGCGGCCAATGACGGCATGCTGCACGCGTTCAACGCCGATACCGGCGCCGAGGTCTTTGCCTACCTGCCCGCCGCCGTCATCACCAGCGGCTTGTCCGGTCTGTCCAATCCCGACTACGGCTCCACTTCGGTACCGCACCAATTCTTCAACGACGGCGAGTTGACGGTGGCGGACGTGTATTTCGGCTCGGCCTGGCACACCGTGGCGGTAGGCACGACGGGTCGTGGTACGGCCAAGGCGATCTATGCGCTGGACGTGACCGACCCGACCAACATCACGCTGCTGTGGGAGCGCTCCGCCGGGGACGGCAAGACCAATGCCGATTCCATCGGCCAGATGACCGGCAAGCCGGTGATCGCGCAGACCAACGATGCAGGCACCGCCGACCCGACCGGCAACAGCAACTGGTCGGTGCTGGTCGGCAACGGCTACAACAGCAAGAACGGCACGGCGGCGCTGCTGCAGTTCGCCATCAAGGATGGCACCCTCAGCGTGCATGCCACCGATTCCGCCACCGCGAACGGCTTGGCCGCGCCGGCCGTGTGGATGGGCGATCTCTCCGTGGGCATCAGCACGGTGGCCTATGCCGGTGATGCGCAGGGGCGGGTGTGGTCGTTCGGCCTCAACACGGCCACGACCAGGGGGAATACGACCACCTACGCCGCCACGCCCACCAGTACCGGCAGCAAGCTTTACACTGCGATGGATGCAGCCACCGGCGGTACCGCGCAGCCGATCACCGGCGGCATGCTTGTCGGCAAGAACCCGCTCACCCAGGATTTGTGGGTGTTCTTCGGCACCGGCCAGTACCTGAGCTCGACCGATCTCACCAGTACGGCCACGCAGAGTTGGTACGGGTTGATCGTGAAGTCCGCCACCAGCGGGCTGGCCGTCGACGGCACCAAGAACCGCAGCAATCTCATGCAGCGTTCCATCATTGCGGAGACACCCGGGACGCCGGAGGTCCTGAACGCCGATGGCACGGTGAATACCGCGGCGATCGCGCCGGCGCGGGCGGTCACGGCGGCACCGAGCACGTCCGACATGGCCGGTAAGTCGGGCTGGTACATCGATCTGCTGTCGCCGACATCCAGCACTGATTCGACAACAGGCAATGTGACTTACACACCCAACCAGACTGCCCAGGGCGAACGAATCGTCACCCCGAACCAGTTTCAGGGCAATCAGCTGCTGGCCACGACACGGATTCCGCAGGCGACAGACCTGTGCAATCCATCCGGGCGCGGCTGGATCATGGCGGTGGATCCATTCACCGGCACCAATCCGAAATCGAGCTTCTTCGACCTCAATGGTGATGGTCTGATCAACCAGCCAGCCGACTACATCATGGTGAATGGTGTAGCGGTGGCGACCAGCGGCATGGGCTTCAATTCGCTGCCCAACAACCCGATCTTCATGGGCGGCAGCATGCTGGTGAGTTTCGACAACGGCAGCGCCACCAGCATCAAGACCTCCGGTACCTCCGGAACCCTGCAGCGTGTTTCCTGGCGCGAGCTGATCGCCCAGTAAAGGAATGAATGATGAAATCGCTCCCGTCAAATGAAGGCAGGCTGGTGTCCGTGGATGGGTGCCTGGTGCCGTCTGTCCGCAGTTCTCATGCAGTGCGCGAACATCGCCGCGACCAGCGCGCCGGCGGCTTCACCCTGATCGAGTTGATGATCGTGGTGGCGATCATCGCGATCCTGGCCGCGATCGCCTTGCCCGCGTACACCAGCTACATCACCAAGACCAAGCGCGTGGCCGCGGAAGGTTGCCTGTCGGAGCACGCCAACTACATGGAGCGCTACTACACCACCAACCTCAGCTACACGGGGGCGGCGTTGCCGGGACTGGACTGCGCCAGCCTCCAGCGCACCGGCGCCAACTACCAGTACGCGGTGGCGTCGGCATCGACGGCGGCGTACAGCGTCACGGCCACGCCGATCAACGCCCAGCTGACCCGCGACACCATGTGCGGCACGCTCTCGCTCAACCAGACGGGCACGCGCGGACCCAGCACGGCCGGCTGCTGGTAGGTCGTCACGTTTCGCCGATCCGGTGTCCTTGTTCTCGTAGGCAGGCGCCGGATAGGCAGGCGCCGGATCGGCGCGCTTTCCTTCACCGCGGCTGCAGCCGCTCGCGCAGGCCGCCTTGCCGCCGGATCGGCCGCGCCAGCCCGGCGCGCAGTGCGTCGTCGGTGCTCCAGATCTCGGCATGCTCCTTCGCGCGCGAGATGGCGGTGTAGACCAGTTCGCGGGTGAGGATGCGGTTGTCGGCGTCCGGCGGCAGCAGCACCGCCACCTCGCGGTACTCCGAACCCTGGCTGCGGTGGATGGTGATCGCCCAGGCGCTGTCGTGCGCGGGCAGCGCCCGCGGTGAGTAGCTGCGCAGGCCGGCGTTGCCGTCGCGGTCGCTGAGTTCGAACCACACGCGCAGTCCTTCCGCACCTTCCAGCGCGATGCCGACGTCGCCGTTGAACAGGCCGCGGGCGTAGTCGTTGCGGGTGACGATGACGGGGCGGCCGTGGTACCAGGCGCGGCTGGCGTCGATGCCGAAACGGACGGCGAGCCGGCGCAGCACCAGCTCGTTGATGCCCTGCGCGCCGAACGGACCGTCGCGCAGCGCGCACAGGATCTGCAGCTGGCGCAGCCGCTGCAAGGCTTCGGCGGCATCGATGGCCGGTGCCAGCAGCGACTGCAGCAGCCCGGCGTGGCGCTCGATCCAGCCGTCCACGCAGGCACGCATGGCGTGCACGGTGGGGCAGTGGCGCAGGTGCAGGTCGCCGTCGCGTCGCTGGTCCAGCAGTGCGTCCAGCCAGGCCGGGTCGGGCGCGTCGCGCAGCGCCTCGACGCCGCGCTGCAGGCCGCTGCCGGCGCGCCAGCTGTGGGTCAGCGCGAGTACCTGGCCGGCCAGCGGGGCGTCGCCGGCGGCGACATCGGGCGCCTGCTGCAGCAGCGGCGCGAGCAGGCCGGCCAGCGGCGGCGGCAGCCGCTGGCGCGGCGCGGCGGCGACGATGTCGGCCAGCACCGAACCGGCATCGACCGAGGCCAACTGGCCCGGATCGCCGAGCAGGATCAGTACCGCCGCGGGGCGCAGCGCCTGCAGCAGCTGGCGCATCATCGCCAGGTCCACCATCGACGCCTCGTCCACCACCACGATGTCCTCGGCCAGCGGGTTGTGCGGGCCGTGGCCGAAGCTGTCGTCCATCGGCCGGTAGCCGAGCAGGCGATGCAGCGTGCGCGCCTCGGCGTGCGGGATGTGCGGCACGAAGTCGTGAAAACCGCTGCCCGGCAGGCTGGCCTGCAGTTCGGCCTTGCCCTTGGCGACGGCCTGCGCCAGCCGCTGGGCGGCCTTGCCGGTGGGCGCGGCCAGCGCGATCGACGGCCACGCCGGCAACCCGCAGGCGTGCGCGTGGCGCAGCAGCATCAGCAGCATGCGCACCACGGTGGTGGTCTTGCCGGTGCCGGGGCCGCCGGTGAGCACGAAGAAACG
Source organism: Rhodanobacter sp. OR87 (assembly GCF_000473345.1). Taxonomy (NCBI): domain Bacteria; kingdom Pseudomonadati; phylum Pseudomonadota; class Gammaproteobacteria; order Lysobacterales; family Rhodanobacteraceae; genus Rhodanobacter; species Rhodanobacter sp. OR87. The sequence continues at coordinate 168,943 of NZ_AXBJ01000007.1, forward strand.
CGCGCCGGGCACCGCGGCCACGGCGGCGCGCTGCCCGTCGGTGGCGCCGCGCGGCATGCCGGCGAACAGCGTCGCCAGGTCGTCGGCGAGGGTATCGGCTGGAATCGGCAGCGTGCGTTGCGCGCAGCGCCGCAGGATTGCCTCGGCGAGCTTCGCCTCGTGCTGCCAGTTGCGCCACAGGTAGAAGCGCCCCTGCGCATCGAGCACGAACGGGGTGAACGCGGTGCCGTCGCCGACCCAGTCGTGCCGGCGCAGCGCCTCCAGGGCATCGGTATCGAGGTCGGCGCCGGTGTCCGGGTCGGCCAGCGCGGCGCAGGAATGGCCGTGGCCTTCGGCGCGGCTGGCCGCACGCACGGCGGCGGCGAGCAAGGCGGAGCCGGTGCGCCCGAGTACCCATTGCGCCAGGCTCTGGTCGATCGCGCGCTCGTCGGCGGCGGCAGGCGGCAGCGGGCGGTTCATGCCGCGGCCTCCTGCGCGCCGGCGAAGGCATCGTCGAGCGCCTCGACCAGCGCCGCCGGCCAGCGCCGCCGCCATACGCCCAGCCCGGGCGCCAGCCCCAGCGCGCGCACGAACAGGTACCAGCTTTCGCCGAGCTGGCGTTCGGCCGTATAGCCGTCCATTCTCTGACGCAGGTAGCGGTGCAGCGCCACGGTGTAGAGCAGCGCCTGCAGCGGGTAGTGGTGCGCGGCCATGGCCGCATCGAGCGGCTCGCCCCGGTAGTCGCCCAGCCGCGCGCCGAGCCAGTTGGTCTTGTAGTCGAGCACGTGGAAGCGGCCGTCCCAGGCGAAGATCAGGTCGGCGAAGCCGGTCAGCATGCCGTTCAGCGTGGTGGCATCCAGGCTGGCCGGGATCGCGTCGGCGTGGCCGTGGGCCGCGCAGATCCGACGCAGTGTCGCCAGCGGCACCTGCCGCACCGGGAACTGGAACTCGAACTCGGCGATGCGCTGCTTCGGCGCCAGGTCGAGCAGGCGCAGGCCGCCGCCCAGGTCGGCCTGGCGCGCGCGGTCGATCATCCGGCCCACGCGTTCGAGCGCTTCCTCGTGCGCCAGATGCGGCGCGGCGACCGCCTGCGCGCCGAGCTGGCGGTGCAGCAGCTGGCGCTGGTCGGGCCACAGCGGGCCGGGCTGCGCCAGCTCGAACACCTGGTGCACGGCGTCGCCGAAGCGCGGGCCGCGCAACGGATGCAGCGCGAGCAGGCGGCCATCTTCGACCACCTCGTCCGCTTCGACCACCGGCTCTTCCGCGCCGGTTTCGTCGGCACTGCCGCTGTCGTCGATCAGCACGGCGGCGGCATGGCGGGTCAGCCCGCTGAAGCTGTGCAGCCACTGGAACGGCCGCAATGCCGGCAACGGCGCCTGGGCGGCGCGCGGCGCGGGGGCTTCGGCCGGCGGCCGGTAGCGGGTGAAGGTATCGGCGAACGGCGCGGACAACTGCATGCCGCCGAGCGCCGCGGCCATGGCGTCGAGCGAGGCTTCGCCCGCGGGCAGTGCCAGCTTCTGCCGGGCCTGCTCCAGCAGCAGGTCGATCGCGGCCCATTCCCAGGTCTGTGCATCGCCATCGGGCAGCGGGCCGCGGTCGACCCAGTACACGTGCACGGCGTGCACGGCGCGGGTCAGTGCCACGTAGAGCAGGCGCAGGCGCTCCTCCAGCTCCTCGCGGAAATGGCGCGCGCAGTGTTCGACGAAATGTGCGGAGCCCAGATCCACGCAGCGCTGGCCGGCATCGTCGTGGTAGCGCAGCAGCTTCGGCGCATAGCTGCCGCTCTGGCTGCGGATGCGCCAAGCCAGCGGCAGGAACACGAGGGGAAACTCCAGCCCCTTGCTGGCGTGGATGGTCAGCAGCTGCACGCGGCGGGCGTCGCTCTCGATGCGCAGCTGGCGTTCGTCGGCCGCCTCGGCGTCGCCGTCGCCGCCTTCGCGGCGCATCTCCTGCAGCCAGGCGTACAGGCCGTCCAGCCCCTGCCGCGCGCCTTCTTCCGCGGCGAGCAGCTCGCCGAGGTGGCGCAGGTCGGTGAGCACGCGCTCGCCTTCCGGCAGCGCCAGCAAGGCGGTGGCGCGCGCGGCCAGCAGTTCGCCGACCAGCGCCAGCACGCCGCGGCTGCGCACCAGCGCGCGCCACGCCTCGAAGCGTTCCAGCTCGCGCTCGAACGCGGCGGGCTGCGCCTGCCACGCGTGGAACTGCTCCAGCGTGGCGCCGAGCAGGGTGGTGGCCAGCGCGCCGCGCACGGCCTGGTCGTCGTCGGCGTGCAGCACGGCGTACAGGATCAGCTCCAGCTCTCGCGCGACTTCGCCGGCGAAGATGTTGCCGCGGCCGCTGCCCACGCAGGGCACCCCGCGCGCGACCAGCCGCTGGCGCAGCGCCACGACCTGGTTGTTGGTGGACAGCAGCACGGCGACGTCGCCGGGCGTCACCGGGCGGCTACCGATCGCCTGGCGCGGGTCGTTGAGCAGTTCGGCGATGCGGTTGGCGCAATCGTCCAGCGCCAGCGCCTCGAGGTCGCCGAGCGCGTTCAGCGGCTTGCCTTTCTTGTCGAGCGCGTCGCCGCGGAACGGGTGGAACACCAGCGGCTGCGCCACCGGCTGGCCGTCGACGGTGTACGGCTGCCCGTCCGCCTTGCCGGCCGGCGCGACCGGCTGGTAGCGGATCGGCAGCTGGCCGAAGCCGCCTTCGGTGTGGCCGTACCAGGCGTTCAGCGCTTCCACCAGGGCGCGGCTGGAGCGATGGTTGGTGCCCAGCGAGAAGCGCTGGCCGGCCTGTGCGCCGGCGCGCAGGTAGGCGGCGATGTCGCCGCCGCGGAAACTGTAGATGGCCTGCTTGGGATCGCCAATCATCACCAGCGTGCCGCGCTCGCGGTAGATCCGCTCGAAGATCGCGAACTGGCGCTGGTCGGTGTCTTGGAACTCGTCGATCAGGGCGACCGGGAAGGCGTCGAACAGGCGGTCGGCCAGCACCGCGTCGGCTGCCTCGCCGCACAGTCGCTGGTACACCGCGTCGATCAGCATGGAGAAGGTCAGCACGTGGCGCTGGCGCGCGCGGCGCGGCATTTCCTCGCGGCAGGTTTGCGCGGCGTCGGCGAGCACGGCGCCGCGGGTGAACACGTCGCGCAGGCCGAGCAGCGGGCGCAGTGCCTGCAGGGCCTTGATCAGGGGATGGGTGCTGAGTGGTTCGGTGCTTTCCGGCGCTTCCTGTTCGAGTACGGCATCCGGCTCGAAAGTCTTGTCGAGCCTGGCGGCCAGGGTTTCCTCATCGTTGCTTTGCAACGCGTCGGCGATCTTGCCGAGCCGGTTCGAGAGAGCCGTCTTGCGTGGAGCGTAGAGCGATTTGTCGCCGGCGAGTCGCCGCAGTTCGGCGATGCTTGCATCGGTGCGCAAGGCGTCGAGCTGCCGTTCGAGTTCGGCCAGGCCACCGGCCTCGATGCGCGCGTCGGTGCCGTTGGCCAGCCCGCCGAGGTCGCGCAGCAGGCCTTCCGGCCCGCCCTTCAGCAGCAGCTCGGCCTCGCGCGGGTCGACCGCGCCGGTGAGGTAGCGGCGGCGCCAGAAATCTTCCACGCATTCGCGCATCAGCTGCTGCTCGTCGAACAGCGGGTCGTCGGCGAACGCGGCGCCGCTCTGCAGCGGGTAGTCGCGCTGGATGCGCTGGCACAGCGCGTGGATGGTCGACACCGGCGCGCGGTCGAGGTCGCTGCGGGCCAGCTGGATCCGGCGCAGCGCGAGGCGGACGCTGTCGGCGTCGGGGCACAGCGCGGCCAGCCAGCTTTCCAGCGGATCGACGCTGGCCGCGTCGCGCGCGGCGGCTTCGAGCAGACGCTCGGCCTCGACCAGGCGCCGGCGCAGGCGCTCGCGCAGTTCCTGCGCGGCGGCGTCGGTGAAGGTGGTCACCAGGACCTGCTCCACCCGCAGCCCGCGTTCGAGCAGCAGGCGCAGGTAGATCACGCCGATGTTCCAGGTCTTGCCGGTGCCGGCACTGGCCTCGATCAGCACGCGCCCGTGCAGCGGCATGGCGCGCCAGTCGAGCGGGGGCAGGGCGGCGGCGCTCATGGCTGGGTGTCCTGCGTGACTTTCATCAAGGTCGTGCGCTGCGGGTCGAGCACGCCGCAGACCAGTTCGGTGGCGGCGACGAAGGCGCGATGGGCCGGGCTCTCCACGTCGAACAGCTCCAGGCCGCGGCTGAGCAGCGCCGCGTAGCCGGGCGCGTAGTCGCGTTCGCCGGGGTTGAAGCCGTCGCCTTCCCACGCCGCGGCCGCCCTGACCAGGCGGTTCTCTGGCTCGTTGCCGGCCCAGGCCTGAGCGGCGCGCGGGAAGAACAGCAGCGGCCGCTGTGCGGCGGCCCGATACGCCTCGACCAGGCGGCGCAGGCCGTGGCGCAGCTGCTCGCCCTCCTGCGCGCGGATGGTGTCGAGCATGCCCGCCGCCTGGGCCACCAGCACGCTGCTGCCGCCTTGCGTGCGCCGGACCTGCTCCAGCAGCGTGGCCTGCAGGGGCGCGCCGTCGCCGGCACGGGCCAGTTGCAGGCAGGCCCAGTCGAGGTAGAAGTCCAGCAGGTCCTTCAGGTTGGCGGCGCGCCCCGGGCGGGCGTCGAACCACAGCAGCGTGCCGTCGGCGCCGCGGAATACGCGGTCGACCGTGCCGCTCAGGCGCAGGCCGTCGCCGAGGTCCAGCTCGATCGCCTGGGGCTGCGCCTGCGCGCCGGCGCCGGCGAACAGCGGCTGCGCCTGCGCCAGCAGGGGGCGCAGCGCGTCGCGCAGTTGCGTCCAGGTCCGCTCGCCGACCGCGCCGCCGGCCAGCATGCCGGAGCGGGCCAGCCATGCCGGCGGTTCGGCGGGCAGTTCGGCGCGGCCGGCGGCGAGCGCGTCGAACAGCAGGCGGTGGTCGACCCGTTCGATTTTTTCCAGCGGCGTCTCCAGCGGCTCGCGATCCGGCCAGCCGCGGTCGTCCAGCGCCTGCAGGCTGATGCCCTGGCCGCGCAGCAGGGCGTCCCGCGCGGGGTCGCGCCAGAAGCGCCTGAGCGTGCCGAGGGTGATCTCGCCGGCCCCGGTTTCCGGCGTGGTCGCCGGCGCGTCGAGGAAGGGCGGCGTGCCGGCGCTGATCGATGCGGCGGCGAGGAACGCCGGCTCGTACGAGAACAGCCGCGGATCGTGCCGGGGTTGGCCTTCGGCATCACGCTCGTAGTAGCGCGCGTCGAACGGCTGCAGCGGGTGGCGCACGCGCCACGGCCGCTCGGCTGTTTCGTCACCGGCGAGGCGGTGCTGTTCGTCGAGGAACTGCAGCAGCTCGGCCAGCGGTGCGGCGGGGTTGCGCGGCTTGCCGTCGCGCACGCCTTCGCCGACGTAGCTCACGTGCAGCGCGTCGCGCGCCGACATCAGCGCTTCCAGGAACAGGTAGCGATCCTCGCTGCGCGTGTCGCGGTCGCCGCGGCGCGGCTGGGCGAGGATCTGGTTGAGGCCGGCGTCGTGGCCGGGGCGCGGGAACTCGCCCTCGTTCATGCCGAGCAGGCAGACCACGCGGAACGGGATCGAGCGCTGCGGCACCAGCCCGCAGAAGGTCACTCCGCCGAGCAGGAAGGCCTGGCGTTCCGGCACCGCCTCGAGCGCGCCGCGCAGCGCCTCGCGCACCACGCTCCACGGCAGCGGGGTGTCGATGCCGGCCTCGGCGGCCTGGCCGGCGAGGCCGGCGACGAGCCGGCGCAGGGCGTCGAGCGCGTTCTGTTCGGCGGCGTCGCGCGGGTCGGCGAGGAACAGCGCGTCGAGCCGCTCCAGCAGCCAGGCGCTCCATGCGGTCAGCGGACGCGCGCCGGCGAAGGCGTGGCGCAGCTGGCGCAGTTCGCCGAGCAGGCGGTCGAGCTGGCCCAGCGCCTCCACCGCGTTGCCGGCGACGCCTTCCAGCGGCAGGATGCCGTCGAGCAGGCCGTCGCCGCCGTCGTGGCCCGCGATCAGCCCGGCGTACATGCGGTCGAGGCCGAACTGCCACGAGTTCGCGTCGACTGCTGCTGCGCCGGCCTCGGCCTTCATCGCGGCATCCAGGCCCCAGGCCACGCGGGCGCGGCGCAGCCAGCGTTCCAGCGCGTCGCGCCCGCCGGCGTCGAGCGCGAAGCGCCGCGCCACCGCCGGCACGTCGAGGAAGTCCAGCACCTCGCTGACCGTGAAGCGGCTCTCGGCCAGGTCCAGCACCTGCGCGAACGCGCTCATCAGCGGGTGCGCATGCGCCAGCCCGACATCGGCCAGGTGCCAGGGCAGGTGCAGCGGGTCGTGCCGGTACTGCGCCGGCTCGCCGAACACCGCGGCGAGGTACGGCGCGTAGGCGCCGATGTCCGGCGCCATCACCACGATGTCGCGGTGCTGCAGGCTGGGGTTGTCGGCGAGGCAGCGCAGCAGGGCGTTCTTCAGCACTTCCAGTTCGCGCAGGCGGGTGTGGCAGACGTGCACGCGCAGGCTGGCGTCGTGGCGCAGCGCGGGCAGGATGTCCTCCAGCGCCGCCCCGTCCACCTGTTGCGCGCGGATCGGCGCGCCGACCAGCTCCGGCTGCAGGCAGCGGATGCTCGACTGCAGCCGGGCGAGCAGCGAGGTGGCGTCGTCGAGCGGTTCGGCCTCGTCGAGCGGGTCGCGCTCGTCGAGCGCATCGCACTCGTCCAGGGTGAGGCAGAAATCCTGCGCGATGCGACCGAGGGCGACCAGCAGCGGGTGGCCGACCTCGTAGTACAGCGCCTCCGGGTCGTCCGCGTGGGCGAGCAGGAAGCGTTGCCGGCGCAGGTAGACCCAGTGCTCGCGGCAGGGGTCGGGAAAATACAGGTGCACCGGCACGTGCAGCGCGGTTGCCTGCAGCGCCGCCAGCACGTCCGGCGGCAGGTGGCTGACGCCGAACACGTGCAGCGGCGGCTCGCCGGCCAGCGCATTGCCGCTACGCAGGGCCTGCAGCAGGGCGGCACTGCGCTGCGCGCGGTGCGGCCGCGGGATGGCGGCGCGCAGCCGCTGCCACAGCGCGGCCTGCCAGTCGCCGGCGTGCCGTGCGGGGTGCTGTTCCCAGTCGAGGATCCAGTCCGGCCGGTAGATCAGGTACTGGGTGTACAGGCCGGCCAAGTGCTCGGCGAGCTGGAAGCTGCGCCGCGCCGCGTCGTCGCCGGACAGGTAGGCCGCCACTTCCGGCGCCTGCAGCGCGGGCAGCGCCATCAGCAGGCGCCAGCGCAGCAGCTCGTGCCGGTAGGCGCCGCCGATCAGCGCCTCGTCGCCCAGCGCCCGGCGCGCCGCGCGCTCGAACCACTGCCACGGCAGGATCATCTCGATGTTTGCGGCGATGCCGTGGCCGCCATGCGGGCCACGGCGTTGCGCCAGGTGGCCGAGCAGCCAGCGCCGCAACCCCGGGTGCGCCACCACCACCATCTGCGCGGCCAGCGGATTGGCCGGGCGCTGCGCTTCGAGCTGCAGCGCCAGCGCGTCGGCCAGCCGCTCGGTGCGGCTGCCGCGGTGGACGATCAGCCCGCCTGGGTTGTCCCTCATGCCTTCCTGTCCCGGTCGACGCAACCCGCACAGCATACCGAGCCATGGCTCATCGTTTGCGACCTGTCGATCCGCCGGCCTGCCGTTCGTCGTTCGCACAGAGCCGGGGTGGTCTGCCTGGCTCCCACCCATTCGAAGGAGACACGACGATGCGCTGCATGGTGATAGTGAAGGCGAGCCCGGACTCGGAAGCCGGCGTGATGCCCAGCGAGCCACTGCTGACCGCGATGGGCCACTACAACGAGGAGCTGGTGAAGGCCGGCATCATGCTGGCGGGCGAGGGCCTGCAGCCCAGTTCGAAGGGCGTGCGGGTGAAGTTCTCGGGCCGCGCGCGCACGGTGACCGACGGGCCGTTCGCGGAAACCAGGGAGCTGATTGCCGGCTTCTGGCTGTGGCAGGTGAAGTCGATGCAGGAGGCGATCGAATGGCTCAAGCGTGCGCCGTTCGACGACGATGCCGAGATCGAGATCCGCCAGGTTTTCGAGGCCGAGGATTTCGGCACCACGCTCACCCCCGAACTGCGCGAACAGGAGGAACGGCTGCGCGCGCAGCTCGCCACGAAGACATGAGCCGGGTCCTGCGCGGACGCGCCGGGAGGCGCTGGTCGCGCGGCGGATGATGCCGGGCGGGAGGTGGGAAAGCAGGCGTGACTTCCGGCCTTGCGCGGGCATCGCGGGGATGCTGTGATCGGTCGCATGAGCGCGACCGACACCCATCGCACCATCGACGCCGTCTGGCGGATCGAATCGGCCCGGTTGATCGCCGGCCTCGCCCGCATGCTGCGCGACGTCGGCCTGGCCGAGGAGCTGGCGCAGGACGCGCTGGTGGTGGCGCTGGAGCAGTGGCCGCGGAGCGGCGTGCCGGACAACCCCGGCGCGTGGCTGATGACCACCGCGAAGCATCGCGCGATCGACCGGCTGCGCCGCAGCAAGCTGCTCGAACGCAAGCACGAACAACTGATGCACGAGCTGGAACACGAGCAGGAACATGCAAGAGCCGCCGACGAGGCGGCGCTGGACGATCCGTTCGGCGACGACCTGCTGCGGCTGATCTTCACCGCCTGCCACCCGCTGCTGTCGATGGAGGCGCGCGTGGCGCTGACCCTGCGCCTGCTCGGCGGCCTGACCACGGAGGAGATCGCGCGCGCCTTCCTGGTGCCCGAGCCGACCATCGCGCAGCGCATCGTGCGCGCCAAGCGCAGCCTGGCCAAGGCCGCGGTGGCGTACGAGGTGCCCCGCGGCGAGGAGATTGCCGCACGCCTTTCCTCGGTGCTCGGGGTGATCTACCTGATCTTCAACGAGGGCTATTCGGCCACCGCCGGCGACGACTGGATGCGCCCGGCCTTGTGCGAGGACGCCCTGCGTCTGGGCCGGGTACTGGCCGGGCTGATGCCGCGCGAACCCGAAGTGCATGGCCTGGTGGCGCTGATGGAGCTGCAGGCCTCGCGGTCGCGCGCGCGGGTGGATGCATGCGGCGAGCCGATCCTGCTGCTGGGGCAGGACCGGTCATTGTGGGACCGGCTGCTGATCCACCGCGGCCTGGCCGCGCTGGAGCGGGCCGGGAAGCTGGGCGGCGCGCTGGGGCCGTATGCGCTGCAGGCGGCGATCGCCGCCTGCCACGCGCGCGCCTTGACCGGCGAGGAGACTGATTGGCCTGGCATCGCCGCGCTGTATCGAACCCTGGCCCGGGTGATGCCTTCGCCTGTCGTGGAACTCAACCGCGCGGTGGCTGTGGGCATGGCCGGCGGCGCGGCGGCGGGCCTGGAACTGGTCGATGCGCTGGTCGACGAGCCGAGCCTCAAGCGATACCACCTGCTGCCCGCGGTGCGCGGCGACCTGCTGGTCCGGCTGGGGCGTATCGACGAGGCGCGCCGGGAGTTCGAGCGGGCCGCCGCGCTGGCCATGAACCGGCGCGAGCGCGAGCTGATGCGCAAGCGCGCCCAGGCCTGCGGGGAGAGTACGTCGGCCGGGTGAACGAGGCCGCCCGTGCACGCCGGTGCAACGCGTGATGGATTAATGCGTGCTCCCGTGATGAAGTATGACGACGGTCGATGTACCGTCGGTTCGTTCGAGGGGTATCCGCAGGCGGATGAACAGCCAGGAGCAGGCACGTGGCGAACTGCGCGAGCGCTTCTACCGGAGCGTGGCGGAGACCCTTGCGCTGCTGCATGCGCCGCCGGATCGCGACCGCCGCCGGACCATGGTCACGATCGCGGGCATCCTGGCCTCGACCATGGATCTTCCGCTGGTATGGATCGGCCGGCGCGAACCGGGCCAGGACAGCGTTGAGGTAATGGCGGCGGCGGGAACCGCCGCGGAGTATGCGTCCGCGCTGCGCCTCAGCGCAGACGAATCCGCCCCTGGCGGGAGCGGGCCGGTGGGCGTGGTGTTGCGCGAGGAGCAGGCACGGGTGACTCCGGTCGGCGCGCCGGAATTCGCGCCATGGCGCGACGCCGCGCGGCGGCACGGTTTCGGCTCCTCTATCGTGGCCGCGTCGAGGACGCGCGACGATGGCCAGCTGGTGCTGGCCGCCTACTCCCGTGACGACGGCCCCAGCCTGAGCGGCGAGCTGCTCGATTGGGCGCAGCGGCTGGCTGACGAACTAAGCCGGTTCTGGGATCACCAGCTGCTGCTGGAACGCAGTGTGCGGATGAGCCGCTATCGCGATGCGCAGCGCACGATCCAGCGGGCACTGCTGGAGCAGCCCGATCCGGCGTCGGTCTATCGCACGCTGGCGCGGGCGTTGGCCGACATCGCCGGCGCCGCCGCGGTCGACGTGTTCGCCGTCGATGGCGACGACCCCATGCTGCGGCGGATGGCCCTGGTCGGCCCGATCGCGGACGTCGTGCGCAGCCTGCCGTCGCCGCCGCGGCACGATAACGGTGCGGTCGTGCTGGCGCCGACGCAGGCCTTCATGCAGGGCGCGCCGGTCATTTGGCGCCATTCACCCGATGCGCCGCAGGACGACACGGCGTTCCGCCGGGAACTGCTCGAACATGCCGGTGCAGTGGGGTGCTGGCCGCTGTTCGCGTCCCCTGCCGGCGCGATCGGCGCGGCGCGGGTGCCGACTGGCGTGTTCGCGGTGTTGACCGTCGAGTCGGACGCCTTCGACGGCGAGATGTGCCGGCTGCTGGACGAGATCGCCGACGCGACCGGACTGGCGCTGCGGCAACACGCGCAGCGGCACGCCCTGCTGCAGGAGCAGGAGCGACAGACCTACCTGGCCCTGCACGACGACCTCACCGGCCTGCCGAACCGTCGTGCGCTGGATCGGCACCTGGAGAACGTGCTGGCCCGCGCCAGGCGGCGGGGTCGGCTGGTGGCCGTGGGTTTGCTCGACCTCGACGACCTGAAACCGATCAACGATCGCCACGGCCATGCCGTGGGTGATCGCCTGCTGGTCGAGATGGCAAGCCGCTTTCGCCAGATGCTTCGCGCCGGCGACTACGTGGCCCGGCTCGGTGGCGACGAGTTCGTGCTGGTGTTCGAGGATCTCGAATCCGCGCAGGACATCGACGGGCTGCTGGAGCGTATTGGTGAAGTCCTGGGGTTCCCGGTGACGATCGACGGCACGGCCATGGCCGTGGGCGCCAGCCTGGGCATCGCTTTGCATTCCAGCGAAACCCGGACCACCGGCGAACAACTGCTGCGCCGCGCCGACCAGGCGATGTACCAGGTGAAATCGCGCAAGCGGCACCGCTCGCACTGGTGGTCGCTGGTGTCGCCCGATGGCGTGGTGGACCAGGCCGACGAGCTCGATGCTGCCGCCACGCCCTACGGTGAACATGCCGCCATGTTGCTGGACGCCTGCAGCAAGGCGTGGGAACCGCGGTTGCCCGGCATCGTGGAAAGTTTCCATGCCGGGTTGCGTGCGCACGACGGCATCTCCAGGCTGCTGGATCTGCTTCCGGCCGCGGAGCTGAAGACGTTCGAGCAGCATCAGCTGAAGCATCTTCGGATCCTGCTGCGGGCGGATCTGGACATGGCCGACCATCGCGCCCGGGCGACACGGACCGGATTGTTCCACGCTGCCTGCGGGCTCGAGGAGGTCTGGCTGCTGGAGGCGATCGAGCAGTTGCGCGACATCCTGGCCGGCGTGCTGGTCGGCGTCGGCCAGAACGAGCGCCGCGCGCTGGCGGTGCTGCTGCAGCGGCTGGGCATGGAGCGGCAGTGGCAGCTGGAAAGCATGCGCGAACTGCAGCGCCGTCGGGTGGCCCTGCTGGCCAGGGTCAATGCGCTGGCATGGTCGGCCGAGGGCTACCTGGAACTGATCCAGGGCGTGGCCGATATCCTGGTGTCGCACAAGGAAATCGTGGCCTGTTCGGCCGGGCGTCCGGACGCGTCGGGCCAGCTGACCTACGAGGCGGTGGCCGGTACGGCCTTTGCCGAGTATCTGCATGCGCTGGTCAGCGGCAAGGCGGCACCGATCCGGGTCGACGCCGACCAGCCGAGTGGGCTGGGCTCCAGCGGGCGCGCCTGGCGCACGGCGCGAATCCAGCGCTGCGCGCACTACGGCAGCGATCCGGCGATGGCGCCCTGGCGCGACATTGCGCTGAGCCTCGGGGTGGTTTCCAACGTGGCCATCCCGCTGTGCGCCTCGCCGCTGCAGCCGGCGGTGGTGCTGACCGTGTACAGCCCCTACGCCGGCGGCTTCCACAGCGAGGACCAGCGGGCCTTCCTCGAACAGATCAAGACCGTGCTGGACCTTGCCCTGGCGCGCCTGGCGCCGCCGCGCCAGGGTACCGAACTGCTGCCGTTCTTCATGCGCGAGCGCTGGCGCGCGATGGTCGCCACCGACGCGCTGCAGATGCACTACCAGCCGCTGGTCAGGCTGGCCGACGGCCGCGTCGCCGAGATCGAGGCACTGGCGAGGTTGCGCGACGAGGACGGCGAACTGCTGGCGCCGGCCCGGTTCCTGCCCGCGCTGGGCGCGGACGACCTGCTCGTGCTGTTCCGCCAAGGGCTGGGCCAGGCCGCCGCCTGCCGCGGGTCGCTGTTGCGCGCGGGCTATGCGCTGGACATTTCGGTGAATGCGCCGGCAGCCGCGCTGGGAGATCCGCGCTATGCCGAGGTGGCAGCGGCCGTGATCGCCAGCAGCGGCTGCGCGGCGCAAGCGCTGCTGTTCGAGATCCTCGAATCGCCGATCGGCACCGAACATGCCGCCGTGCCGCAGGGCTCGGGCATGCAGTCGCTGAAGGCCCTGGGCGTGCGCCTGGTCGAAGACGACCTCGGCGCGGGCTACAGCTCGCTGATCCGCCTGCGCCAGTGGCCGTTCGACCGCATCAAGATCGACCAGGCCATCGTCGGCCAGGCGCGGCAGGATCCGCTGGGCACCTTGCGCTTCATCCGCCAGCTGATCCGGATCGGGCACGACCTTCGGCTCGAAGTGGTCGTAGAGGGGCTGGAGTCGCCCGAGCTGATCGAGGCGGCGACGATCCTCGGCGCGGATTTCGGCCAAGGCTACGCGCTGGCCCGACCGATGCCTGCCGACGCGTTGTCCGCCTGGCTGACGGATTACCGCTGGGAGCAGGCTTCCGCATGGCCGCAAACCGGGTTGGGCGCGCTCGCCGGCGAGCTGCGCTGGGAGGAGCAGTTCGTTGCCTTGCCACCCGAACCGGCATTCTGGGCCCGGCATGCGCAAATCAGCTGCGACCCGGGCGAATACCTGCACCGGCCGGAACTCGGCAGCGTGCTGGATGCCAGCCACCAGGCGATGCACAAGGCGGCCCTGGCCGGCCCGGCCGACCCTGGCTACCGGCGCGAGCGCGAAGCCTTCCTCGCGCTGCTGGTCGAACACGTGCTGGACAACTTTCGCTCCTGAGCCAGCGTGCGCACGGCCGAAACGGACAAGGTGGTGGGCGATGCAAGGATCGAACTTGCGACACCTACCGTGTGAAGTGCCCGTTGCTACACGCACGCTGCGCTGTTCATGGTGTCCGCACAAC
>NZ_AXBJ01000008.1:0-160007 GCF_000473345.1 Rhodanobacter sp. OR87
GGCTGAGCGTCGTCGCTAATCAGGACACGCAAAGTACCGTCAACCAGAACAACAGCAAGAACCCGAAATTGCCCTGCGATAAAACAACCACAACAAGCGTAGTCACTGCCTCCGACCCCATCGATACCAGTTCAGGTAGCAAAATAGAAAAAGTCACCGATTTCGCCGAGCCCGGCGAAATGGGTCTGACCTTCGAAAGGTATTACAACTCCCGTTTTTCCTGCGCTGGATCCAACGCTCCATGCACGACAAACGTGGGAACGTGGACCACCAATCTGGATTACGAACTGGATGTCATCTGTTACTACCAGAGTACGGGAGGTAATCCGGATCGTCCCATTCGTTGCGGGCCNGTNACCTTTACACGACCCGATGGATCCAGTCTGAATTTCGTATCCACGACGGCCTTCTTCGGGACGACGAACGGAGCCCCGAATCCCGGGCCCTTTTCTCCCGTGGGTACCGCCACGTTGACGAACAATGGCAACAGCACCTACACCTTGCGCGACGAGGACGCCCAGGTGCTGACCTTCGACAGCCAGGGCAATCTGCTTTCGATCAAAGACCCTTCGGGCATCGGCTGGACGCTGACCCATCCCGACGGCAACACCACTGTCGTTACGCACACCAATGGAACGTCATTCAAGGTCGCCTTGGTCGCTGGATCGGGCGGAACCTATGGGTCGGCCAAGCAGATCAATGTGACTGATCCCGCCGGTGGCGTGTATGTCTACCAGTCGACCGTCGGGGTATGGGATTCCTTCACGAACCCCGTCAGTCACCTCGGTGTCGTCAGCTCCGAAACGCTCCCTGGTTCGCCTAGCACCACCGTGGCGTACAAATATCTGCCGGACAACACTACGACCGGTGTCGTGGCTCAAATGACCGAGGTCGACTACAACGGCGTGGCCCACGACGTCACCACCTACGACGGCGCCGGCCGCGCCAACTTATCCAGCATGGCCGATGGCACCCAGAAAACCACGATCGTTTACGGCGGCAACGGCATAGGCCCGACGGCGACGGTGACCAATCCTCTGGGGCATATCGCGGTGTATCAGTACAACGGCAGCCAGTTGTTGCTGTCGGTGACGGGGACGGGCAATGCTGCCTTGCATTGCGACGCTTCGTTTGCCCAGAACACCTACGACGCCAACGGCAACCTGGCGACCTCCGCCGACAACAACGGCAATACCACCCAGTACGTCTACGCGGCCACTGGCTTGCTGCAGAAGAAGACCGAGGCAGCAGGAACGGCATCACAGCGCATAACGGATTTTACGTGGGATACCACGGCAGGCATGGACCGGCCGCTGTCGATCAAGATTGAGGGGCTATCCGAAACCGACTTCGCCTACGACAGCAACAACAGGCTGGCCGCGCAGGCGCTGAAGAACCTAACGACGGTCGGAACGCAGCCGGCGCTGACGACCACCTATGCCTATACGTATTACGCCAACGGCATGCTCAAAACTCGTTCTGTGACTCACCCCTCGTTGAACGGAAGCAACACGGACGTTTACACGTACGACACTCTCGGCAATCTAGCCACGGTCGCCGACGGGCTGGGGCATACCACGACGTATAGCAGTTACAGTCTGCTGGGCCGTCCCGGCCAGATCAGCGGCCCTAACGGTGATGTGACCAATTACACCTACGATGCGCGTGGCCGGGTGGCCAGCATTGTCCGGCATCCCAACGGCGTGGCGGCGACGTGGACCTACACCTATGACGGATTCGGGCTGCCCGCTGGCGTAACGGCTCCCGACAATTCGGTGTCCGGCATCACCCGCAATGCCTATATGCAGGTCACCAGCGTCACGCACAACGACAAGGATGGCACATCCACCGAAAGCTTTTCTTACGATGCCAACGGCGATGTCGTCACGCGTATTGTTGCGAGAGGTGGCGACATCGGTGTCGAGGCGACGGCGAGCTACGACGGGCTGGGTCGCATGTACCAGAAGCATGGCATGCACGGGCAAACCCTCACGTATGCCTACGACAAGAACGACAATGTAGTGTCGGTGACCGATGCGCTCGGTCATGCCATCACGTATCAATACGATGCGCTGAATCGTGTGACCCAGTCGACCGACCCGAACGCCGGCGTCACGAAGTACACGTACGACCTCGCCGGCCATGTCATCACGGTCACCGATCCCCGGGGCTTGGTCACCACGTACGCTTACGACGGTCTCGGGCAACTCTGGAGCCAGTCCAGTCCGGACACCGGCACCACGACCTTCGCCTACGACGCCTACGGACGTCGCTATAGCATGACGCGGGCCGATGGCGTGCAGACGATCTATGGCTATGACACGCTCAATCGTCCCACCAGCGTCAGTGCCGGTGGCTTGACGCAGAGCACCGCCTATGACAGCTGCACGCACGGTATCGGCCGGCCATGCAGTGTGAGCGATGCCAACAGCACCACGTCGTACACCTACACGCCGGAAGGCTGGATCACGGGTCGCGGCTTCTCGATCGGCGGCACCAGTTATGCGTTGGGCTACGGCTACGACAGCGTGGGCCATGTGGCGAGCGTGGTGTACCCCGACGGCAACAGCGCCGCGTACAGCTACATCAACGGGGCGGTGTCGGGCGTCACCGTCACGGTGGGTGGCACCTCGGCCAGCGCGGTCAGTGCGGTGACCTACCGGCCCGGTGGTACGGCGATGGCGTCGTGGACCTCCAGCAATGGGCTGACCAACACACTGGTCTACGACAGCGATGGCCGGCTGGGTAGCATCAACGTGCCTGGCGTGCAGAATCTGGCTTTCACTTACGATGCCGCGGACCGGATCACACAGATCACCAACGGACTCGATGGTTCGATGACCGAGACTATTGGCTACGATGCGATGAGCCATCTCACCACGGAAACCTCCGGCGCTGACAACGAGAGTTACACCTACGATGCCGCCGGTAACCGCACCCACCAGGTGGTCAACGGCAACACGACCACTTATTCCATGGCAGCCACGAGCAACCGTCTGGCCACCCTGTCGGGCACTTGGAATACCACATGGGGCTACGATGCCGAGGGCGCCATCACGACGGCCAACGGTACCACGGTGTACCAGTACGACCCGTTCCACCGTCTGGTCAACGCGAACGGGACGAGCTATGTGATCGGTCCGGAAGGCCAGCGGTTGCGCAAGATGAGTGCGTCGGGGGTCACCACGTATTTTGCGCCCGATCGAAGCGGGACGTTGCTGGCTGAGAACCAGAGCGGGACGTGGATGGATTACGTGTGGTTGAACGGGCGGCTGGTGACGGCGATTGTCAATGGCGGGAAGTATCCGGTGCATGCCGATCAGACGGGACGGCCGATGGCGGTGACCAACTCGAACAGTCAAGCCATCGTGTGGCAGGCGCAGGGCCTTCCCTTCACAAATCAGGTCACGACCAATGTGTGGCGCACCTTCAATCTCGGGTTTCCCGGCCAGTACCATGACCTCGAGAGCGGGATGTGGCAGAACGGTGCGCGGGACTACAATCCTTACATCGGGCGCTACGTCGAGAGCGATCCGATCGGGTTGGCAGGGGGAATCAACACCTATGCCTATGTCGGCAATAATCCGCTCAGCAACATCGATCCTTTTGGCTTGCAGGATACTAGCAAGGAACAGAAGGAGAACGCTGTTCAAGGCGCCACGAATCTCGCAGGAGCAGCCGTCCTTCCTGACAGTGCAGGAGCGGTTTCGGATATCGGAGGCGCACTCGGGCAAGGCGCGGTGGCGATCAGTTCGGGAATACAAACGTTGGCGCAGCAGGACTACAACGCCTTTACGGCACCCGAAGGCGGCACACACATTTATCCAAAATTGTTTGGGGACATGAATTGGTCGCAGTACCCCACTTTTGCCGAAGCATGGAAGGCCTATTTGATGAAGCGGCTTGGAAAATGCCCATGAGCCTGCCGCCTGAAGCCCTTGTAGATTCGACTGATGGCGCCTTTCGGTTGGTGCTGTGTCTGTGGTTCTCTGCATTGCAGGCCAGTGTATGACTGGCATGTCATCGTGGACGCTTCTGGCACAAATACTGCGGCCGTGGCCATACCGTCTGTTGTTCTTTGGGCTCGCTATTGTCGCTCTGTCTGTCTTCACCTATAGATTCAATGACAAGTATAGTGTCCCCCTCATCGCTGCGAAACGCTTCGGAGCTGCCTTATTGGGCGGTCAATTTCTAGCAGCGGCCGCAACGATCTTATTTTTCGGTTGGAACATCGGGTGGCGGATTCACCCTGATCCCGTAATTGTCGAAGACTGGGTTGGAGCGTTTTGGCACTTTTATGTAGACGATTTCTTTTCTAAAGTCGGCCTCGGCTTGGCGGTGCTCGGTCTTGTATTGGCGGGTGGTGTGACGTGGAAATCCATCGGGATTAGACGTCCCAGTCTTTCGATCCCATCGGTATTAGTTATCGTTGCTGTGGCCTATCTTGTTTTGCATTTTTTGGTAGCGCCAGTCAGCTTGAACCTTTGGGAATGGTGCCTCAGATTTTTTGGCGCCGATTTAAGTCAAGGCAATGATGGTAT
This sequence comes from Rhodanobacter sp. OR87, assembly GCF_000473345.1. Lineage (NCBI taxonomy): Bacteria > Pseudomonadati > Pseudomonadota > Gammaproteobacteria > Lysobacterales > Rhodanobacteraceae > Rhodanobacter > Rhodanobacter sp. OR87. Next base: position 4,542 of record NZ_AXBJ01000008.1, read on the forward strand.
TGATCCACTGCAGTGGGAAGTGTGGAGCTTAAGACAAGTCGCCAGTCAGATCGGCATTCTTGGGCCTGCACTAATCGTGCTTTGTATAGGGATTTTGGCGCCAGTTATCGAGGAGATGTTCTTTCGAGGCATGCTGTTTACGGCCTTGTTAGAGAGGTTACCGACTTGGGGTGCGTTGATCGGCCAAGCACTACTATTTGCAGTGATACACCTCGATTTGGTGCGATTGCCCTATCTGATTGTGCTTGGTCTGGTACTTGGTTACTTGGTAAAGCGAACATCTTCTCTGCTGCCCGCAGTGCTTTTGCATATCATTATCAATGTCCTTTCATTGATCGCCGTGATGACTTAGGAATTCGGAACCCTATGAGTATGAGCACGCATCTCTCCTAAGTAAGATCTATACCATGGTTTACGAGAGGATTTGGAAATCACATGGTTCATCGCGTGATTGGTGGTGTCGTTGTGTTGATATGGCTGTGGATGGGTTGCCATATGCATCACTGGGTTCCTAGCCTGGGGGTCGCTGCGTCCTCCGATATCAGCTTGTATGCGGGTCGAGGCGGTGGAGTCTTTTATGTCCTGCTTATGCCGCTGCTCGCGGCAACCTTGCTGATCTTTCCCGATTTCTTTGTAGACCATTTCAGCCCTTCCTCAGAGATGACCAACGAGCCGCTACTCGAAGCGAGCTTCTGGCGGCTCTGTGGCTATTTCACCCTGTTGGTGAGTTGGGGCTTGTTACAGCTGTTTCGTTAAATGGAGGAGCCGAAGTTGGCTCACCACCATACGGAGCTTACGGGGGTTACGCCGAACACCGCATGCCCTCCGTGCAGGCCCAACGTAATGCCTCCGCATCTACTCCTGCGTGATGATGTCGCGACGCAGCATTCGGATGCTCATCGAAGTAGCGCTCAATCAGCGGAGCGATGTCGTCACGCAGTACCAAGGTTTGATTGACAACATGAGGCGCCCCGAGATTCATCTGCAAACTGAAACCTTCCAGCGCGCAGCGAAAAAGCTTGCCATCATTGACGTGGTCGTAGAGCACAAACGAACGAGGGCCTCGGGGTCGTGCCTTGTGAAACCTCGGATAAGGGGCCGGAAGCTGAGGTTTCCCCACGAATCTTCTCGTTCAATCAACACGTTGCATGCTGGTTGAAGGAACAGTGCGCGCATGATGCGGTCAATCCTCACGGGTTACGAAGCCAGAGGAGACCACACCATGCACGCCACCAAAGTATTGCAAAAGTGCCTGGGCGATGCACTGCAGCCGATGCATGCACTGCGCCGTCGCGTGCTGTTGCGTGCCGTGGAAGCATTGATCCATGGCCGTCGTCTAACCCTGATTGATGTCGCCCGCGGGTGGCCCGGTGCGGAGCGCATCCGCGCGCCGCTGAAGGCACTGGATCGACTGCTGGGTAATCGACATCTGCACGCTGAGCGTGAACACGTGCACGGAGCCATGGCGCGCTGGTTATTGCGCGGCCCGCATCCGGTCATCGTGCTGGACTGGTGTGACCTGAAAGCGGATCGGTGCTGGCATCTGTTGCGCGCGGCGGTTCCCGTCGGCGGGCGGACCCTGACGATACTGGACATGGTATTTCCCGATGGACAACAAGGTTCGCCAGCGGCAGAGAAACGATTTCTGCAGCGATTGGCGGCGCTGATTCCCCAGGATGTGCGGCCGATTCTGGTGACCGATGCTGGCTTTCGCGCGCCATGGTTTCGCGCTGTCGAAGCAATGGGCTGGCACTGGCTGGGACGGCTGCGCCACCGCACGCTGGTGAAGCCCACTGATGCAGTGGATACGCCGGATGCATGGGTGCCGTGCCGAGCGCTCTACGAGCTGGCCGTCGCCGCACCGCGCGACTTGGGGCTGATGGATACGGTGCGTGCCAAGCCCTGGTGCTGTCGCGTGGTGGTGCATGCCAGACCACCGAAGGGACGCAGACAACGCAACCGTCAGGGCATGCCGTCACGCACCAAGAAGAGCCAAGAGAACGCGGCCCGCGAACGCGAGCCATGGCTTCTCATCGCTTCGCCTGCACGGAGGCACCTGAGCGCCCGACAAATGGTGGCGCTGTATGCCCGGCGCACGCAGATTGAACTGTCCTTCCACGACTTGAAATCACACCGCTACGGCCACGCCTTTGAGGACAGTTTGACTCGCAAGGGCAAGCGCATCGAAGTGTTGCTGCTGCTCCATACGATGGCGGCGTTCGCCAGTTGGCTGGTCGGCATGGCGTGCGAAACGGCAGGTATCGACCAATGGTTGGCACCCTTTCGATCGAAGCGACGGCTGTACTCGATCATGCGACTTGGCCGTGAGGCGCTGGTGCGACGATGGTCAAACGTCAGGCTCGACGAACTCATGGAACAGATACGAAAGCCATCTCCGGCGCTGCTCGATCAGATGGCTGTGACAGCATGAAAACGTGGGGAAACCTCAGGGACGGAGGGAATTAAGCGATCACTTATTCCATGGCAGCCACGAGCAACCGTCTGGCCACCCCGTCGGGCACTTGGAACACCACATGGGGCTACGATGCCGATGGCGCCATTACCACGGTCAACGGCACCACGGTGTACCAGCGGGACGTGCAGGCGGAGCCGAGGAGGCTGGGGGGCATGGCGATGATCTTCATGCGCGCTTGTGCAGGAAGACGTGGCAGGCGCGTTCGCCTATCACCTGCCGGGTGCAGGCGTAGCCCAGCGCGGGCAGGTCGAGGCCGCCAAGCAGGTGTTCGCCGGTACCTAGCAGTACGGGCCGCAGGGCCAGGTGCAGTTCGTCGATCAGGCCGGCGCGCAGGTATTCGCGCACCGTAGCTACGCCGCCGCCGAGGCGCACGTCGAGGCCTCCGGCAGCGGCGCGAGCCTGCCGAAGCGCGGCCTCGATGCCTTCGGTGACGAAATGGAACTCGGTGCCGCCGGCCATGCGCAGGCTGGGGCGCGGGTGGTGGGTGAGCACGAACACCGGCGTGTGGTACGGCGGCTCGTCGCCCCACCAGCCTTGCCAGCTCTCGTCCGGCCAGGGGCCGCGCACGGGGCCGAACATGTTGCGCCCGAGGATCCACGCGCCGATGCCGGCGAAACCCTGCTCGGCGAGGTCGTTGTCGACGCCGGTCTCGCCGCCGTCCTGGCCCTGCATGCGCCGCCACAGCCGGGTGGGGAAGAACCATTCCATCAGTTCCGGGCCGCCGACGCCGAGCGGGTGCTCGAGGTCCTGGCCCGGCCCGGCGCCGTAGCCGTCGATGGAAAGCGCAAAGCTCTGCACGCGAAGTTTTGACATGGCTGGTCCGCCGTGCCGCCCGAGGTCGCTGCAGTCTACCCGTCACAGCAGCCGCAGGTCGTGCGGCCGCGCCTGCGGGAACACCGTCTGCAGCTGATTGACGGATAGCCCCCACAGCCGCGCGAACAGCCCGCCCAGCACGTCGCGGCAGTCGTTGAGCACGCGGTAGTCGCGGTCCTGCAGCAGGTTCTGCCGGTTCACCGCGAGCTGTTCGCCGACGATGCGGCCGCCGGCGACCCTGCCGCCCAGCACCCAGTGCACGGTGCCGTGGCCGTGGTCGGTGCCGCGGTCGCCGTTCTCGCGGAAGGTGCGGCCGAACTCGGAGAGCACCACTACGGTGGTGTCGTGCCAGGCGTCGCCCAAGGTGTCGGCGTAGGCGGCGAGGCCTTCGCCGAGGTTCTTCAGGTTGTTGGCCAGGTCACCCTGGGTGCTGCCCTGGTTGACGTGGGTGTCCCAGCCGCCCACGTCGACGAAGCCGAGCCGGTATTCGTCGCGCATCAGGGCGGCGATGCGCCGCGTCTCGGCGGCGAAGCTGCGCGCGCCGGGCGCGCCGCGGCTGGCCGCCAGCATCTCCTCGCGCAGGTCGGCGGAGATGCTGCGCGGCAGGGCCAGGCCGTCGGCGCTGGCCCGGGCCAGCGGGGTGTCCCGGTACATGCCGGAGAGGATCGCCGCCTGGCGTTCGTCGAAGTGCGCCTTGGGCTCGGCCTTCAGCGAGATGTTGGGGATGTCGCGCCCGGCGCCCTGGAAGGCGAGCGGCAGGTTGCTGGTGAAGGCGATCGGCGGCACCCCGGCGAGCAGGCCGGACAGCCGCGCGAGGAAGCCGGAGCGGTAGTCGCCGGCGTGGCCCTGCGGCTGGCCGCGCTCGATGTGGTCCTGGGTCTCGAAGTGGCTGCGCGAGAGGTCGTCGGTGCCGGCGAACGGGATGAAAGCGAGCTGCTTCTTCTGCCACAGCGGCAGCAGTGTGTCGTGCAGCACCGGGTTGAGGCCCCAGTCCGCGTCCAGCGCCACCGCGCTGTCGGGATTGTTGGCGTCGGGTTTGGCGATGGCGAGCGTGGGGCGGGACTCGTAGTAGAAATCGCTGGCGCAGGGCACCAGCAGGTTGTTGCAGTCGTAGCCGCCGCGCAGGAACACCAGCAGGAAGCGCGGTGAGTCCGCGGGCGCGGCGAACAGCCGGCCGGAGCACGACAGCGTGGCCGCGGCGGTGGCGCCGGCGGCGGCGAGCAGGAATTCGCGGCGGTTCATGGCAGGCCTCAGCGGTAGTTGAAGTCGGGCGAGGACAACAGGAAGGTGTTCCATTCCGCTGGCGACTTCGCCTGGGCCAGCGCGTGGCGGGTGGCCTCGGACAGTCGCGGCGCGATGGCGTCGCGGTACAGCGCCGAGTCGCGCAGCGCGGGCGGTCCGGCTGGCTCGGGCGATGCGCCGCCGCCCTCGGCGGCGAACAGCCGGTTGCGGCCGCTGCCGATCACACCGGCGAAGTCGAAGCGCTTGCCCAGCTGGCCCGAGCCGGTCCAGCTGGCCGAGTCCAGCGGCCAGCCGTCCGGGGTGACGCGGCCGTACAGCGGCTCGCCCATCTGCTGCAGCCAGTTCGCCAGCGGCGCGGTGTTCGGCACCGGCTGGCCGTCGTAGGCCAGGCGCAGCGACGAGACCACGAAGCGCATCGGGTCCTTGAACTTGCGCGGGTCCGGCGCGGCGGCCTCCGTCGACAGCAGCATGGTGCGCAGCACTGCCGCGATGTCGCCGTCGCTGCGCCGGAAGGTGTCGGCCATCGCGTCCACCAGCGCGGGCGGAGGCCGGTCGGCGACGAAGTACTCGGCCAGCCGCTGCGAGATGAAGTGCGCGCAGGCGGGCTGGCGCACGATCAGGTCCACCGCCTGGCCAATCTCGGCGTAGCCGCGGCCTTCGATGGTGTGGCCGAGGAAGGTCTTGTCGCCGAAGTCGTGCCGATTCGGATTGAACACGAACAGGCCGCCGCGCACCACGCCGAGCCGCTCGCGGCCGCGGCGCGCAAGGCGCCGCGGCGGCTGCAGTTGCAGGCCGGCGCCGGTGAGCACGCGCATCAGCTGCTGCACGTCGGCCTGGCTGTAACCGGCGCCCACGCCCAGCGTGTGCAGCTCCATCAGCTCGCGCGCGTAGTTCTCGTTGGTCCGGTCGCGGGCGTTGCGCGCGTTGTCGAGGAACGCCAGCATGGCCGGACTCTGCAGCGTGGCCATCACCAGGTCGCGGAACTTGCCCAGCGCGTGCGGGCGGATCACGTTCTCCTCGTAGTCGGCGGCAAACACGCGCACCGGGCCCTTGCCGGCGTACACGCTGAAGTGGTTGAGCCAGAACCACACCAGCTGCTCCTTCAGCTGGTTGCCGCCGCGGATCGCGTGCAGCAGCTCGGCCTGCGCGGCCTGCTGCACCAGTTCGCGACGGTACTGGCCGAGTGCCTGCTTGGCCGCGTCCTTGGCCGGGCCGGCCGGGGTGTCCTTGTACTGCTGCTGCCGTGCGCGGAAGTCGGCCAGCAGCTCGGTCAGCGGCGTGGCCAGCAGCGGCAGCGCCCGGATCTGCGCGGCGACCGCGGGCGGCAGGCGGTCGTCGCCGGCCAGCTGCTCGTCGAGGAAGCGCACGCGGCCCAGCTGGCGGTAGCGCGCCAGGGTGGCGCTGTCCAGGCCGAAGCCGTCGCGGCGCAACCAGGCGATGTCGCCGGGGGCGAGTTCGCCCGCGATGGCGCGGGAGGCGGGCAGCCGGTCCGGTGGCGTCTGTCCGGCGCCGGCCAGCGCGGGCGGCATGGTCAACAACAGGCCAAGCATGGGTGCGAGGCGGCAAAGTGTGTTGGGCACGTGGCGATTCCGGCAGGGCAATGCAGGAAGCAACGCCAGACGCATTCGCCGGATGACCCTCTTGCGGTGGTGGCCGGGCGGCTGTTTTCGTTGCGTTCAGATGGAAGGGTCCGCAGCTTTATGCCGCCGCCCCGCTCACGTAAGCTGGCAAGCCGAGACCGGCGGCAGGCAAGGGGCCCATCGACGATGGTGGCAAGTCAGGTTCATCCGCTGCTGCGCGACCGCGTCGCGGGCCTGTCGCCGGAGGTGGTGCGGCTGCTTGGCGAGGCAGGTGATGCGATGACCGGCGGCGAGCTGGAGCGCGCCGCGGCGGCGCTGGCCGCGGCGCTGGCGCTGGCGCCGGAGAGCACGGAGGCGTTGCGCCTGTCGGCCCAGCTGCAGCAGTTGCGCGGCGAGCACGCGCAGGCGGTGGCGATCCTGCGCGAGGCGCTGGCGAAGGATCCGCGCGATGCCGTGCTGCATATCAGCCTGGGTGTTGCGCTGCAGTCCAGCGGCGAGAACGAGGCCGCGTTGTCGGCGCTGCAGCGGGCCTGTGAACTGGCGCCCGACTTCGCTCCGGCATGGTTCAACCGGGGCCGGATGTTCCAGCTGCTGGGCCGCCCGGCCGGGGCAATCACCGCGCTGCACCGCGCACTGGATGTCGACCCGGGGCACCTGGCGGCGCGGCTGCTGCTGGCTTCGGCGCAGGCCGACCTCGGTGCCGAGGTGCAGGCGGCCGCGAACTATCGCGAGGTGCTGCGGCGTGAGCCCGGCCAGCCGGAGGCCTGGAGCGGCCTGGCCGCGCTGGACGCCGAGCGCTTCAGCAGCGACGACGTGGCCCGTCTGCAGCAGGTGCTGCAGGCGCCGCAGCCGACGCCGCGCGCGCGCATCCAGCTCGGCTTCGCGCTGGCCCGCGCGCTGGAAGACCAGGCCGATTACCGCGCGGCCTTCCGCGCCTTGCGCAAGGCCAACGGGTGGCGGCACCGGCAGCTGAACTGGAACGCGGCAAGCATGTGCGCGCACGTCGACGCCATGCTCGCCGCATTCGCCGAACCGCTGGCCGGGGCCGCGGATGCCGCACTCGGCGAGCAGGTGATCTTCCTCATGGCGCTGCCGCACGCCGGCGCCGCATTGACCGGGCAGATCCTTGCCGCCCACCCGTACGTGGGCGGCGTCGACGAGTCGCCCGACCTGCAGCGGGTGATCGGCGAGGAGTCGGCGCGGCGCGGACGACCGCTGCTGCAGTGGATCGGTGCGGCCACGCCGGCGGACTGGGCGCGGCTGGGCCGGGACTACCTGGCGCGTACCGCGCCCGTGTGCCGCGGCCGGCCGCGCTTCGTCGATGCATACCGGCTGAACTGGCGCGTGGCCGGCGTGGCGCTGGCGATGCTGCCCGGCGCGCGGGTGGTGCATTGCCGGCGCGATGCGCTGGAAACCTGCTTCGCCTGCTACCGCCAGCTGTTCGCCAGCGGCCACGATTTCAGCTACGACCTGGACGACATCGCCAGCTACTGGCGCGACCACGAGCGGCTCGGCCGGCATTGGCAGCGGCTGTTCCCGCAGCGCTACCTCGAGCACGACTACGAGGCGCTGCTGGCCGAGCCCGAGGCGCAGGTGCAGCGGTTGCTGGCGTTCTGCGGGCTGGAGGTCGACCCGGCCTGCCTGGCGGGCTTCCGGCACGGGCCGGCGCAGGCGCGCACGGCACTGCGCGGGCGCCAGCCCTGGCCGCGCGAACCGGCGCTGGCCGCGCGCTACGGCGCCGAGCTGGATCGCCTGCGGCTGTTGCTGGGCGCGCGCTGATCCGCGCGCTGTTCAACGTTGCGGCGAACGCGCCGCGGCCAGCCGGCGTTGCCGCGGCGGTTCGCCGAGCAGCACCGGCAGCCACGGCGTGAACGGCTGCGGCACGATGCCGAGCGCGGCGTAGCCGTCCACCTTGCCGACCGAATCGGTGCGCAGCGAGCGGAAGTTGTCCAGCGAAAACGGCTTGCCGGGCAGCAGCTCGGCGAACTGCGCCTGCAGCCGGCCGAGGCTGTCGGGCAGTGCCACGACCGGCGTGCGCAGGCCGGCGGCAGCGCGGATCTTGCGCACGATCTCGCCCAGCGTGAGCACCTCGGGACCGTACAGCTCGAAGCTGCGCCGTTGACCCAGCTTCGCGTGGTCGACGCAGCGGGCGATCGCCTCGGCCACGTCGCCGACCCAGGTGGGCGCCATCCGCGCCTTCGCGCGTGCCAGCGGCAGCACCGGCATCTGTCGCAGCAGCTTGGCGAAGCGGCTGACCAGGCCGTCGCCGGGGCCGAAGATCACGCTGGGCTGGTAGATCGTCCAGTCCAGCGCGGAGGCCTTGACCAGCGCCTCGGCCTCGCCGCGACTCTTCAGGTACTGCGACAGGCCCTGGCCGGCCTTCAGCGAGCTCATCTGGTGCAGGCGGCCCACGCCGCTGGCGTGGCAGGCGGCGATCAGCCGGCGGGCAAGTTCCACGTGCACCCGCTGGAAGCCGTCGCGGCCGTGCGGGTTGAGGATGCCGACCAGGTTGATCACCGCGTCGGCGCCGGCCAGCTGCCGGCGCAGCACGTCGTCGTCGTGGATGTCGGCGTTGCGCACGCTGACCGTGGGCAGCACGCCGAGTTCGCGGTGCTGCTCGCGGTTGCGGCTGAGCAGCATGATGCGGTGGCCGTCGGCGGCCAGTCGCGGCACCAGGCGGCTGCCGACGAAACCGGTGCCGCCGAGGATGACGAGTTGCTGTGCGGCCATGGGATTTCCTCGATGGAGCTTCAGGGCGAGACGCTGCCGGCGACGGCCGCTGCCGACGCCGCCTCGGCGGGACAGTCGACTGCCCGGCGCGCTGTCGCGGCAGTCGGCACGGCATACGGCTGGCCGATCGGACTCATGCGGGTGGCCAGCGGCACCACCGTGTCGCCGCTCAGGCGCCAATCGTAGATCACGCTGAAAGCCATCACCCGCGCCACGTACTCGCGGGTTTCCCGGTACGGGATGGTGGCGACGAACAGGTCCGGCGCCAGCATGCCGCGCGTGGCCAGCCACTGCTCGACCTTGTTCGGGCCGGCGTTGTAGGCGGCGCTGGCCAGCCACGGCGAGCCGTTGAAGCGTGCGGCCATCTGCGCCAGGTAGCGCGTGCCCAGCGCGATGTTGGTGGCCGGGTCGTACAGCGTGTCGCCGCCGCCCCAGTCGAGCCCGTTGCGCTTCGCCACCAGCGCGGCGGTGGCCGGCAGCAGCTGCATCAGGCCGCGCGCGTCGGCACCGGATTGGGCATCGCTCATCCAGGCGCTTTCCGCGCGCAGGATGCCGTAGGCCCAGGCCGGCTCGATCCCGGCTTGCCCGGCCTGCGGCACCAGGCCGTCCTGGCTGGCCAGCGGGAAGCGCAGGTCGTACAGCCGCAGGGCGTCGCCGCTGCTCAGGGTGAACACGGCGCGGTCGTACCAGCCGCGGCGGTTGGCCATGTCGGCGGCGACCCGCTGGGTATCCGGGTCGGCGTCCTGCAAGGCGCGCGCCCACTCGCGCCGGGCGAACTTGGGCAGATCCACCGCATACAACTCGAACGCACGCAACAGGCCGGGGTTGGCCAGCAGGGCCTGTTCGCGTTGCGGGTCGTCGGCCAGGGTCAACGGACAGATCGCGTACGGCCGGTCGAGCCGGTCGGCGGACAGGAAGCCGAAGAAGGTGGGCTTGTCGGCCTGGGCCTCGAACAGCGGGCGGGCTTCGTCGTCACGGCCCAGCGCGGCCAGCGCGCGGCCGCGGAAATACTGCCATTCGCTGTCCTGCCGCTGATCGGCGGGCATCGCGTCGAGGCCGGCCAGCACCGCACTCCAGTCCTGCTGCGCCAGCGCCACGCGCACCCGCCATTCGCGGGTGCCGTCGGTCTGCGCGGCGGCAGGCAGGGCGATCAGCCGGGCCAGCGCGCCGTCGTCGAAATCGGTGGCGTGGTACAGCGCCAGCGCCTGCAGGATCTGGTTGCGCTGCGCCTCGCTGAAGCTGAAGCGGGACTGCAGTTGCTGCCAGGCGGCGTCGGCGGCGTCGACATCGCGCCGGGCCTGGCGGGTCAGCGCCAGCGTGGCGGCCTGGCGCTGGCGCGGCTGGTCGGGCCAGCTGCGCGCGGCGTCCAGCGCGGCGGCCGGATCGCGCAGTGCCAGCGCCAGCTGCAGCGCGCTGGCGCGGCCGGGTTCGGCGAGCCAACCGGCCAGGCTGGCGATGGTGCCGGCCTGGCCGGCGTCGGCGGCGCGGTCGATCCGCGTCCACAGTCGCGCCTCGGTCAACAGGCCCTGCGTGTGCGCGGCGGCGAGCACCGGGTCGCAGGCGTCGGGCAGGCTTGGCTTGGCCCACAGCGCGGCGAGGTCGCGCTCGAACTCCAGCGTGCCGCCGCCGGCCAGCCGCGCCTGCAGCGCGTCGCAGGCGAGCGTGTCGCCGAGGCCGCTCTGGTACAGCGCGAGGAACGTGCTCCAGTCCTGCCGCCGCGCCAGCTCCCGCAGGAACGCGCGGCGCAGGTCGGCGGCGGGGATCCAGTCCGGGTATTGCGCCAGGTACGCCTCCACGCTGGCGCGGTCGAGCTGCTGGATGTCGTGCTGCAGGGCCGCCGCCGGCAGGTACGGGTACAGCGGGTAGTCGTGCAGGTTGGCCGCCAGCTGCCGCCAGCCATCGCCGCCTTGCTGGGCGGCGGCATAGGCCTGCCGGAAGGCCGCGCGCTGGGCGGCGTCGGGGGCGGCGGCTCGCGCCGGCACGCTCGTCAGCAGCCAGCCGGCGAGCAGCAGCCCGGTGAGCAGGATGCGCCGCGGCGAGAGGAAGACGGACATGGAGGCTCCTGCGGTGGATCACGGGCAGTGTAGTCGATGCGCCTGAACCGCTTGTCGCGCGGCGGTGAGGGTGTGCCGGCGCGCCTGCTAAGCTGACACGCTTGGTTTCCACACCTTCACGGGATCGGCATGTCGCCAGCAGCTCCGCCTGACTTTCGTCGTGTCTGGCCGGCGTGGCTGGCGCTGCTGCTGGCGGCGTTGGCCGGGGCGGCCTGGTGGTGGGCGATCGGCCGGCCGGTGGCGTTGCCGGAGGCGCCATCGGCACGGATCGCCTGCGTCTCCTACGCGCCGTTTCGCCAGGCCGGCGAGACGCCGCTGGATGCGAACGCCTACATCAGCCCCGAGCGCATCGACGCGGACCTGCGCGCGTTGTCGCAGCGCTTCGACTGCGTGCGCACGTACTCGCAGGGGCAAGGCCTCAGCGCGGTGCCCGCGATCGCCGGGCGCTACGGCATGAAAGTGTTGCTGGGCATCTGGCTGAGCGGCGACGCTAAGGCGAATGCGCAACAGGTCGCGCTGGGCATCGCCACCGCGAACAAGTACCCGCAGGTGCTGCGCGGGGTGATCGTGGGCAACGAGGTGCTGCTGCGCGGCGAGCTGACTTCGGCGCAACTGGCCGGCTACCTGCGCGAGGTGCGCGCGGCGGTCCACGTGCCGGTGACCTATGCCGACGTGTGGGAATTCTGGCTGCGCCATCCCGAGCTGGCCGGCTCGGTGGACTACCTCACCATCCACATCCTGCCGTACTGGGAAGACCAGCCGGTGCCGCCCGAGCGCGCGGTGCAGCATGTGGCGACGGTGTACGCGAAAGTGCAGCAGGCGTTTCCCGGCCGTCGCGTGATGATCGGCGAGACCGGCTGGCCCAGCGCCGGACGGCCGCGCCAGGCGGCCAGCGCCAGCGTGGTCAACGAGGCGCGCTACCTGCGCGAGTTCCTGCGCTACGCGGCCACCGTGCACATGCCGTACAACGTGATCGAGGCGTTCGACCAGCCGTGGAAACGCGCGCAGGAAGGCACCGCCGGCGGTTACTGGGGCATCTTCGACGCGCAGGCGCGGCCGAAGTTCGCCATGCAGGGGCCGGTGATCGAGGAGCCGCGCTGGTGGCTCGGCTGGCTCGCCGGCGCGGCCGGCGTCGCGCTGTTCGTGCTGGCCGGCGGCCGCCAGCGACGCCGGCGCGGCTCTCTGGCGCTGGCGCTGGCCGGCATGGCCAGCGGCGGCGCGCTGGCGTGGCAATTCCGGCAGATGCTGTACGCCTGCCGCGACGGCTGGGAGTGGGTGGTGTCGCTCGCTGCCTGCGCACTGGCCCTGTTCACCGCGTTGCGGCTGGCGCGCCGGATCGCCGCGCGGCTGGCCGGCACGACCGCGTCCGCCGCACCGCCGCGCTGGCTGCGCGCCGGCTGGCTGTTTGCGCTGGCCTATTACGGCCTGCTGCTGGCAGTCGACGGCCGCTACCGGGATTTCCCGCTGGGCCTGTTCTGGCTGCCGTGCCTGGGCTACGCGCTGCTCGGCTGGCTGGGCGAGCGTCACGCGCCGGCGCTGCCGCTGCCGGAGGAGCGCTTCCTCGCGCCGTGGCTGCCCTTGCTGGCCGCGGTCGTGCTGCTGCAGGAAGCCGGGCTCACCGCGGTGGCGTGGCTATGGCTGGGGATGAACCTGCTGCTGGCCTTGCCGGTGCTGGTCGAGTGGCACCGCGCGCGGCGCCTGCAGCCGCAGCAGACGCAGGCTGCCGACCAGTAGCGCCAGCGCGCCGCTCTCGAAGCAGTACAGCTGCAGCGCGAGAATGCCGAGCGCGGCGGCCAGCCAGGCCAGCCAGGCATGCCGGCGCAGCAGCGCCAGCGCGGTGGCGGCGAGCGCCGCGATGCCGTAGACGTCGTGCAGAAACCCGAGCACCAGCGCTTGCCGCCAGCGGCACCACCACGGGCCGTCGGCGCTGCACAGCTGGCCGATCGCGCTGGATTCGACCACGCCATAGCGCAGCCATGTCGCCAGCAGCGCCACCAGCAGCAGGGCCAGCCACGGCCAGGCCCTTCGCCATGCCGGCGCGGTCATTGTGCGCGGCCCGGCGGGGCCTTGCCGCCGACGGTCGCCGGCAGGCTGATTTCGGCCGCCAGCGGCAGGTGGTCGGAGAACGCCTGCGGCAGCGCCCAGGTCTTCTCCAGCCGGATCGCCGGCGAGGTGAGGATGTGGTCCAGCGCGCGCCGCGGCTTCCAGCTGGGGAAGGTCGGCGTCGGTTGCGCCGGCGGCTGCAGGGTGGACTTGGCGAACAGCTGCTGCATCTCGCTGCTGCCGGGCTCGGCGTTGAGGTCGCCCATCAGCACCGCGTGCGGGAAATCCTGCAGCAGTTCGGCGATGAAGCCGAGCTGGCGCGCGCGCGCCGGTGCGCTCAGCGAGAGGTGCGCGATCATCACCGCCAGCGCGTTGTCGCCTTCGCCGAACTGGGCCAGCAGCGCGCCGCGGCCGGGGATCCGGCTGGGCAGCGGGTAATCCAGCACCGTGTGCGGCTCCAGCCGGCTGATCAGGCCGTTCGCCGAGTGCGCCAGCCGGGCCATCGCGCGGTTCGGCTGGTGGCTCCAGAACGGCAGGCCGGCGGTCTCGGCGAGGTAGCGGGTCTGGTTGAGGAAGCCCGAACGCAGGCTGCCGGCATCGGCCTCCTGCAGGCCGATCACGTCGAACTGCGCCAGCACCTCGGCCAGGCGGTCGAGGTTGTCCATCTTGCTGCGCCCCGGCAGCAGCGCGTTGAGGCTGCGGGTGACGTACTGGCGGTAGCGCTGCACGCTGGCGCCGGCCAGGATATTGCAGCTCAGCAGACGCAGGCGGCGCTCGACGGGGGCGGCTTGGGGAGTGGCGGCGCGGCTCATGGCAACACACTACACGGGAAGGGGATGCCGGCGGCCATGTTCATGGGTCATGCTCACGCGCCGGGTACGCCGCCCAGCATGATCCACCGCAGATGAACAGCGCGCCAGTCGGGTCGCCCGGCGCCGCGGCCGTCGCCTACTTGCCGGCCAGCTCGCGCTTGACCAGCCATTGCGTCACCGCAACCATCTCGTCGAACGAGTGCATGGTGATCACGCGGTACTTGCCGTTGACCACGATGGTCGGGGTGCCGTCCACCTGCCAGCGCTGGATCAGCGCGAGATCTTCCTTCAGCTTCGCGGTGGCCTCCGCCGAGGTGGCCAGGCGCATGAAGGCGGCGCGGTCGACGCCTTCGTGGGCGTAGAAGTCGGCCAGTTCGTCCAGCGAGTTGACCGGGTAATGCTGGGCGAACTTGGCGTCGAACAGCTTCAGATGAGTGCGCTCGACCACGCCCAGCTGCTTTGCCGCGTAGTACGCACGCGCATACGGCAGCCACTCGGCGCTGAACGGCGCCGGCACCAGCTTGAATGCCACGCCGGCCGGCAGCTGCTGGCGCAGCTTCTCGGCAGTCGGCGCGAACTGCGCGCAATGGATGCAGCCGTAGGAGAACACCTCAACCACTTCCACCTTGCCCTCGCTGCTGTAGCGCTGGTGCGGAGCGGGCAGGGTGACGTACTCGGTACCCTCGGTATACGGTGCCGGCGCGCCGGACTGCGCGGTGCAGGCACTGGCCAGCAACAGGCCGACGAGCAGGGTGAGCAGGCGCGGGTGGGCGAATCGCTTGAACATGGGGTCTCTCTTCGCGGGTTGGCGGTGGGGCCGCCGTACGGGTCAGATTAACCGAACCGCCTACTTGCCGGCGGCTTCCTTGGCGACCAGCCACTGGGTCAGCTCGATCGACTGCGCGTAGCCACCGGCGGAACTGGCCGTGAAGCGGTACTTGCCGTTGACGATCATGGTCGGCGTGCTGTCCACCCCGTAGGCCTTCATCAGGTCGTCGGCACGCTTCATCCGGGTGTTGACCGTGAACGAGTTGGCGACGCCGACGAACTCCTTCGGATCGACGCCGTACTTGGCATAGAACTTCGCCGCGTCCTCGATCGTCGGCCACGCCTCGTGCGGCTTCAGCCCGCTGGCCTTCAGGTTGTAGGTGGACAGCTCGCCGCTCTTCCATACCGCGTCGAACATCGCGTCGTGGGTCTTGCCGACCAGGTCCAGCGCCTGCGCCGCGTAGAACGCGCGCTGGTACATCGGCCAGTTCTCGTCCGGGCGGAACGAGGCGGCCAGGTAGTTCATCACCGCGTTCGGCGGCAGGCTCTTGGCGATCTGGTCGACGGTGGCATGGAAGCCATTGCAGGCCGGGCAGCCGTAGGAGAACACCTCGGTCACCTCGATCTTGCCGGGGTGGCTGGTCGGCTGCGCCGGATCGATCAGGAAGTAGTGCTTGCCCTCGACCCACTTGCCGTTGTCGACGAACGGCACCGCGGCCACGGCCGGGGCGCTCGCGGCCGGCGCGGGTTCGCCGGGGGTGAGCGCGGCGGCCGTGCCGGTGCTGGCGGGCGCCGCGCTGCCGGCCGCTGCCGGTGCGGTGCTGGTGGCGGGGCTGGCCGGCGCGGCGGCTTCGGCGCTGCTGCTGGCGACCGGCGCCGTCGCCGTGCTGCCGCTGTCGCGGTCATGGCTGCAGGCGGCGAGCGCGAGCAGGGCGGCACACAGGAATGGCAGACGCTTCAGCATGGCGGACCTCGAAAAGGCGGGACGCAAGACGACTGCGCCGACACTTCGGTCGGCGCGGGTTCGATCAGGGCGCGCTGGCCGGCTGGCTGTCGGCGCTGTGCAAGCCCTCGATGTAGCTGGCCAGCGCGGCGATGTCGTCGGCGCTCAGCTGCTTGGCGATCGCGGGCATGACCTGTGCGCGGGCGTCGTCGCCCCAGGTGGTGCCGTCGTGCCAGGCCTTCAGCGTGGCCTCGATGTACTGCGCGTGCTGGCTGGCCAGCTGCGGGTAGATCGCGCCCGGATTGCCGCGGCCGTCGATGCTGTGGCAGGCCATGCAGGCCGGGATGCCGCGCGCGGCGTCGCCCTGGCGGAACAGCGTCTGGCCGCGTTCCACCAGCGCCTGGTCGGCCACGCCGGGCAGCGCGGTCTTGCTGGCGAAGTAGGCACCGAGGTCGTGCATGTCCTGCTCGGACAGCGGCGCGGCCATGCCCATCATGATCGGGTTCTGCCGCTTGGCCGCCTTGAAGCTGGTCAGCTGGCGCACGATGTACTGCTCGCTCTGGCCGGCCAGCTTCGGGAACTGCGCGTTCGTCGAATTGCCGTCCATGCCGTGGCAGGCGCCGCAGACGGCGGCCTTGGCTTGGCCGGCGGTGGCGTCACCCGGCTTGGCCGCAGCTGCGGTGGCCGCCGGTGCAGGCGCGGCGGCAGTGGCTGCGCCTGCAGGCGTTGCCGCGGTGCTGACGGCGGCTGGCGTGGCAGTCTCCGGTTTGGCGTCTTGTGCCATCACGGCGCTGGCGGACAGTGCCAGCACGAGGGCCAGGGCAGACCCGAGAACCGTGGGTCGAAAACCAGCAGACCGAAAACTCATACACTTGACTCCCGAGAGACTTGCGAACACTGCCAGGGATGGCGGCCATGCGGCCAGCCACAGGCAGAAACCTCGGAATTATCCCTGTGCCACCATAGCTTGGTCAAACCATCCCCATGTCCAATCCCCTGCAAGGCAGGTCCAATCCCCTGCAAGGCGCGCAGTTCGTGCTCGCCGCCCATCGCGTCGATCAGCTTCCCGCCGACGAGGGTGCCGAGGTGGCGTTCGCCGGACGTTCGAACGCCGGCAAGTCCAGCGCACTGAATGCGCTGACCGGGCACAAGGGCCTGGCGCGCACCTCGAAGACGCCTGGCCGCACCCAGCAGATGGTGGCGTTCAGCCTGCCGCCGCTGCGGGACGTGCCGGCGCGAGCATCCGTCACCGTCGATGGCCAGCACGTATCCGACTGGCGGCTGATCGACCTGCCGGGCTACGGCTACGCCAAGGTGCCGCTGGAGATGCGCGAGCACTGGAAGCAGGAAATCGACCGCTACCTGCACCAGCGGCGCAGCCTGCGCGGCGTGGTGCTGATCGCCGACATCCGCCATCCGCTGAAGGAGTTCGACCGGATGATGCTGGACTTCTGCTTCGCCAGCGGCCTGCCCTGCCACCTGCTGCTGACCAAGGCCGACAAGCTCTCGCGCAACCAGGCCGCGCAGGCACTGGCGGCGATGCGCAAGAGCTTTCCCGACGGCCTGCACGCCACCGCGCAGGTGTTCTCCTCCACCGCCGGCACCGGCGTGGACGAGGCGCGGCAGGCGGTGGCGGCGCTGCTGCGGCAGCCGCGTGAAGCGTGAGTCCCGGCCGGGTGGTCGCGGGCTGGCGGCTGCACCGAAGTCACGCCGACCGTAGCGGACAGGGCGCGTGCGCCGTGGCGCATCGCACGAACAAACGGGCCGACAGTGTTGCTGCCGGCCCGTTCGCCGCTATGAAACTCGCCCTGTGGTTATTCCTGGCGTGGGGGTGAGATAACCTTCATGCAGTTGTCGTAGGCATCTTTTGCTTTGCCGTATTCGCCCACGGCGATAGCGCACATCAAGCCACCGCCCCCAGAGCATGCCGCTACTGCAGCGTCGGCAGCATCCAGCAAGCGCTGCAGTTCTGTAGAACAAGTGCCGCCGAGTGCTGCCATCAGCGGCGCATGGGTGGACTTTCTGTGCTGCATCAACCACGTCCGCGCATTTTGGATCTTGAGTGCCAGATCAGGATGCGACTTCAGCCAAGCAGTGTTGGCGTCGAGATCGACGACCTTGGTCGTCGTCGAAATGCCGTCATCAGTCTGGATAATCGCCGCGTGCCCAACCACCCGAATGGTGATGTGGGTGGTCAGGCCGGGTTCCGCGTTCTGTGCTTCGATCGTTCCGTCGCTGCGTACCGCAACTTGCTGAGTCCCGGTACTGGACGTGGTGGTGAACTGTTTGGGGAGTGATGATTGCTCGGCGGCAATAACACCGGATGCCAAGCCGATGAACGCCACGCCCATGACTACCTTGCAAAGCTTATGCATGTCGTGCTCCCTGCTGATATTGAGGTGCCAGTGAAGCAGTACTTCCCCTCGTGTCCGCCAAGGGAAAATCAGTCACTACCTGTCCATATCCCACGAATGATCGTGGGTCAAGGTTCCTTGGCCCGAGGCCATCGATTCGTCTCGCGTCAGCCGTCCACCGACGCCATGAACACCGCGCACAGCGCTTCCATGCCAGCGCGGTCGTCGTCGTCGAAGCGGTCGGTGACCGGGCTGTCCACGTCCCACACGCCGAGCAGGCTGCCGTCGGCCTTCAGCAGCGGCACCACGATTTCCGATTGCGAGGCGGCGTCGCAGGCGATGTGCCCGTCGAACGCGTTGACGTCGCGCACCAGCTGGGTCTGGCGGGTCTGCGCGGCGGTGCCGCAGACGCCGCGGCCGAGCGCGATGCGGATGCACGCCGGCTTGCCCTGGAACGGGCCGACCACCAGCTCGGTGCCGTCGTACAGGTAGAAGCCGGCCCAGTTCAGCTGGGGCAGGCTGTGGTAGACCAGCGCGCCGAAGTTCGCCGCGTTCGCGATCAGGTCACGCTCGCCGGCGAGGATGCCGCGCGCCTGCCGCACCAGGTCGTCGTAGTGCTCGCGCTTGCTGGCGTAGGCGTGGGTTTTCAGTTCGAACATGCGGCGTGTCCTGCAGCAAAGCCCGTATTATGCGCGCACCGATGCAGGGGAGAGCCGGATGGGTCCGACCGAGCAAGGCGAGGCGATCGAGGCGGGGCGGCTGGGCATCTGCGCGGGCGGCGTCTTCGTGCCGGCCCCGCGGTGGCGGATCGTGCCGCCCGGCGCGCGCTTGCGGCGCCGTGGCCGGACGGCCTGAGGACAGCGCATGCCGGCCCACCCGCCCACTGTAGTGCTCGATGCCGAACACGTCCGCTTCGTCGAGGGCGCGGCGTCGATCATCGTGGCTTCGCGCAACGCCGCCAACATGCCGGAGCTGGTGCGCGCGCAGGGCTGCCGGGTCAGCCGCGATCGCCGCCGGGTGCAGCTGTTCGTGCAGGCCAGCCAGGCGCAGGCGCTGTTCGACGACCTGCGCCGCAACGGGCGCCTCGCGGTGGTGTTCACCAGCCCCAGCACGCACCGCTCGCTGCAGCTCAAGGGCGACGACGCCAGCATCGCGCGGGCGCGCCCGGCGGATGCCGCGCGGGCGGCGGCGTACCGCGCGGCGTTGGTGGCCGAGCTGGGCGGCATCGGCATCAGCGAGGCGCTGGCGCGGGCGCTGCTGGCCGGCGACGACGACACGCTGAGCGTGGTGGCGTTCACTCCCGTGGCGGCGTTCGTACAGACGCCCGGCCCCGACGCAGGCCGCCCGCTGGAGCCGGCGCCATGAACCTGGACGCGATCCGCGAATGCTTCGACGGCAGCATCCCCGGCGTGATGGCCACCTGCGCGCCGGACGGCACGCCAAACGTGGCCTACCTGTCGCAGATCGAGTACCTCGACGGCAGCCACCTGGCGCTGTCGTTCCAGTTCTTCAACAAGACCCGGCAGAACATCCTGGCCAACCCGCAGGCGCGGCTGCTGCTGATCCACCCGCAGACCGCGACGATGTACCGGCTGTCGCTGCACTACCTGCGCACCGAGACCGAGGGACCGCTGTTCGAACGCATGCGCGCCAAGCTGGCGGGGATCGCCTCGCACGTCGGCATGGGCGGGGTGTTCCGCCTGAAGGGTTCGGACGTCTATCGCGTGCAGGCGATCGAGCAGGTGCCGGGCCGGCCGCTGCCGCCCGCGCCGCCGCGGCGCAACCTGCTGGCGGCGACGCGGCACGCCGCGCAGCGGCTGGCCGCGGCGGCCGACCTGGAAAGCCTGCTGGAGGCCATGCTCGCCTCGCTGCGCGAGGACTTCGACGTGCGCCATGCGATGGTGCTGCTGCTCGACGGCGGCGGGCGCAAGCTGTTCACGCTGGCCAGTTGCGGCTACGAGCAGTCCGGCGTCGGCTCGGAGATCCCGCTGGGCGAGGGCGT
This sequence comes from Rhodanobacter sp. OR87, assembly GCF_000473345.1. Taxonomy (NCBI): domain Bacteria; kingdom Pseudomonadati; phylum Pseudomonadota; class Gammaproteobacteria; order Lysobacterales; family Rhodanobacteraceae; genus Rhodanobacter; species Rhodanobacter sp. OR87. The sequence continues at coordinate 24,359 of NZ_AXBJ01000008.1, forward strand.
GATCGGCGTGGCGGCGCGCGAGGGCACGCCGATCCGCATCGCGCACATGACCAGCGAGTACGCCTACGGCCGCGCGATCCGCGAGGCGGTGGCGCAGGGCGGCGAGGCCGACCGGCTGGAAACCGAAATCCCGCCGCCGGGCCTGGCCGAATCGCGCAGCCAGCTGGCGGTGCCGATCGGCGCCGGCCGCCGCCTGCTCGGCGTGCTGTATGTGGAAAGCCCGCAGGACCTGCGCTTCGGCTACGACGACGAGGACGCGCTGGTCACCCTGGCCGCGCAGCTCGGCCTGGCGATCAACCTGTTCCGCGACGCCGCCGAGGGCACGGCCGAGCCGCTGCCGGCGCAGGAGCGTCGCCGCCGCGTCGCCGGGCCGCCGGTGACGGTGCGCCACTACGCCGAGAACGACAGCGTGTTCTTCGGCGACGACTACCTGATCAAGGGCGTGGCCGGCGCGATCCTGTGGACCCTGCTGCGCGACCACGAGGCCGGCCGCAGCAGCTTCGCCAACCGCGAGCTGCGGCTCGACCCGCGCCTCCGCCTGCCGGACATCAGCGACAACCTGGAGGCGCGGCTGATCCTGCTGCAGCGGCGGCTGCTCGAACGCGGGGCCTGCGTGCGCATCGAGAAGACCGGGCGCGGCCGCTTCCGCCTGTGCGTGGAGCGGCCGCTGCAGCTGGTCGATGTGCCCGCCGGCACGCGGCCCTAGGCGGCCTGTGCCGCCGGCAGCGCCAGCGCGGCGGACAACTTGCGCCAGTCGTGTTCGTCCAGGTGGGCGCGGGCCAGCGCCAGCGCGCCGCCGAACACGTGGTCGGGGGCGTTGGCGCGGATGCCGCCCAGCAGCTGCAGGCGCTCGGCGTGGCTGAGCGAGGGCAGCATCCAGCGCAACCCGAGCGCACTGGCCTGCGGCGGCAACGAGGCGACCAGCGCGCCTTCGATCGCCAGCAGCTCGGCGTCGCTGTAGTGCGCCCACAGCACCGCGTTGTGCTCACGCTCCTCGTAGTCCATGTGCTGGAAGTTCTCGCCGACGAACAGCGCGAACCAGCGGTAGAGGTTGTTGGCGGCCTCGCCGGCGGCGGCGTCGACGCGCCGCTGCTCCAGCGCGTCGACCTGCTCGAGCAGCAGCGCAATGTCTCCCTCGTGATGCACGTGCTCGCCGGCGATGCGTGCCGCCGAGCCCGGCTCGCACGCTTCCAGCGCCGGGTGCACGAAGCGGTTCTCGTCGTCCAGGTGCACCCGGCAGAAGCCGAGCAGCTCGCGCGCCTGCCGCAGCGTGGCGTCGACCTCGCGCTCGTCGGCGAGGTCCATGCGGCCCAGCCGCAGCAGGGTATCGGCCATGAAGGCGCGCAGCGCCTTGTGGATGAAGCCGTACATGTTGTAGCGCACGGGCGCGGACGCGGCCGCGACGGATCGGGGGGATAAGTGGTGCATGATGGCCTGCCGTGATGGGATGGGGGGAACGACGGCGCTGCACGATGCAACGCGTCGGGAATGGTCAGTCTAGGCAGGCGCGCCGCGCGCGTTTCCTAAAACTTCGCTGCGGATTTCCTAAGAAATTCCTAAGTGCCGCGCCGGCGTATGCCATACGTCATGCTTGCCACGCCGGCGCAGCGGCGCCGACCATCGCGCCCGGCTCGACCACGGAGGAAACACGGATGCACAACGTAGAAACGGGCTGGCGGACAACGAAGGAGCGTCGCGCATGAGCCGCGCGGTGTTCATCGCCGGCACCGACACCGGCATCGGCAAGACCCACGCGGCCTGCACCCTGCTGCACGCGTTGCGCGCGGCCGGCCGCGACGCCTGCGGCATGAAGCCGGTGGCCAGCGGTTGCGCGGAAACGCCCGACGGCCTGCGCAACGACGACGCGCTGGCGCTGCTGGCCGCCGGCGGCGTGGAGCTGCCGTACGCGCAGCTCAACCCGGTGGCGCTGCGCGAGCCGCTGTCGCCGCACCTGGCGGCGGCGCACGACGGCGTGACGATCACCCTGGCGCCGTTGCGCGAGGCGTTCGGGCGGTTGCAGGCGGCGCACGGCACGGTGGTGGTCGAGGGCGTCGGCGGCTGGCTGGTGCCGCTGGCGCCGGGGCTGTTCGCCTCGGATATTGCGAAGCAGTGGCAGCTGCCGGTGATCCTGGTGGTGGGCCTGCGGCTGGGCTGCCTCAGCCATGCCCTGCTCAGCGCGCGCGCGATCGTGGCCGACGGCTGCCGCCTGCTCGGCTGGATCGGCAACCGCGTCGACCCGGCGATGGACGCGCCGGAGGAGAACCTGGCCACGCTGTGCGAACTGCTGCCGGCGCCGTGCCTGGGCGTGCTGCCGCACGGCGTGGCGCCGGTGCGGGCTGCCGGCTATCTGCGCGCGGCGGTGGCGGCGTTGGACTGAACTTCACGTGCGGCGTGCTGGGATAAGTACCTGCCCGAAGTCCGGAGACGTCATGGCCCGCAACCACTATTACCTCTCGATCGCCGACCTGGCCCATGCGCGCGGTGACGATCCGCGTTTCGCCTGGGATGGCGCCGGCCCGAACGACTTTGCCGCGGCGCTGCAGCAGGCGCTGCGCGACGACACCCTGTTCCGGCGCTGGCGCGCGGCGCAGCCCGACCCCGACGCGGTCGACGCCAGTCTCGGTGCGACCGATCCGGCGGCGCAGGTGCAGGCGCAGGTCGCCGACCTGCGCACCGACGTGGACCTCATCACCGACCTGCCGATGAGCGTGGTGCGCCACCGCTTGTACCTGCTGATCGGCGCGGCGTGGCAACTGCGCGACCTGCGCGCGGCCTGAAGCCGATTCCCCGCGCGGTTTGGAAAACTGCCCGCGCTGCCGCTACAGTCGGCGGCCATGACTTGCCGTACCCGCTGACGGGTACCTCTCAACCTGGGGAAACCGGATGCTTCGTCTGCGCACGATTGTGATCGCCACCACGATGGCCCTGGCTGCCTGCTCGCAGCAGCCGAACGAGGCCGCTAACCCACCCGCGCCGGCCGCCTCGGTCGCCGCCGCCAGCAGCACCACCGCCATGACCAGCAACCCGTTCTACAGCGCCAGCACGCTGCCGTTCCAGGCGCCGCCGTTCGACAAGATCAAGGACGCCGATTACCAGCCGGCGATCGAGGAAGGCATGCGCCAGCAGCTGACGGAGATCGAGAAGATCGCCAACGACCCGGCCGCGCCCACGTTCGAGAACACCTTCGTGGCGATGGAGAAATCCGGTGCGATGCTGCACCGGGTGATGGCGGCATTCAACGCCGTCACCGGCGCCAACACCAACGACACGCTGCAGAAGGTGCAGGATCAGGAAGCGCCGAAGCTGGCCGCGCACGAGGACGCGATCCACCTTGACGGCAAGCTGTTCCAGCGCGTGCAGACGATTTACGACCAGCGCGACACGCTCAAGCTCGATCCGGAATCCGCGCGCCTGGTCGAGGTGGTCTACAAGAACTTCGTGCACGCCGGCGCCAAGCTCTCCGATGCCGACAAGGCGAAGCTGAAAGACCTCAACAAGGAAGAGTCCACGCTGAGCACCGCCTTCACCAACAAGCTGCTGGCCGCCACCAAGGACGCCGCGCCGGTGATCGCCGACAAGGCGCAGCTGGCCGGCCTGTCCGACGCCGAGCTGGCCGCCGCCGCGCAGGCCGGCAAGGAGCGCAAGCAGGACGGCAAGTACGTGCTGACCTTGCAGAACACCACCCAGCAGCCGGAGCTGCAGGATCTCACCGACCGCGCCACCCGCCAGGCGCTGTTCGAGGCCTCGTGGACCCGTGCCGAGCGGGGCGACGCGAACGACACCCGCAAGACCATCGAGCGGCTGGCGCAGATCCGCGCGGAGCAGGCGAAGCTGCTCGGTTATCCCGACTACGCCGCGTGGAAGCTCGACGACCAGATGGCGAAGACGCCGGAAACGGCGCTGAAGTTCATGCAGGATCTGGTGCCCGCGGTCACCGCGCGCGCGAAGACCGAGGCAGGCGACATCCAGGCCGTGATCGACCAGCAGCACGGCGATTTCAAGCTGGCGCCGTGGGACTGGAACTTCTACGCCGAGCAGGTGCGCAAGGCGAAGTTCGATCTCGACGAGAACCAGATCAAGCCGTACTTCGAGCTGGACAACGTGCTGCAGAACGGCGTGTTCTACGCCGCCAACCAGCTGTACGGGCTGACCTTCAAGGAGCGCCACGACATCCCGGTGTACCAGCCGGACATGCGCGTATTCGAGGTGTTCGACAAGGACGGCAAGTCGCTGGCGCTGTTCTACACCGACTACTTCAAGCGCGACAACAAGGGCGGCGGCGCCTGGATGGACAACCTGGTCACGCAGTCGAAACTGCTCGGCAGCAAGCCGGTGATCTTCAACGTGTGCAACTTCAGCAAACCGGCCGCCGGGCAGCCGGCGCTGCTGTCGTTCGACGACGTGACCACCATGTTCCACGAGTTCGGCCATGCACTGCACGGCATCTTCGCCGACGAGCAGTACCCGACCCTGTCCGGCACCAACACCGCGCGCGACTTCGTCGAGTTCCCCTCGCAGTTCAACGAGCACTGGGCCACCGACCCCAAGGTGTTCGCCCACTACGCGAAAAACTACCAGACCGGTGAGCCGATGCCGCAGGCGCTGGTCGACAAGATGAAGAAGGCCGGCAAGTTCAACAAGGGCTACGACATGACCGAGCTGGTCGCCGCCGCCCTGCTCGACATGAACTGGCACATGCTCGGCGCCGACGCGCCGCTGCAGGACGCCGACCAGTTCGAGGCCGCCGCGCTGAAGAAGGACGGCATCGACCTCAGCTACGTGCCGCCGCGCTACCGCTCCAGCTACTTCCAGCACATCTGGGGCAACGGCTACGCCGCCGGCTACTACGCCTACCTGTGGACGCAGATGCTGGCCGACGACGCCTTCATCGGCTTCAAGGAACACGGCGGCCTGACCCGCGAGAACGGCGACCGCTTCCGCGCGATGGTGCTGTCGCGCGGCAACACCGAGGAGCTGGCGAAGATGTACCGCGACTGGCGCGGCCACGACCCGGAGATCGAGCCGATGCTGGAGAACCGCGGGCTGAAGGACGCGCCGAAACCGTAAGCGGCGCGCCGCCCTTGCATCAGGATCAGGCCCGCCACGTGCGGGCCTGATCTTTTCCGGCAACCGCGTCATGGAAACGCTGCGGGGATGCCGTGTGGTCATCCGTCGCGTGGAATAATCGGGCATCGCCGACCGGAGTTGCCCAGCGCGTGGACAGCCATCATTTCCTGCAGACCGCGGTGGTGTTCCTGCTCGCTGCGGTGATCGCGGTGCCGCTGACCAAGCGCTTCCGGCTGGGTGCGGTGCTCGGCTACCTGATCGCCGGCGTGGCGATCGGGCCGCAGTTGCTGGGTCTGGTCAACGACACTGAAGGGGTCGCCACGATCTCCGAGTTCGGCGTCGAGCTGATGCTGTTCGTGATCGGCCTGGAATTGTCGCCGCAACGCCTGTGGGTGATGCGCCGCTCGGTGTTCGGCACCGGCCTGCTGCAGGTGCTCTCGACCAGCGTGGCGATCGCGGCGGCCGGCTATTTCCTGTTCGGCCTCACCGGCAAGGGCGCGGCGATCGTGGGCGGCAGCCTGGCGCTGTCGTCCACCGCGTTCGGCCTGCAGATCCTGGCCGAGCGCAAGGAGGCCGGTTCGGCCTACGGCCGCCAGGTGTTCTCGATCCTGCTGTTCCAGGACCTGGCGGCGATCCCGCTGATCGCCGCGGTGCCGCTGCTGGCTTCCTCCACCGCGCAGGATTTCAACCTGCTCGCGGTGCTGCGCACGATCGGCGTGATCGTGGCGGTGATCGTCGGCGGCCGCTACCTGTTGCGCCCGGTGTTCCGCTTCGTGGCGAAGGCCGATTCGGTGGAAGTGTTCACCGCCACCGCGCTGCTGGTGGTGATGGGCGTGGCGCTGCTGATGGAGATGGCCGGCGTGTCGGCCACCCTGGGCGCGTTCCTGGCCGGCATGCTGCTGGCCGATTCGGAATACCGGCACGAACTGGAATCGAACATCGAGCCGTTCAAGGGCCTGTTGCTGGGGTTGTTCTTCATCAGCGTCGGCATGTCGATGGACCTGTCGCTGCTGTTGCACCGACCCGGGCTGATGTTCGGCCTGGTCGGCGCCTTGCTGCTGCTGAAGAGCATGCTGCTGTGGCCGCTGGGGCGGCTGCTGGGCGGGCTCAACCGCTCCGACACGCTGCGCCTGGTGGTGCTGCTGGCCTGCGGCGGCGAGTTCGCCTTCGTGGTGCTGCGCCAGGCCGCCGAACAACGGCTGATCGGCGTGGTCCAGCGCGACGCGCTGGTGCTGGCGATCACCTTGTCGATGGCGCTGACTCCGCTGCTGGTGGTGCTGGCGGCGAAGGCGCTGAACGTGAGGCCGAACAAGCCGCCGCGCGAGTTCGACACGATCGAGGCCGACACGCCGCGGGTGATCATTGCCGGCTTCGGCCGGGTCGGCCAGATCATCGCCCGCGTGCTGCGCGCGCAGAACATCCCGTTCGTGGCGCTGGAGCATTCGGCCGACCAGGTGGACCAGTCGCGCCGCTTCGGCAGCGTCAACCTGTTCTTCGGCGATCCGGCGCGGCCGGAACTGCTGCGCGCGGCGCGGGCCGACAAGGCCGAGGTGTTCGTGCTGGCCACCGACGATCCGGAAGCGAACCTGCGCACCGCGCGGCTGGTGCGGCGGCAGTACCCGCACCTGAAGATCATCGCCCGCGCGCGCAACCGCCAGCACGTGTTCCGGCTGATGGACATGGGCGTCGAGGAACCGGTCCGCGAGACCTTCCACTCCAGCCTCAAGATGACCCGCAAGACGCTGGAGGCGCTGGGCCTGCCGCACGAGCTGGCGGCCGACCGGGTCGAGCGTTTCCGTCGCTACGACGAGGAACTGCTGAAGAAGCAGGCGCTGGTCTACGACGACGAGACCAAGCTGATCCAGAGCACGCGCGAGGCGATGATCGACCTGCAACGATTGTTCGAGGCGGATGCCGAGCGCAGCGCGGAACGCGAACGCCAGCGCGATGCGGGCACGCCGCTGACCAGCGAGGAAGAGGAATAGACCGGCGCTTCTGGGGCGTCCCTAATCCGACGGCTGCGCCGGCTGGCGCAGGGTCTGCCGCACGCTGGGGATCGCGCTGCTGCGTGCGGCCAGTTCGTGGGCGATGTCGACGTAGCCCAGCTGCCGCGCCACGTCGGCGGCGGTGCGCCCGAACGCATCGGCCGCGTTGCGGTCGGCGCCGCGCGACAGCAGCACGCGTGCCGGCGGCAGCAGTGCGTGCATGGCGCAGGCATGCAGCGCGGTGACGCCGCGCTGGTCGGCGTGTTCCGCCCTGGCGCCGGCCTCCAGCAGCAGCGGCACCAGTGCGCCGATATGGGTGGCGTCGCATTCGCTGCCCGGGCGCAGCTGTGCACCGAGCAGCAGCAGCAGCGGCGTCTTGCCTTCGTTGTCCGCATGGTTGATGTCGGCGCCGCGCTTGAGCAGGCCATCGAACAGGCGCCGTGCGCGCAGGCTGTCGTTGTGTTCGAAGCCGAACTGGGCGGCGGCGTGCAGCGCGCTGCGGCCGGCGTCGTCGACCGCGTTGACGTCGGCGCCGGCGTCCAGCAGTTGTTCGGCGATGTCCGGATAACCCATGGCCGCGGCCACCATCAAGGCGGTGGCCTGGTTCGGCAGGCGCTGGTCGACCGCGACTTCATGTTGCAGCAGCAGCGCAACCAGGGTCTCGCGGCGCGCGGCGACGGCGGCGGCCAGCGGGGTCACGCCGCTGCGTGCGGCCAGCGACGGATCGGCACCGGCGTCGAGCAGGCAGGCGGCGATGTCGCGATGGCCGGCACCGCACGCATGCAGCAGCGCGGTGGCATCCTGGCTGTCGCGGGTGTCCACCGCGAAGCCCAGTTCCAGCAGGCGCTGCACGCTGGCCAGCGCGCCGGCCCTGGCGACGGCGGGCAGGTCGTCGGCGCGCAGCGCGCGGTTCGGCCGCGGCCAGTCGCGCCAGTCCAGCCAGCGTTCCACCGCCGGGTGCTCCAGTGCCAGGCCCAGCGGGGTCTCGCCGTTGGCGTCGGTCGCCTCGGGATTCGCGCCGTGCGCAATCAGCGCGCGCACCAGCGGCAGCGCCTGCGCGCCGTGTTCCAGTGCGGCGAACAGCGGCGTGCGGCCGTCGCGGTCGCGCGTGTTCGGATCGCCGCCGCGTGCCAGCAGGGCCTGCAGCAGCGGCAACTGCCCGTTGACCACGGCCAGCTGCAGCGGGGTGCGCCCGTGGGCGTCCGCGCCGAACGGGTCGGCGCCGCGTTCGAGCAGGCTGAGCGGCAGTGCGGCGCCCTCGGCGGCCCCGTTCGAATGCGCCAGCGCCTGCGCCAGCAGGCCGGCACCGGCCGGGCTGGCGCCGGCCTGCAGCAGGTCGTCCAGCGCCTCGGTGGCATCCGGCAACTGCGGCAGCAAGGCGTCGAACAGACGCTGGCCCAGCGGCGGCAGGCTCGGCGCGTCGGCAGTTTCGGCGTCGTCGATGCGCGGCGCTTCCAGCCGCGCCTCGGCATCCAGGCCGTGGTCGAGCAGCCAGCGGCGCGCCGCGCCCAGGCCCGGCGCGGCCAGTTCCAGATATAGCCGGGCCAGCTCCGTCTGCGGCCAGTCGCGCACGCGCTCGACGAAGCCGGAGACGATCGCCCAGTGGCCGAAGCGCAGCGCGTCCAGCAGATGCGCGGGGGTGTCGCTGCCTTCGCCCAGCACGTCCTGGCTGAGGCTGGCCGGCAGCGGCGTGTCGGGGTCGAGTAGGGCAACCAGGTCCCAGCGCCCGGCGCCGGCGGCATGATCGAGCGCACTGCGGCCGTCGCCGCCGGCGGCCTTCGGTTCGGCGCCCAGCGCCAGCAGTGCGCGCACGGTGTCGGCGTGCGCACGCGGCGACTGGCAGGCCAGGGTCAGCGCGTCGCGGCCGTGGCCGTCGCGCAGGCCGGCATCGGCCTGCGCCTCGGCCAGCCGTTGCACGATGCCGCCGGCGCCGGCGCGCGCGGCTTCCATCAGGGCGCTGCTGCCATGACGGTCGACCAGGTTGACGTCGGCGCCGGCGGCGCACAGCGCACGGGCGATCTGTTCGTGGCCTTCGGCCGCAGCGGCGAGCAGTGCATGCCGGTGCCGCGCATCGACCGCGTTGACCGCGGCGCGATGCTTGAGCAGCAGCTTCACCCCTTCGGCATCGTCATCCGCGATGCCGGCGGCGGCCACCAGCGCCGGCTCGCCGTCGGCCGGGGCCGGCCTGGCACCGCGTTCCAGCAGGAATTTCACCAGCGGCCAGTTGGCGGCGCGGCAGGCGGTGGCCAGCGGGCTGACGCCGGCCTTGTTCAAGGCGTTGATCGGTGCGGCCGCGTCCAGCAGCATCGCGGCGACGCCGGCGTCGGCACTGAGCACGGCGCCGTGCAGCGGCGTGTTGCCCTCGGCGTCGGTGACCAGCGGGCTGGCGCCGTTGGCAAGCAGGGTCAGCACCGCCTCGGCGCGGCCGTGCCAGCTGTCGCGGGTGGCGGCCAGCAGCGCGGTGATGCCGCCGCTGGCGCGGTTGACGTCGGCGCCCTTGGCGATCAGCGCGCGCAGCAGGCGGGTGTCGGGCAGCAGGGCGGCCAGCATCAGCACCGGACGCTGGTCGCGGTCGTCGCCGGGCGGCGCGGTGTCGGGATCGGCGTCGGCCTCGACCAGCGCCAGCGCGCGCTCGATGTCGCCGTCGCGGGTGGCGGCCAGCAGCGCGGCGGCCTGCTCCGGCGTGCCGGCGGTGCGTTCCTGCTCGCTCAGCACCAGGCGCGGCGCGGTGGCGGCGTGCGGGTCGTGGTCGCCGCGGCGGCGCGGCTGCTGGCGTTCGCACAGCAGCGCGCGCAGCGTGCGGTTGGCGATCACCAGGCAGCCCAGCGGCAGCAGCAGCACGCCGTAGATCGCCAGCGCGGCGACGCGCGGCTCCGGCGGCAGCACGCCGTACAGGCCGGTCAGCGCGATCGCGCCGAACGCCAGCACCAGCAGCGCGAACGCGGCCGGCAGGAAGTGGCTGAAGAAGCGCTCTTCGCGCGACAGGTGGCGGCCGAACGCGATGCTGCGCAGGGTGGCGGTGAAGATCCACGAGCCGTCGCGCTGGCTCGGGTAGGCGTCGTCCCACACGAACACCAGGCCGAACGCCGGCCACAGCCGCCACAGCGCGACCAGCGCCAGTACCAGCGCCGCGGCCAGCACCAGCGCGGCGCTGAGGCTGGGTTGGTGGGTCAGCTGCAGCATCGGCCAGGCGACCAGCACGAACACCAGCACGGTGTAGCCGGTGAACATCACCAGGTGTGCGGCGCCACGGCGCAGCACGGTGCGACCGAAGCGCGGCTCGGGGTCGAAGCCGATCGCATGGCAGATCGCCGCCATGGTCAGCGCGTTCGCCAGCAGCAGCGGAACCAGGGTCAGCGGGTGGGTGACCAGCCCGGCGACGGCCACCGCGAACCATCCGGGGATGAACCAGGCCAGGGCGTGCAGGAGGGGCGGACGGCGGCGCGATTTGGGCTGGGTCATGGAGACAGTATAGAAATCGTTGGCGGTGCAGGCGGTAACCAAGTGTTAACGCGAGCCCGATGATGCGCGATTCACTCGTCCCGATCATCCCGCGGCGAATGGGTATAGGCGGGGTGATTGGCGGCAGCCAGGGTTTCCTGCGGCGGCAACTGCAGGTGCCAGCCTTGTGCGCGCAGGTGTTCGAGCACCTGCGCGGCATCCTCGATCGGCAGCTTGCGCTGCTCGTCCAGCTGCACCTCCATCACGAAACGCAGTTCGCCCAGCAGCAATACCAGCGGCTCGGGCAGCGTCTCGAACGCATCACGCTGCGCCAGCCACAGGTAGCTGTCGATCTTGCGCAGGCTGGCATAGACGAAACATTGCATGGCAGCACCGTGTGGGCAGAGGGGGCGCGGGGGAGGCGAGCGTAACAGCGCCTGCCGGTGAACCGGCTTCCGAGTGTGCCGGTTCGAGTGAAATGCGGTCGTTAGTTATTTGTTGCGACCGCACTTGCAACACCTTGTGCAAGAGGGCAAAGTTCAGCGCAGGAAGTTCAAACGCACGTATGAATCTGTTCTTCCGCCCGGCATACCGAAGATTACCCCGAGCTGCACCAACAACATGCAGGAGCTAGCGATGCACACGTCTTTCCGTTCCCTCACGGGCACCGCCCGTCCACTGGCGCTCGCCGCGCTGAGCATTGCGGTTGTGGGCGCCCTGGTCGCGCCTGCGAGCGCGGATGCCAGTGCGTTCCAGCTCAAGGAGAACAGCGCCAAAGGCCTGGGCCGCGCCTATGCGGGCTCCGCCACCGCCGGCGGCGACGCCTCGGTGGTGGTCAACAACCCGGCCGCGATGTCCGAGTTGAAGGGCACCTACCTGCAGGCCGATGTCACCGCCATCAATTTCAGCGCCAAGTTCGATGGCAGCGCGCATGACGTGCTGGGCCGCCCGATCAGTGGCGGCAACGGCGGCGACGCCGGCACCACCTTGCCGGTGCCGGCACTGTTCTTCGCCACCCAGGTCAGCGACCGCGTGCATGTGGGCGCCGGCTTCTCGGTGCCGTTCGGCTTCCAGACCGAATACGACAGGGACTGGGTCGGCCGCTACCACGGCATCAAGTCCAAGTTCCAGTCGCTCGATGCCACGCTGTCGGCGTCGTTCGACGTCACCGACAACTTCAGTCTCGGCGCCAGCTTCATCGCGCAGAAGACCAGCGCCGAGCTGACCAGTGCGATCAACTTCAATGCCGTGGGCCTGGGCATCCAGCGGGGCCTTGCTACCCAGGCTCAGTCTTATGCACAGCAGGCTGCCGCAGCGGCTCAAGCCGGGCAACTGCAGCTTGCACAGCAGCTGCAAGCTGCCGCCCAGCAGACTGCCCAAGCCATTCCCGGCGTAGCGGCGGTGACGCCGCCGGGCGTGGACGGCTATGCCCGCATCAAGGGCGACGACTGGGGCTACGGCTGGCAGCTGGGTGGCTACTGGAAGCTGACCGCGAACGACAAGCTGGCGCTGAACTACCGCTCCAAGATCAGCCACCGGCTGGAAGGTACCGGCAACTTCACCACCACGCCTGGCTACGACCTGCTGCTCGCCAACCCGGCGCTGGCCAGCTCGATTCCGCCGTTCTCCCACACCACCGGTACCGCCGACTTCACCACCCCCGCGGTGGTCAGCGCGAGCTACTGGCACCAGGCGGAGAAGTTCGGCTTCGGCGCCGACGTGGCCTGGACCAAGTGGGATGTGTTCAAGAACCTGACCGTGAACTACGGCAACGCGCAGCCTTCGACCAGCGAGAAGTACAACTGGCGCAACACCATCTACGCCTCGATCGGCGGCGACTACTACCTCAACGACAAGCTGACCCTGCGTGGCGGCATCGCGGTCGACAGCAGCCCGACCTACCTGGCTACGCGCAGCCCGCGCGTGCCGGACTCGACCCGCAAGATGGCCACCGTCGGCATCGGCTACAAGGCCAGCGAGCACTTCGAGATCAACGCCTCGTATGCGCACATCTTCGTCAACAACGCGCACGTCAACATCACCAGTAGCACCGGCGACACGCTGACCGGCAACTTCGACGACTACGGCAACCTGCTGAGCCTGTCGGCGATGTACAAGTTCTGACGCCCGACATGCGGTAACCGTGCAGATGAAACCTCCCCGCCGCGGCGGGGAGGTTTTTTTGTGTGCGGGGGAAGGTCAGCCGCGGCGCAGCAGCAGGTCGAGCATGCGCCGGAAGCGCGCGCCGTACGGCGGGTTGAGCAGCCCGGTGCCATTCCAGCGCGCCTGGCGGAATACCGGCTTCAAATGCGAGAACGTACGGAAGCCGGCCTCGCCATGGTAGCCGCCCATGCCGGAGGCGCCGACACCGCCGAACGGCAGGCCGTGCTGCGCGATGTGGTACAGCGTGTCGTTGAGCGTGACGCCGCCGGCGTGGGTCTGCGCCAGCACGCGCTCGATCAGGGCGCGATCCGTCTCGAACAGGTACAGCGCCAGTGGATGCGGGCGGGCGGCGACGCGGGCGATCGCCTCGTCCAGCGTGTCGTAGGGCAGCAGCGGCAGCAGCGGGCCGAAGATCTCCCCGCGCATCACCGCCATGCCGTCGTCGACCTCGGTCAGCAGCTGCGGCGGCAGCAGCCGGCGCGCGGGATCTTCCGCCGCCTCGCCCAGCGCGTACGCACTTGCGCCGGCCGCCAGCGCGCCGTCGCGCAGCGCCGTGAGGCGCTGGTACTGGCGGTCGGAGACGATGCTGGCGTACTGCGTGCTTCGCTCCAGCTGCGGGTACATCCGCGCCACCGCCTTGCCGGCCAGCGCGATGAACTCTGCCACGCGCGCGCGCGGCAGCAGCACGTAGTCCGGCGCGATGCAGGTCTGCCCGGCATTGACCAGTTTGCCGAACACGATGCGCTCCACCGCGTGCTCGAAGCGTGCGCCCGGGCCGATGATCGCCGGCGACTTGCCGCCCAGCTCCAGCGTCACCGGGGTGAGGTTGGCCGCGGCCGCGCGCATCACGTGGTGGCCGACCGCGGTGGAGCCGGTGAACAGCAGGTGGTCGAACGGCAGCGCGGCAAACGCCTGCGCCACGTTGGCGTCGCCGTTCACCACGACCACTTCGTCGGGCTGGAAGTACTTCGTCGCCTGTTCGGCGAACAGCGCCGAGAAGCGCGGCGTGAACTCGCTCATCTTCAGCATCGCGCGGTTGCCGGCGGCCAGCGCGTCGACCAGCGGGCCGACCGCCAGGTACAGCGGGTAGTTCCACGGCACGATGATGCCGACCACGCCGCGTGGCTGCGGTCGCAGTTCGGTGCGTGCGGGCAGGAACAGCCAGTCGGCCAGGCGCCGCCGCGGCTTCATCCAGCGCCGGCCATGCGCGAGCGCGTGGCGGACCGCCGACAGACTGGGGAAGATCTCCAGCAGATCGGTTTCCTCCCGCGGGCGCTGGCCGAAGTCGGCGTCGATCGCCGTGGCGAACGCCGCGCGCTGCTCCAGCAGCATCTTCTCCAGTTGGCGCAGGCGTTGCGCGCGGCGGGGCCAGTCAGGCATCGGCTCGCGCGCCTGCGCATCGCGCAGGCGCTGCAGCATGCCGGCAAGATCGGTGTGCGTGGCGTCGTGCATGGCGTTTCGCTCAGGAGTCGTCCATCCGGCGAGTAAATCCGGTCAGTTCTCTTTAACGTGCGGCATGCCAACGCTCCGTGCCATGGCATGCAACGTACTCGCTGCATCGGCACCATGGCAATGCCGGAGCGCCCACGCACGCCAGCTTCGCCCAAACCGGGCTTGGGAGCGAGGGGGAAGGTGCGGGTTTTCCGAGCCCCGGCGCCTACTCCCCGATGGTCAGCAGCGACGCGTTGCCGCCGGCGGCGGTGGTGTTGATGGTGAGCGTGCGTTCGCCGGCGAAGCGTAAGAGGTAGTGCGGGCCGCCGGCCTTGGGGCCGGTGCCGGAGAGGCTTTCGCCGCCGAACGGCTGCACACCGACCACCGCGCCGATCTGGTTGCGGTTGACGTAGCAGTTGCCGACGCGGGCGTGGCTGCGGATGTATTCCACGGTGTCGTCGATGCGGCTGTGCACGCCCAGGGTGAGGCCGTAGCCGGTGGCGTTGATCTGCTCGACCACCTGGGCCAGTTCGCTGCCCTTCCAGCGCACGATGTGCAGCACCGGGCCGAACACTTCGCGGGTCAGCGTGGCCAGCGCGGGGATTTCGTAGGCGCGCGGGGCGAAGAAGGTGCCGTGGGCGGCGACCTCGGCGTCGAGCTTCGCTTCGGCGATCTTCTTCGCCTCCTTGTCCATGCGCGCGGCGTGCTCGACCAGGATCTGCTTCGCGTCTTCGTCGATCACCGGGCCCACGTCGGTGGACAGCTGGCCGGGGTCGCCGACCTTCAGCTCGGCCATCGCGCCGGCCAGCATGCCGATCACCTTGTCGGCGATGTCCTCCTGCACGAACAGCACGCGCGCGGCCGAGCAGCGCTGGCCGGCGGACTGGAAGGCGGAGGCGATCACGTCCTTGACGATCTGCTCGGGCAGCGCGGAGGAGTCGGCGATCATCGCATTCTGCCCGCCGGTCTCGGCCACCAGCGCGGCGATCGGCGCATTGCGTGCGGCGAGCGTACGGTTGATCGCCCAGGCGGTTTCGGTGGAACCGGTGAAGGCCACGCCGGCCACGCGCGGATCGCGAGTGAGCGCGGCGCCGACCACGGCGCCGTCGCCGGGCAGGTACTGCAGCACGTCGAGCGGCACGCCGGCCTCGTGCAGCAGCTTCACCGCGGCGTAGCCGATCAGGCTGGTCTGCTCGGCCGGCTTGGCGATCACGCTGTTGCCGGCGGCCAGCGCAGCGCTGACCTGGCCCAGGAAGATCGCCAGCGGGAAGTTCCACGGGCTGATGCAGACGAACACGCCGCGGCCGTTGAGGAACAATTGATTGCTCTCGCCGGTGGGGCCGGGCAGCTGCTCGGGCTGGCCGAACAGGCGGCGCGCCATCGTCGCGTAGTAGCGCAGGAAGTCGGCGGCCTCGCGGACCTCGGCGATCGCGTCGGGCAGGCTCTTGCCGGCCTCGCGCACGCACAGCGCGATGAACTCGGCGCGGCGTGCTTCGAGCTGCTCCGCCGCGTGTTCGAGAATCGCGGCGCGGCTGGCCGCGGGCAGGCGATCCCAGCCGGGCTGGGCGGCGACGGCGTTGGCCAGCGCCTGGTCCACCAGCGCGGCGTCGGCGCTGACGTAGCTGCCCACGGCCTGGCGGCGGTCGGCCGGGTTGGTCACCGGCACGGTCGGGCCGTTGCCCTTGGCGCCGGGCACCAGCGGTTCGGCGGTCCACGGGCCGGCCTTGGCGGCGACGGCCTCGGCGAGGGCCTTCAGTTCGTTGTCGTTGGAGAAGTTGATGCCCATGGAATTCTTCCGCAGTTCGCCATAGAGGTTGACCGGCAAGGGGATGCGCGGGTGGGGAATGGACGCGAAGCGGCGCACCGTTTCGCACGGGTCGGCGACCAGCTCGCGCACCGGCAGGGTCTCGTCCACCACGCGGTTGACGAAGCTGGTGTTGGCGCCGTTTTCCAGCAGGCGGCGCACCAGGTACGGCAGCAGGTCCTCGTGGGTGCCGACCGGCGCGTACACGCGGCACGGCACGTTCAGGTTCTGCGGGCCGATCACCTCGGCGTACAGGTCGGTGCCCATGCCGTGCAGGCGCTGGAACTCGAACGGGCGGCCGCGCGCGATGTGGTGCACGGCGGCGATCGAGTGTGCGTTGTGGGTGGCGAACTGCGGATAGATCAGCTCGACCCCGGCGTCGAACAGCTTGCGCGCGCAGGCCAGGTAGGACACGTCGGTGTTCGGCTTGCGCGTGTACAGCGGGTAGCCGGCCAGGCCCTGTTCCTGCGCGCGCTTGATCTCGGCATCCCAGTAGGCACCCTTGACCAGGCGCACGTACCAGCGGCGGCCGGCAGCGCGCGCGGTCTCGACCAGCCAGTCGATCACGAACGGGGTGCGCTTGGAGTACGCCTGCACCACGATGCCGAGGCCGTTCCAGCCTTCCAGCGAGGGGTGCGCGAAGACGTCGCCGAGGATGTCCAGCGAGAGTTCGAGCCGGTCGGCCTCCTCGGCGTCGACCGACAGCGCGATGCCCCGCTGCATCGCCAGCTGCGACAGCTCCAGCAGTTTCGCGGTCAGCATGCGGCGTGCGTCTTCGCGCTTGGCCACCTCGTAGCGTGGGTGCAGCGCGGACAGCTTCACCGAGATCGAGGGCGCATCGGTGTGGTTGGCGAACGGGCCGCGCGCGCCGATGCGGGCGATCGCGCGGCGGTAGTCTTCCTGGTAGCGCTCGGCGGTCTCGGCGGTGAGCGCGGACTCGCCCAGCATGTCGTAGGAGTAGCGGTAGACCGCGTATTCCTTCTTCGCGCAGCGGTCCAGCGCCTCGTCGATGCTGCGGCCCATCACGAACTGGTGGCCCATGATGCGCATCGCCTGGCGCACCGCCAGGCGGATCGCCGGCTCGCCGGCGCGGCCGACCAGCCGCTTCAGCGCGCCGGTGAAATCATGGCGGGTGTCCTCGGCGAGGTTCACCAGGCGGCCGGTGAGCATCAACCCCCAGGTCGAGGCGTTGACGAACAGCGATTCGCTCTGGCCCAGGTGCTTCTTCCAGTCCGCCTCGCCGAGCTTGTCGCGGATCAGCTTGTCGGCGGTGGCCTTGTCCGGGATGCGCAGCAGCGCCTCGGCCACGCACATCAGCAGCACGCCTTCCTCGGAAGACAGGTCGTACTGGCGCATGAAGGACTCGACCGCGCTCTGGTCCTTCGCACGTGCCCGCACGCGGGTGACCAGGCCGGCGGCGACGTCGATCACCTGCTCGCGCTCGGCTGGCGGCAGGGTGGCCTGGGTCAGCAGGTCGTTGACCGCTTCGGTCTCGTCGCGCAGCCAGGCGGCGGTGATGCGCGCGCGGGTCGGCGTGCCGTCGGCGGGGAGTTCGGGGTGGAGAATGGCTTGGGTCACGGGCTTGTCGCTGGGATGCGCGGAGGCGGAGGAGAACGCGGAATTGTACGCGTGCCGTGCAATGCGCGGGAGCCGAAGCCGTCGCCGGGGTGCAACCGTTCAACGCAACACGATTCCTTGATCCAGGTCAAGCCGGTGCGACATTGTTGCCCGTTGCGCCGCCGCGGCCTATCATTCCGGCGTTCCAGGCACGCCGGATCTCCATGATCGTGCTTCGACCAGCTACCGCCGGCTTGCCCCGCGTGACGATGTGGCTCAAGCCCAACCGCACGCTCAGCCGGCGCGGTCTGCGTCGGCTGATCGTGGTTCTGGCGGCGCTGGTGCTGATGACGGCTGGACTGGTGGCGTGGCAGGGGAATGTGTTCGCTCCGCTGTTTGCCCTGATGGAATCCGTTGCCATGGCCATTGCCTTGCGCGTGGCCTGGCGGGCCGGCGATCGCAGCGAGCGCATCACCCTCGACGCCGAGTCGCTGGAGGTGCAATCCCTGCCGGGCCGGCGCTGCACGCGTTTCCCGTCGTACTGGGTGCGCGTGCTGCTGGAGCCGGGCAGCGGGCGTCAGCGGTTGTTGCTGTCGTCGCATGGACGCGAGCTGGAGATCGGCGCTTTCCTGGCGGAACAGGAACGCACCGCGCTGTCGAAGAAACTCATGGTGTTGCTGGCCGACTTCAACGGACAGCCACGCAAGTAGGTTCAACAAAGGTGCAAGACATGACATCTGGCGGCATCAGGCGATCATTCACGGCAGCGGCGGCTCTGGCCCTTGCCTCGTTCGGCAGCGTGGCGCTAGCCGCCCCCGGTCCGTGGCAGCTGAACCTGCAGCGCGGCGCGAGTACCTGGTCGTCGGTGCCGTACCACCTGAACAACGTGGCGCTGGCCGTGTGCACGGTGATCGGCGTGCTGGTGTTCAGCGCGATGTTCATCGCCATGTTCCGCTTCCGCAAATCGCGCGGCGCGGTGGCCGAGAAGTGGTCGCACAACACCACCGTGGAGGTGGTCTGGACCACCATCCCGGTGCTGATCCTGATCACCCTGGCCTATCTGGCCACCAGCGGGCTGACCACCTGGGCCGACACCACCGGTTCGCAGATGACCGTCAAGGTCACCGGCTACCAGTGGAAGTGGCGCTACGACTATGTCGACTACCTGGGCAAGTCGATCGACAAGGTCGGCTTCATGTCCAAACTGGATACGCGCAGCGACCAGACCCGCCAGCTCGGTTCGGGCATGGATCCGTACGCGGTCAGGGTCGGCGACGAGAACACCTACCTGCTCGACGTCGACAAGCCGCTGGTGGTGCCGGTGGACACCAAGATCCGCTTCGTGATCACCAGCGGCGACGTGATCCACTCCTGGTGGGTGCCGGCGACGGGTTGGAAGATCGACGCGATCCCCGGAATCATCAATGCGGCGTGGGCCAACTTCACCACGCCGGGCACCTATCGCGGCCAGTGCGCCGAATTGTGCGGCCAGGACCACGGCTTCATGCCGATCGTGGTGGTGGTGAAGTCGAAGGCCGATTTCGCCAAGTGGCTGGCCGGGCAGGAGGCGCAGTCCGCCGCGCCGCAAACCGCGCAGGTCGCCGCCCCGGTCGCCGGCAAGCAGGGCTGAGGCCGTTTGCCGCCCGTCCGGCACAGGTTTTTTTGCAGTCGCATTCCATTTTCAGGTTAGAGGTGCAAGGCCATGTCCTACGCAGCCACCCATGATCAGCACGACGATCACCACGGCGCGCCGAAAGGTTTCTTCCAGCGCTGGTGCATG
The DNA here is from genome assembly GCF_000473345.1 of Rhodanobacter sp. OR87. Classification (NCBI taxonomy): domain Bacteria; kingdom Pseudomonadati; phylum Pseudomonadota; class Gammaproteobacteria; order Lysobacterales; family Rhodanobacteraceae; genus Rhodanobacter; species Rhodanobacter sp. OR87. The sequence goes on from NZ_AXBJ01000008.1 coordinate 43,587, forward strand.
TCCACCAACCACAAGGACATCGGCACGCTGTATCTGATTTTCTCGCTGACGATGCTGTTCATCGGCGGCAGTTTCGCCATGCTGATCCGCGCCGAGCTGTTCAAGCCGGGCATGCAGCTGATGCAGCCGTATTTCTTCAACGAAATGACGGCGATGCACGCGCTGGTGATGATTTTCGGCGCGATCATGCCGGCCTTCGTGGGCCTCGGCAACTGGATGATCCCGCTGATGGTCGGCGCGCCGGACATGGCGCTGCCGCGCATGAACAACCTGTCGTTCTGGATCCTGCCGTTCGCGTTCGTGCTGCTGCTGTCCACCCTGTTCCTGCCCGGTGGCGGCCCGGCCGGCGGCTGGACCATGTACCCGCCGCTGTCGTTGCAGAGCGGTTCGCTGGCCTATGCGGTGTTCGCGATCCACCTGATGGGCATCAGCTCGATCATGGGCGCGATCAACATCATCGCCACCATCCTCAACATGCGCGCGCCCGGCATGGACCTGATGAAGATGCCGGTGTTCGTGTGGAGCTGGCTGATCACCGCCTTCCTGCTGATCGCGGTGATGCCGGCGCTGGCCGGCGCGGTGACCATGCTGCTCACCGACAAGTACTTCGGCACCAACTTCTTCAACCCCGGCGGCGGCGGCGACCCGGTGCTGTACCAGCACATCTTCTGGTTCTTCGGCCACCCCGAGGTCTACATCATGATCCTGCCCGCGTTCGGGATCATCTCGGAGATCGTGCCGACCTTCGCGCGCAAGCCGATCTTCGGCTACAAGGCGATGGTGTTCGCGATTGCCTGCATCGCGTTCCTGTCGTTCATCGTGTGGGCGCACCACATGTTCGCGGTGGGCCTGCCGCTGGGCGCCGAAGTCTTCTTCATGTACGCCACCATGCTGATCTCGGTGCCGACCGGCGTGAAGGTGTTCAACTGGGTGGCCACCATGTGGGGCGGCTCGATGACGTTCGAGACGCCGATGCTGTTCGCCATCGCGTTCATCATCCTGTTCACCATCGGCGGCTTCTCCGGCCTGATGATGGCGCTGGTGCCGGCCGACTTCCAGTATCACGACACCTACTTCATCGTGGCGCATTTCCACTACGTGCTGGTCACCGGTGCGCTGTTCGCGATCATCGGCGCCGCGTACTACTGGATGCCGAAGTGGACCGGCAACATGTACAACGAGTTCTGGGGCAAGGTGCACTTCTGGAACAGCGTGATCTGGGTCAACGTGCTGTTCTTCCCACAGCACTTCCTGGGCCTGGCCGGCATGCCGCGCCGCATCCCCGACTACAACGTGGCGTTCGCCAACTTCAACATGATCAGCTCGATCGGCGGCTTCCTGTTCGGCGCCACCCAGCTGATCTTCGTGGGCGTGCTGATCCACTGCGTGTTCTTCTCGAAGAAGAAGGCCACCGACCGCGTATGGGAAGGGGCCAAGGGCCTGGAGTGGACCATCCCCTCGCCGGCGCCGCACCATACCTTCGAAGTGCCGCCGGTGATCAACGACGATGAACTGGCCCACGGCCACGTCAACGATTGACCGTCCATCCAGCATGCCGGCCGCGCAGCCGGCATGTTCCCGGGAGCAAACTGACATGGCGCAGCAGACGATTCATGCGGCAACGGCCCAGCCGGACGGGAAAGCCCGTCGCGGCGTGCGGCGCACGGTCACGATACTTGCCGTGGCCGCACTGGCGGTCTACCTGTCGACGTTCCTGCAGATTCTGCTGATGAAATAGCATTCCGCGCGTTCCACGTGTCCTTCCACCGGCCGGGTTCGACGACCGGCGTGCAGTTCCCCGGTCGCTGCGACGGGGCAAAGTCATCAAGAGAAAATCCACGGGGTTACACCATGGGTCAGCAACACGACGCTTACTTCGTTCCGACCAAGAGCTACTGGCCGTTCGTGGCCGCAGTGGTCATGTTCACCACCGTGTTCGGTGCCGCGCACTGGTTGAACGCGGATCCCGGCGAGAGCGGCTTCGGCAAGTCCGTACTGACCATCGGCGTGCTCGGCGTGCTCGGCATGTTCTTCGGCTGGTTCCGCTCGGTGATCAACGAGTCGCTGGCCGGCAGCTACAACCGCCAGGTGGACACCTCGTTCCGCATGGGCATGATGTGGTTCATCTTCTCCGAGGTGATGTTCTTCGGCGCGTTCTTCGGTGCGTTGTTCTACGTGCGCATGTTCTCGGTGCCGTGGCTCGGCGGCCACGGCCACGGCGTGCTGACCCACGAGTTCCTGTGGAGCGACTACACCGCGGCCTGGGGCGCCAATGGCGGCAACGGCCCGGAACAGGCCGGCGGCGCGTTCCGCACCGTGCCGGCGTGGGGGCTGCCGTTGCTGAACACGCTGATCCTGCTCACCTCCAGCGTCACCGTGACCATCGCGCACCATGCGCTGCGCGCCGGCCACCGCGGCAAGATCCTGCTGTTCCTGGGCCTGACCGTGCTGCTGGGCGCCACCTTCCTGTACTTCCAGGCACACGAGTACATCGAGGCGTACAAGGAACTGAACCTGACCCTGCACAGCGGCGTCTACGGCTCGACCTTCTTCCTGCTCACCGGTTTCCACGGCCTGCATGTGACGCTGGGCACGATCATGCTGGCGGTGATCTGGCTGCGCGTGCTGAAGGGTCACTTCAACAAGGAGCACCACTTCGGCTTCGAGGCCGTGGCGTGGTACTGGCACTTCGTCGACGTGGTCTGGCTGGGCCTGTTCATGTTCGTCTACATACTTTGACGCGACATCCTGTCGCGGACGGCGAAGGTCAAGAACCGGCCGTCCGTGGCCGGACTCTTCAAAAAGGCAGGACTTCACGCGACGTCCTGTCGCGGAGAGCGAAGACCAAGAACCGGCCATCCATGGCCGGACTATTCAAAAGAAGGCGTTGCTCCGGTCAAGTTCAGATAAGAAGAAGCCCGCCGGATGGCGGGCTTCTTCTTTTGGCGGCGAACAGTCAGTGTGTCGTGGCGGTTACAATCACTGGCCGACGTCGTGCGGGTGCAGCCAGCCCATCCAGATGCCGAATGCGACCATGGCGATGAACAGCAGCGACAGGCCGATGCGACGGGTCAGCGCCCACACGGTGCGCTTGTCGTCGTCCTTGTCGGTCATCATGAAGTACAGCGCCTGGCCGAGGCTGAAGATCACCACCAGCAGCACCACGACCAGCGCAATTTTATAGATGGTTTCCACGTGATTGATCCGATCCAGTTCGACATGACGAGTATAGCGGCCGCCGGCAGGCGCCCGGCGTGAGCGGATTCCGTCGTCCGTCATGGTGGGCGCTGCTGCTGACCGTGGCCGGAGCGCTGCTGTTCGTGCGCCTGGGCGTCTGGCAGCTGCATCGCGCCGACTTCAAGGACGACCTTCTGCGACGGTATGCCGCGGCCGCCGCGGCGCCGCTGCAGGACTTTGCCGGGGTCGCCGACACGCCGCCGGCGGACGGCTTTCCGCGGGTGAAGGTCGACGGCCACTACCTGGCCGACCGCGTATACCTGCTGGACAACCCGAAGCACGACCGCCGCGGCGGCGTGCAGGTGTACGCGCCGCTGGCGCTGGACGGCCACTCGCCGCTGCTGCTGGTCGACCTTGGTTTCCTGCCCGGCAACGGCAGCGACAAGTCGCCTCAGGTGCCGCCGCTGCCGACGGGCAAGGTGAGCCTGCAGGGGCTGTACGTGCCGCCGCCGCCGGTCGGTTTCGAGATGGGCGGCAATGCGCTGGCGCGGCAGACGCAGTGGCCGAAGAGCTCGATCTTCCTGGACCCCGCGCAGGTCGCTGCCGACCTCGGGCGGGGGCTGTATCCGCGCGTGCTGGCGCTGGATCCCGATCCGGCGGCGATCTACGAGCGCGAGCGCAACCTCGATTTTTCCTCGATGCCGCCAGCGCGGCACCGCGCCTACGCGTTCCAGTGGTTCACCTTTGCGCTGGCGGCGGTGGTGATCCTGCTGGTCGTGCATCGCAAGCGCAAACCACACAAATCCGATTCCGCGAAGGTTGACGACGTCCCATGAAAGCTGCCGATCCCGCCGCCGTGCGCAAGAGCCGACTCTTCCTGCTGCTGATCGTGCTGGCGTTCGTCGCGCCGATGATCGCCGCCGGCCTGCTCAGCTGGAGCGGCTGGCAGCCCGGCACCAAGGGCAACGGCGAACCAATCCTGCCGCAGCGCAATTTTGTCGACGAGCAGTTGCGCGTGCAGCTGGCGAATGGCCAGCCCTACGCCTGGCGCGACAGCCAGCCGCGGCTGACCCTGGTGGCGCTGGCCGGCCCCGGCTGCGCCGCGCGCTGCCTGGCTACGTTGACCAACATGGCCGCGGCGCGGGTCACGCTGAACCGCAACCAGTCGCGCCTGCGCCTGCTCTATCTGGGTGCGCCGCCCGTGGACGATGCGCGCGACGGCATGCGCAACTACTGGCAGCTTGGCACCGACGTCGACGGCAAGCTGGCCGGGTTTCGGCCGGACGCGCCGGACAGCGTGAGCGCGCTGCTGGTGGAGTCCAACGGCACCGCGTTGTCGCTGTATCGCGTCGGCTTCGATCCGAACGGCTTGCGCAAGGACCTGCAGAAGGTGATCAAGTGATGTCGTCGCATGCGCCGCGGGTGTTGCGCTGGCTGGCCCTGTTCGCGGCGGTGTTCGCGTTCGGGCTGGTGATGTTCGGTGCGTTCGTGCGGCTGTCCAACGCCGGCCTGTCCTGCCCGGACTGGCCGACCTGCTACGGCCAGGTGACCTGGCCGCAGCATGCGCAGGCGGTGGCGCATGCCGACGCGGCGTTCCCGGATCGCCCGTACGAGGCGCACAAGGCCTGGCGCGAGCAGGTGCACCGCTTCCTCGCCGGCACGCTCGGCGTGCTGGTGCTGCTGCTGGCGCTGATCGCCGGCTGGCGCCGGCGCGGCACGTTGCTGGCGGTGGTCGGCGGCGCCGTGTTCGCGGCGCTCGGGGTGGGCCTGTACATGCGCGGCGAACACTTGTGGTCGTCGCTGCTGGCGGCCTGTGCGATCGTGCTGCCGCTGCTCGCCGCGCTCCGGCTGCCGCGGCCCGGCGCGTGGAAGATCTGCGTGCTGGCGCTGGCGGTGATCATCTTCCAGGCGATGCTCGGCATGTGGACGGTGACCTTGCTGCTCAAGCCGGTGGTGGTGATGGGCCACCTGCTCGGTGGCATGAGCACGTTCGCGCTGCTGGCCTACGCCGCGCTGCGTTTCGCCGGCGTGGCGGCGCCGGACGACGGTCTTGCCGACCTGCGCCGGCTGGTGGCGATCGGCATCATGTTGCTGCTGTGCCAGATCGCGCTGGGCGGCTGGACCTCGGCGAACTACGCCGCGCTGGCCTGCGGCTACGGCCCGGGCTCGTTCCCCGAGTGTCTCGGCCAGTGGGCGCCGCCCACCGATTTTCGCGAGGGCTTCGTGCTGTGGCGCGGGATCGGCGTGAACTACGAGGGCGGCGTGCTCGACATGGCCGCGCGCAGCGCGATCCAGATCGCGCACCGCATCGGCGCGCTGGTGGTGTTCTGCTACCTCGGCTGGCTGGCGGTCCGCACGGCGCGGCATGGCCTGCGCGCGCTGGGCCTGGCGATCGCGCTGGCGCTGGCGGGCCAGGTGCTGCTGGGTATCAGCAACGTGTACTTCGGTCTGCCGCTGGCGGTGGCGACCGCGCACAATGGTGTGGCGGCGCTGCTGCTGACCACCCTGCTGGCCACGCTGGCGCGCACGCAGCGGCGGCATGACGAATCGATGTTCCTGTCGTTGGGGCGGCACTGAAATGAGCGTTCTTCACGAGTACCTGCTGTTGACCAAACCGCGCATCGTCGCCTTGCTGGTGTTCTGCGCGGTGATCGGCATGTTCCTCGCTGTGCCCGGCATGCCGCCGTGGCGCGCGCTGGTGTTCGGCACGCTGGGCATCTGGCTGGCCTCGTCCTCGGCGGCCGCGTTCAACCAGCTGATCGACCAGCGCATCGACAAGGTGATGGTGCGCACGGCGCACCGGCCGCTGGCCACCGGGCATCTCAACGCGCGCCAGGTGTTCGTGTTCGCGCTGGCGCTAGGCATCGCCTCGATGCTGGTGCTGGTGCTGTGGGTCAACACGCTGACCGCGGTGCTGACCTTTGCCGGGCTGATCGGTTATGCGGTGATCTATACCGCGTTCCTCAAGCGCGCCTCGCCGCAGAACATCGTGATCGGCGGCCTCGCGGGCGCGATCCCGCCGGTGCTGGGCTGGACCGCGGTCACCGGCGCGCTGCACCCGTACGCGCTGCAGCTGTGCCTGATCATCTTCGTGTGGACGCCGCCGCACTTCTGGGCGCTGGCGATCTTCCGCCGCGACGACTACTCGCGCGCGCAGGTGCCGATGCTGCCGGTGACCCACGGCGTGGTGTTCACCCGCTGGCACATCCTGTTCTACACCGTGCTGCTGGTGCTGGTGACCCTGCTGCCGGTGCTGACCGGGATGAGCGGCCTGGTCTACCTGGGTGGCGCCGCGGTGCTGGGCGGCGCGTTCCTGTATTACGCGGTGCGCCTGCTTAACCCGCCGGATGAGCTGTACGCGATGAAGGTGTTCAGCTACTCCATCGTCTACCTGATGGCACTGTTCGCGTTCCTGCTGGTCGACCACTGGCTGCTGCCGCCGCTGGTGCCTTCCGGCCCGCCGCCGGTGCCGTTCGGCTGAGCAGCGATCGTGCGAACTTTCGTCGCCGCAGGCATTGACAGCACGCTGCTGCAGCACAACAATGCGCGCGCCATCCGGCGCGCTCGCGCCGGCCGGCTCCCTGTCCTGACTAACCAAGGCATATGGACGTTTACCCTAGTCGCAACGTCGACATCCGCTCGCATCGGGTGCCGGCATTGCATAACAAGCTGATGATCTGCGGCGACCGCCTGCGGTCGGCCGGCGCTTTCCTCGACTAGGGAAGACCGGCCCACCTCCTCCGGCGCCGCGGGCGCCGTAACGAGGAGATGGGCTATGAAGCTCCTTCGCGATTCCGTTTTGCTGCGCATGCTGCGCCGGCTGCTGGCTGGCCGCCGCGAGGCCGTGCGCGCCACCTACACCATCACCGTGCCCGCCCCGCTGGAGCGGTCGGCCGGCAGCAACGTGGTCGAACTGCACCGCCGCGCCGACGCCGGCGGCCGCACGTCGGCGGCAACGAAGGCCCGCGGCGACGCGCTGCCATCCTCCGGCCATCTCGCACTGGTATCCAGTCGCTGATGGTCGCCATGACGTCATGCAAGGGATGGCCTCCGCCAGTGGCGGAACCGTTCCGGCCGCATGCGCGGCCAGGCACACCGGCGCCGGCGAAGTTGGCGGATTGATTCCGCGGACTCGCATCGGCGGCAGGCATCGGCGAATTCACGGAAGCGGGTCATGATCAAGCAATCCATCCAGGGTGCCCTGCCGAGGGCGGCCGACAGGGGTGCGTCGGCACCCTTGCACGTGGCGGTGGCGCAGGAGGCATTCCGCGCGAACAGCGAACTGCTGGCGTCGCTGGAGACCACCCCGGCCGGTCTCGACGAGGAACAGATCGAGGCGCGGCTGCATCGCGACGGCATCAACGAGGTTTCGTACGAGAAGCCGCCGCACTGGTCGCGGCAATTGCTGCGTGCGTTCAAGAACCCGTTCATCATCGTGCTGCTGGTGCTGGCGGTGGTGCAGATGTTCGCCACGCCGGATGACCTGTCCGGGCCGATCATCATTGCGGCGATGGTGGGCATCAGCGTGCTGCTGAGCTTCACTCAGGAGTACCGCTCCTCGAAGGCGGCGGAGAAGCTGAAGGCGATGGTGCGCAACACCGCCACGGTGACGCGGCGCGCCTCCGACGGCCACAGCGAGCGCATCGAGGTGCCGGTGGGCGAGCTGGTCGCCGGCGACATCGTGCACCTGGCCGCGGGCGACATGGTGCCCGCCGACCTGCGCCTGCTGCATGCGAAGGACCTGTTCATCAGCCAGGCGATCCTCACCGGCGAGTCGTTGCCGGTGGAGAAGGCCGCGCCGGGAGCGCACGGCGCGGCCGAGGCGGACCACGCCAATCCGCTGGACCTGCCGACGATCTGCTACATGGGCACCAACGTGGTCAGCGGCACCGCCACCGCGGTGGCGGTGGCGACCGGCCCGCGCAGCTATCTCGGCTCGCTGGCGCACAGCATCGTGGGCCAGCGCGTGCAGACCAGCTTCGACCGCGGCGTGAACAGCGTCAGCTGGCTGCTGATCCGCTTCATGGCGGTGATGGTGCCGGTGGTGTTCCTGATCAACGGCTTCGACAAGCACGACTGGCTGCAGGCGTTCATGTTCGCGCTGTCGGTGGCGGTCGGCCTCACCCCGGAGATGCTGCCGCTGATCGTCACCGCGAACCTGGCCAAGGGCGCGCTGGCGATGTCCCGGCGCAAGGTGGTGGTGAAGCGGCTCAACGCGATCCAGAACTTCGGCGCGATGGACGTGCTGTGCACCGACAAGACCGGCACCTTGACGCTGGACAAGATCGTGCTGGAGCGGCATCTCGACCTGCACGGCGAGGAGTCCGACGAGGCGCTGGAATACGGCTACCTCAACAGCCGCTTCCAGACCGGCCTGAAGAACCTGATGGACAAGGCGGTGCTGGCGCATCGCGACCTGGAGCCGGCCGCGGCGCACTACCGCATCGTCGACGAGATCCCGTTCGACTTCCAGCGCCGGCGCATGTCCGTCGTGCTCGGCAACGGCGACGGCCACGACCTGATCGTGTGCAAGGGCGCGGTGGAGGAGATGCTGTCGATCTGCACCTGGGCGAAGACCGGCGACCAGATCGTGCCGATGACCGACGCGCAGCGCGACGAGATCAAGGAGATGACGCGCGGGCTCAATGAGGACGGCCTGCGCGTGCTGGTGGTGGCGGTGAAGCAGCAGCCGCCGGCCGGGCGTCCGTACGGCGTCGCCGACGAGAGCGGGCTGACCGCGGTGGGTTGCCTGGCCTTCCTCGATCCGCCGAAGGATTCGGCGGCCACCGCGATCGCCGCGCTGCATCACCATGGCGTGCAGGTGAAGGTGATCACCGGCGACAACGAGGCGGTGACGCGCAAGATCTGCCGCGAAGTGGGGCTGGACGTGGAGCATTCGGCGCAGGGCCGGCAGATCGAGCCGCTGGACGATGCGGCGCTGGACGAGCTGGTCAAGCGCACCACCGTGTTCGCCAAGATGTCGCCGCTGCAGAAGGCGCGCGTGGTGAAGTCGCTGCAGCGCCAGGGCCACACGGTGGGCTTCCTCGGCGACGGCATCAACGACGCGCCGGCGCTGCGCGAGGCGGACGTGGGCATCTCGGTGGATACCGCCACCGACATCGCCAAAGAATCGGCCGACATCATCCTGCTCGAAAAGAACCTGATGGTGCTGGAGGAGGGCGTGATCGAGGGCCGCATCACCTTCGGCAACATCATCAAGTACATCAAGATGACCGCCAGCTCGAACTTCGGCAACATGTTCTCGGTGCTGGTGGCGAGCGCGTTCCTGCCGTTCCTGCCGATGCTGCCGCTGCAGATCCTGGTGCTGAACCTGCTGTACGACATCTCGCAGCTGTCGATCCCGTTCGACCGCATGGACGACGAGTACCTGCGCAAGCCGCGCAAGTGGGACGCCAGCGATATCGGCCGCTTCATGGTGTGGATCGGCCCGGTCAGCTCGATCTTCGACATCACCACGTTCCTGCTGCTGTGGCACGTGTTCGGCGCGAACTCGATGGCGCACCAGCCGTTCTTCCAGTCCGGCTGGTTCATCGAGAGCCTGCTGACGCAGACGCTGATCGTGCACATGATCCGCACGCGCCGGATCCCGTTCCTGCAGAGCATCGCCTCGGCCCCGGTGCTGGCGCTGACCACCGCGGTCATCCTGATCGGCCTGTTTGTGCCGTTCACCGGGCTGGGCGCCAAGATCGGCATGGTAGCGCTGCCGCCGGCGTTCTTCGGCTGGGTGGCGCTGACCGGGCTCACCTACGGCGTGCTGACCCAGCTGATGAAGCTGGTGTACATCCGCCGCTACGGCCGCTGGCTGTGACCATGGCCGGGAGCAGCGACCATGCGCCGCCTTGCCGTGTCATTCGTGGTGGCTGCCATGCTGCTGTCGCCGTGTGCGGCGCGGGCGGGAACCAGTCTGCTGGTAGATGACGCCGGCACCCTGCCGGATGGCCGCTGCCAGCTCGAATCCTGGCTGCGCTTGCGCGGCGGTGGCGAGGCCACGGCCGTGCCGGCCTGCGGCCTGGGCGGGGTGGAGTACAGCCTGGGCGGCAGCGCCAACGCCGGGGCGCCGTCGGGGCCGTGGCTGAGCGCTGGCCTCAAGCGCACGCTGCGCGACATGGACGAAGCCACCCCGGGCGTCGCCGTTTCGCTGGGCGGCAGCTGGCGCCGCTCCGATCACCGCCTGGCGGCGGGCACGGCCAACCTCGTCGTCAGCCTGCCGCTGGATCCGTCCTGGACCGTGCACGTCAACATGAGCTGGAACACCGCACGCGGCGGGCCGCCGTGGCCGGGCGGCGGCGTGGGCATGCAGTACGCACTGGGAGCGCACTGGAGCGGCCTCGCCGAGCTCTATGCCGCGCGCGGCGCCGGTGGCACGGCTCAGGCCGGGCTGCGGCGGTCGTTTGCGCGCGGTCTCAGCTTCGAGCTGCTCGCCGGCCACGACCGCGACGGGCACTGGCTCACCTTCGGCTTCAACTACGCGCCGGGCGACTCCTGACGGCCGGGCGAGCGGCGCCGGCGTCAGTCCGCTTCCAGCGTGTCATCCGTCACCGCCGCCCGCGTGGCGTAGCGCTGCGCCACCACCGCGCACACCATCAGCTGCAACTGGTGGAAGATCATCAGCGGCAGCACCAGCGCGCCGAGGCCGCCGAGCTGGCCGGCGAACAGGATTTTCGCCATCGGGATGCCGCTGGCCATGCTCTTCTTGGAGCCGCAGAACACGATGGTGATCTCGTCCTCGCGCGAAAAGCCGAGCCGGCGCGCGGCCCAGCTCAGCGTCGGCATCACCAGCGCCAGCAGCAGCGCGCACATCGCCAGGGTGGCGAGCAGCGCCGAGACCGGCGTGTCGCGCCACAGGCCGCCGACCACAGCGGCGCTGAACGCGGTGTACACCACCAGCAGGATCGTGCCCTGGTCGGTGTAGCCGAGCAGCGGCTTGTGGCGGTCGACCCAGCCGCCGATCCAGCGTCGCGCGGCATGGCCGAGCGCAAACGGCAGCAGCAGTTGCAGCATGATGTCCAGCACGCCCCGCCACGAGGCGCCGCCGCCGTGGCTGGCCAGCAGCAGGCCGACCAGCAGCGGGGTCAGCACGATGCCGATGAGGTTCGACATCGACGCGCTGACCACCGCGGCGGAGACGTTGCCGCCGGCGATCGAGGTGAACGCGATCGACGACTGCACGGTGGACGGCAGCGTGCAGACGAACAGCACGCCGAGGTACAGCTCCGGCGTCAGCAGCACCTGTCCGAGCGGCCGCAGCGCCAGCCCCAGCAGCGGGAACAGTACGAAGGTGCCGGCGAATACGGTCAGGTGCAGTCGCCAGTGGGTCAGCCCCTGCATGATCGCCGCGCGCGGCAGCTTGGCGCCGTGCAGGAAGAACAGCAACGCGATCGCCGCATCGGTGATCGCGTCGAAGACCTGCGCGGTGCCGTCGCGGCAGGGCAGCAGCGAGGCCAGCGCCACGGTGGCGAGCAAGGCGAGGGTGAACTTGTCCGGACGGACGCGGCGCGGCGACATGTGGAACCGCTCAATCCAGCCCGCAGCGCGTGCGCCGCCGATGCTTCCACCACAGCACCAGTACGGTCAGCAGCAGCAGCCCGATCAGCACCCACAGGCTGCTCTGGCCACGGTGCATCCATTTCACCAGCCACTCGTGGTTGTTGGCGCCGAAGTAGCCCAGGTAGACCCAGAACGGCACGCTGATCAGCGCCGCCATGGTGTCGATCAGCAGAAAGCGTAGGAACGACACCCGGTGGGTGGTGCCGGCGGTGAGGTAGACGGTGGTGCGCATGCCGGGCAGGAAGCGCGCGAAGAACAACATGCGGTTGCCGTAGTGGTCGAACTTCTCCTGCACCTTGACGTAGCGCGACGGGGTCAGCACGCGCGCCACGAAGCGCCATTGCAGGATGCGTGCGCCGTAGTGGTGGCCGAGCAGGAAGATGGCGCAGTCGCCCAGCAGCACGCCGAACATGGTCAGTGCGAACATCACGTGCACGTTCGCGTAGCCGAGCCCGGCGATCACGCCGCCGGCGACCAGGGTGATGTCTTCCGGCAGCGGCAGGCCGGCACCGCAGATCATCAGCGCGATGAACACGGCCACGTAGCCGTTCTCGGCGAAGATCGTCACCAGTTGCTGCAGCAGATCCATCAGTGTCCTTGCGCTTGGTGCGGATCCTGCCCGGCCGCAGCCCGGCAGGATCCCGCAGCCGGATGGAATCCGGCGGCCGGTGCAGGGCGGGCGGGCAGGCGGCACATCATCGCGGTCAGGCCGAGGCCACCGGCGGCCGCACGCGGGCAGCCAGCAGCTCGCGCAACTCCGTCTTCTCGGAGGGGTCCAGCGCCGCCTCGCGGCTCTTCGCGGTGAGTGCATCGCGGCGCTGGGTGATGGCCTGGTCTTCCATCCGCGCCAGCGCATCGAAGAATTCGCTGCGCTGCGCCTCCAGCTCGCCCACCGCCAGCGCCGCCATCAGCTTCTGCAGCGAAGGGTATTCCGGCCGCTCGGCGAAGTGCTCCACCAGCATCGCGGAGTTGATGCCGGGACGCGCGCGTGCGAGGTCGAGCAGTTCGGCCAGCAGTTCCACGCCGGGCTTGTCCAGGCGCAGGAAGCGGTAGGGCTTCTCCACCTGGTCGGCCATGCCCGGCTGCGCCAGCAGCAGCGAGATCGCGCTGCGCACCAGGCTGCGCTGCACTGCCGTGGGTCGCTGCATGGCGCGGTGGGCGGCGGGGTCGGCCTGCAGCACCGCGCGGGCACCGCTGCGCTTCTCCAGCTCCTGCGCCATCAGGTCGCGGAACGCGCCGTCGGGCAGTTTCGCGATCAGCGGGCGCGCGCGCTCGGCCAGCCGGGCGCGGCCGTCGAGGCTGGCCATGTCGACGTCGTGCGACAGTTCATTGAAGAAATAGTCCGACAGCGGCATCGCGTCCCTGATGCGTTGCTCGAAGCCGGCCTTGCCTTCCTTGCGCACCAGCGAATCCGGATCCTCGCCGTCGGGCAGGAACAGGAAGTACGCCTGGCGGCCGTCGCGCAGCCGCGGCAGCGCGGATTCCAGTGCCTTCCACGCCGCCGCGCGGCCGGCGCGGTCGCCATCGAAGCAGAACACCACGTCCGGCGCGGCGCGGAACAGCACCTCGGTGTGCTCGGGCGTGGTCGCCGTGCCCAGCGTGGCTACCGCAATCGGCAGCCCGGCCTGGTGCAGTGCGATCACGTCCATATAGCCCTCGACCACCACGATGCGAGCCAGCGTCGGGTTGGCCTGCTTCACCTGCCACAGCGCGAACAGCTCGCGGCCCTTGTGGAACAGCGGGGTTTCCGGCGAGTTGAGGTACTTGGGGCCGTCGCTTTTGCGCGCGTCCTGCGTGCGAGCATCAGGCGCCGGCGATCCCTCGCCGGACCGTTCGATAATCCGCCCGCCGAACGCGATGACGCGGCCGCGGCGATCGAGGATCGGAAACATCAGCCGTTCGCGGAAACGGTCGTACTTGCTGCCGCGCTCGCTCGAGGCGACCATGCCGGCCTCGTTCAGCAGCTCCATCCGCCGCGGCGTGTTGCCCAGCGCCTTGATCACACCGTCGTAGCCGGCCGGCGCCCAGCCGAGGCGGAAGCGCCGGATCGTCTCCGCGTCCAGCCCGCGCTTCCTGCAGTACGCCTGGGCGTCGGCATTGCGCGGCAGCTCGCCCTCGTACCAGGCCGCGGCGGCGTCGAGCAGCGCGTAAAGGTCGGTCTTGTCCTCGCGCGGCGCCGCCTCGCGGCCGCCCTCGCGCGGCACGGTCAGGCCCACCGTCTGCGCCAGTTCCTCCACCGCGTCCGGAAACTCCAGCCGCTCGTAGTCCATCAGGAACTTCACCGCGCTGCCGTGTGCACCGCAGCCGAAGCAGTGGAAGAACTGCTTGGCCGGGCTGACATAGAACGACGGCGTACGCTCGTTGTGGAACGGGCAGCACGCGGTCCACTCGCGCCCGGCCTTCTTCAGCGGCACGCGCCGCTCGATCACGTCGACGATGTCGACGCGGGCAAGCAGTTCGTCGATGAAGCTGTCGGGAATCAGGCCGCGCATAGACCGCCTAGTCTAGTCGGTCGCCGCCGGGGAGGCTCGGGCGGATTGCGCTGGGCTGAGGCGAAATGTCGCAGGCAGGGCGGCGAGCAAGCCTAGAACAGGCTGATCACGCCGATCAGCGCCAGCACGGCCAGCAGGAACAGGATCACGAAGCACGCGAACAGCACCTTGGCGATGGTGGCGGTCACGCCGGCGACACCGCCGAAACCGAGCCAGCCGGTGACCAGCGAAATGATGGCGAAGATGATGGCCCACTTCAGCATGCGTTTCTCCTGCAGCGACGATCGCCCGTGCGGCGGGAGCCGCGAGTCAGGCTGTTGTAGCGGGACGGGCGTGAACGCGATGCATGGCGCCTTGCCAGTGCGGGCGCGGCGCGGCAAGCTTCCAGGCCGGCGCCGGGAGTGACGAATCATGGTGATCAGTACGGTGATGATGCTGAGGCAGCGCGCGATTGTGCGCGCGTTCGAGCGGGCCGCCGCCACTACCGCGGCAACCGCCTGCACGGCGCAGCAGCTGGAACTGAAACCGGGCATGGCCTGGCACCGGCTGGTCGTCCTTGCGGTGCTGCGTTGCCCGGGCGAGGGCCGCTATTTCCTCGACGTGGCGAACTGGCAGCGGTTGCGCCGGCGTCGCCATTGCATCGCGCTGGCGGTGGTCGCCGGCGTGCTGGTGCTGCTGGGGTTGCTGCTGGTGGCCGGCACGCTCAGCCGGCCAGGCGCGCCTTGATCTTGCCCGAGACCACGCCCATGTCGGCGCGGCCGGCGGCCTTTTCCTTCACCGCGGCCACCACCTTGCCCATGTCGCGCGGCGAGCTGGCGCCGGTGTCGGCGATCGCGGCGCTGATCAGGGCATCGATCTCGGCGTCGCCGAGCTTGGCCGGCAGATAGCCCTCGATCACCGTCATCTCGGCGCGTTCCACGTCGGCCAGGTCCTCGCGGCCGGCGGCGGCGTACTGGCTGACCGAGTCCTTGCGCTGCTTCAGCATCTTCTCCAGCACGCCGAGCAGCTGCGCGTCGTCCAGCTCGATGCGCTCGTCCACTTCGCGCTGCTTGATCGCCGCCAGCATCAGCCGGATCACGCCCAGCCGCTGCTTGTCGCCGCCGCGCATGGCGGTCTTCATGTCTTCGGTGATCTGCTGCTTGAGCGTCATGGCGGGAGCCTCGGGATCGGGTGGGTCATTCTACGGAAACGACAAAGCCGGCGTTGTCCTGGGGACAACACCGGCCGAGGTCGAATCCGGAGTGCTTGCGGCGGCTGCGAGAACCCGCGCCGACCGTGTTTCCTGCATGCGCCGCGTGAAGACGCGGGCGGCCCGCCGATGAACGGCGAGCGGAAACTCAGTACAGGCGGACCTTGCGCGAGACGTCGCGCGACAGCCGGCGCAGGTGGCGCTTCACCGCGGCGGCACGCTTGCGCTTGCGCTCCTGGGTCGGCTTTTCGTAGAACTCGCGCTTGCGCGTTTCAGCCAGCACGCCGGCCTTCTCGCAGGTACGCTTGAAACGACGCAGTGCGATCTCGAACGGCTCGTTCTCGCGAACTTTTACGTTGGGCATGGAAACTCCGAGTGGTAATCTGCCCCGATGACGGGACTGTTGAACAGGGCGAGCCGCGAAGTATACCGTGGAAACTGACGAACTTTCAAAGCCCGTGCTGGGCATCGAGACCTCCTGCGACGAGACCGGGGTGGCGCTGCTGCGCTGGGAGCCGGACGCGCCGGGCCGCGGCCTGCTGGCGCACACCCTGTACAGCCAGATCAAGCTGCACGCCGACTACGGCGGGGTGGTGCCGGAACTGGCCAGCCGCGACCACGTGCGCAAGCTGCTGCCGCTGATCCGCGAGGCGCTGGCCCAGGCCGGCTTGGGCGTGCGCGACCTGGGCGGGGTGGCCTACACCGCCGGCCCCGGCCTGGTCGGCGCCCTGCTGGTGGGGGCCTCGGTCGGGCGCGCGCTGGCCTGGGCGCTGGGCGTGCCGGCGATCGGGGTGCACCACATGGAAGGCCACCTGCTGGCGCCGCTGCTGGAGGCCGATCCGCCGGAGCCGCCGTTCGTGGCCCTGCTGGTTTCCGGCGGTCACTCGATGCTGGTCGAGGTCAAGGCGATCGGCCGCTACACGATCCTGGGCGACACCCTGGACGACGCCGCCGGCGAGGCGTTCGACAAGACCGCCAAGCTGATGGGTCTGCCCTACCCCGGCGGCCCGGCGCTGGCGAAGCTGGCCGCGCAGGGCATGGCCGGCGCGTTCCGCTTCTCCCGCCCGATGACCGACCGGCCGGGGCTGGATTTCAGCTTCTCCGGCCTGAAGACCCAGGTGCTGCTGGCCTGGCAGAAGTCGGATCAAGGCGAGCAGACCCGCGCCGACGTCGCCCGCGCATTCGAGGAGGCGATCGTCGACACGCTGGTCATCAAGTGCCGTCGCGCGCTGGAGGCCACCGGCACGCAGCGGCTGGTGATTGCCGGCGGCGTGGGTGCGAACCGCCACCTGCGCAGCGAGCTGGCCAAAGCCGGCGAAAAGGATGGTTTCCGGGTGTATTTCCCGCGGCTGGACTTCTGCACCGACAACGGCGCGATGATCGCGCTGGCCGGCGCGATCCGCCTGGCCAGCGGCCAGCGTCAGGACGAGACCGTGCAAGTGCGGCCGCGCTGGGATTTGCAGAGCCTGCCCGCCGCCTGAGGCTTGCCGGTGCCACTCCCTCCCCTGCTTGCAGGGGAGGGTTGGGGTGGGGTGATTTGCAGCAAGAGCCTCACCCCCTCCCAGCCTCCCCCTGCAAGCAGGGGGAGGCGAGAATCACCATTGAGTGCGCCCGGGCAACAGCCCCTTCAACTCGGCCTCGGTGAGGTTGCGCCACTGGCCGACCTTGAGGTGGCCGAGCTTCACGTTGACGATGCGCACGCGGCGCAATTGCGTGACCCGGTAGCCGAACGCGGCAGCCATCAGGCGGATCTGCCGGTTCAGGCCCTGGGTCAGCACGATCGAGAAGCCGAACCTGGCGATGCGGCGGGTGCGGCAGGGTCGGGTCATCTGGCCGTGGATGCGCACGCCCTTGGCCATGCCGGCCAGGAATTCGTCGGTGACCGCCTTGTTCACGCCGACCAGGTATTCCTTCTCGTGGTGGTTTTCCGCGCGCAGGATCTCGTTGACGATGTCGCCGTTGCTGGTCAGCAGGATCAGCCCTTCGGAATCCTTGTCGAGCCGGCCGACCGGGAAGATCCGCTGCGGGTGGTCGACGAAGTCCACGATGTTGCCGGACACGCCCGGATCGGTGGTGCAGGTGATCCCGACCGGTTTGTTCAGCGCGATGTAGACGGCCTTCTTCGCCGCCGGCGTGGCGGCCAGCATGCGCGCCTTGACGATCTCGCCGTCCACGCGCACCTCGTCGCCGTCCAGCGCCTTGGCACCGGTGGTGACTACCGCGCCGTTGATGCTGACGCGCCCGGCCAGCAGCAGCTCGTCCGCCTCGCGGCGCGAGCACAGGCCGGTTTCGCTGATGTATTTGTTGACGCGCATTTCCACCTTCGATGCAGGGGTGCACCCTGTGCGCGATGGCTCTTCGTCACGTCATGCAAGAGCGTCGCGCACAGGGTGCGCCCCTGCAGCTTTTTCAGGAGCGCAGCCCCACGCCGCGCTTGAGCAGCTGCAGCGCGAACACGGTAAGCGCCGCCACGAAGCCGAGCATCACCACGAAGGCCCAGCCCACGTGCACGTCGCTGATGCCGAGCACGCCGTAGCGGAACGCGTTGACCATGTACAGGATCGGGTTGGCGCGCGAGATCGCCTGCCACGGCTCGCCCAGCATCGTGACGGAATAGAACACGCCGCCGAGGTAGGTCAGCGGAGTGAGGATGAAGGTAGGCACCAGCGCGATGTCGTCGAACTTCTTCGCGTACACCGCGTTGACGAAGCCGGCCAGCGAAAAGATGGTGGCGCCCAGCAGTACCGAGGCGAACGTGATCAGCGGGTGCATCACGTGCAGGTCGGTGAAGAACAGCGCGATGACCAGCACCAGCACGCCGACCACCAGGCCGCGCACCACCGCGCCGGCCACGTAGCCGGTGAGGATCACCCAGTTCGGCATCGGCGACACCAGCATTTCTTCCACCGCGCGGCTGAACTTGGCGCCGAAGAACGAGCTGGAGATGTTGCCGTAGCTGTTGGTGATGATGCTCATCATCACCAGTCCCGGCACGATGTACTGCATGTAGCTGAAACCGCCCTGGATGCTGCCGATGCGGCTGCCGATCAGCTTGCCGAAGATCACGAAGTACAGCGTCATGGTGATCGCCGGCGGGATCAGCGTCTGCGTCCAGATGCGCATGATGCGCACGATCTCGCGGCGCACGAGAGTGTTGAGGGCGACCAGGTTGGCGGCGGCGTTGCGGCTCATGCGGCGCGCTCCCGGCCCGGTTCGTGCCGGCCGTTCTCCACCAGCCGCACGAACAGCTCCTCCAGCCGGTTGGTCTTGTTGCGCATCGAGGTCACTGCGATGCCGTGCGCGGACAGCGTCGCGAACAGCGAATTGAGGTCGTGCGAGCGGGCCATCTCGGCCTCCAGCGTGTGGTCGTCGCGGCGGCGCAGGGTGACGTTGGGAATGCTCGGCAGCTCGGCCGGGATGGTGGTCACGTCCAGCACGAAGGTTTCCACGTCCAGCGTCGCCAGCAGGCGCTTCATGCTGGTGTTCTCGATGATCGTGCCGTGGTCGATGATCGCGATGTTGCGGCACAACGACTCGGCCTCCTCCAGGTAATGCGTGGTCAGGATCACCGTGGTGCCGGCCGCGTTGATGGCGCTGACGAACTGCCACATCGAGCGGCGGATCTCGATGTCGACGCCAGCGGTGGGCTCGTCGAGGATCAGCAGCCTGGGCTCGTTCATCATCGCGCGGGCGATCATCAGCCGCCGCTTCATGCCGCCGGACAGCGTGCGTGCCTGCATCTGCGCCTTGTCCCACAGGCGCAGCTCCTTCAGGTATTTCTCCGCGCGCTCGGCGGCGATCTTGCGCGGGATGCCGTAGAAGCCCGCCTCGTTCACGCAGATGTCGAACGGCTTCTCGAACTGGTTGAAGTTGATCTCCTGCGGCACCAGTCCGATCAGCCGCATCGCCTCGCTGCGCTGCCGGTTCACCGAGATGCCGAATACCCGCGCGTCGCCGGAAGTGGAGTTCACCAGCGAGGACAGGATGCCGATCAGGGTGGACTTGCCGGCGCCGTTGGGGCCGAGCAGGGCGAAAAAGTCGCCGGGCTGCACGGTCAGGCTGATGCCCTTCAGCGCCTCGACGCCGTTGCCGTAGGTCTTGCGCAGGTTGTCGACGACAAGCGCCGGGGCCTTATCTTGAGACTGCGGGGACATGGGCTGCACCGAGGGGGTTAGCCCTTATTATAGCGGGCTACGTCCCGTCGTCCGGCCCTGCCGGACGGCACACACCGTTTCCGGAACCCGCCCCATGGCCGACCACTTCCAGCTCCGTCTCGTCGACAGCCGCATGCTCGCGCCCGCGGTGCGCCACATGGTGTTCGAGCGCGTCGACGGCCAGCCATTGGTGTTCCAGCCCGGGCAGTTCCTGCAGGTGCATTTCCACTACGACGACGGCACGGCAACCAAGCGCAGCTATTCGATCGCCACCACCGGCGACGGCAGCTCGCCGGGCGCGTCCGTGACCGTCGGGCGCATCGAGATCGCGGTGAGCTACGTCGACGGCGGCGCCGCCACCAAGCTGCTCGGCGAGCTGCCGGTCGGCGGGGTGATCGATGCCAGCGGCCCTTACGGCCGCTTCTGCCTGCAGGAGGCCGACACCCACCCGCGCTACCTGCTGCTGGCCACCGGCACCGGCGTCACCCCCTACCGCGCCATGCTGCCGCAGATCGAGAAGCTGCTGGCGCAGGGCGGCCGCGACGTGGTGCTGCTGTACGGCGCGCGCAACGAGGGCGAGCTGCTCTACGGCGAGGAGTTCGAGGCGTTCGCCGGCACCCACCCCGGCTTCGCCTTCCATGCCTGCCTCAGCCGCGAGGCCCGCGCGCTGCCCCGCCCCACCGATCGCTACGGCTACGTGCAGAACGTGCTGACCGAACTGGCCCCGCATGCCGAGCGCGACATCGCCTACCTGTGCGGCAACCCGAACATGGTCGACGCCGCCTTCAACACGTTGAAGGAGTTCGGCCTGCCGGTGCCGCAGATCCGCCGCGAGAAGTACGTTTCCTCGCGCTGATAAAGCTGGCCGCTTCCGCGCCGATATGACATCTGGCCACGCCTCACGCCATGAGGGGCGGGCCGATGACGGTGTTTCCCGCGCGCGTCATCTCACGCGCAGCTCACGCGGGTAGGGGTAAATCGACGGCTCGACAGGTGGCTGCGGCGTAGTTCGGCCCCGACCCGCCATTAACGTGACGCCCGTCACGTTTTCCGGCGTCGGCGGGCTCAAGCCGGTAAAGCTCGGGCGGAGCGCGCCGAAAGCCACTCAAGGAACCCCGTCATGGCCGGGGCACCTGGAGAGGTGAACGGAATGAAATGGTCAGTCGGTTTGTGGGCGGGGCGTCGCCTTTGCCGGGAAGCCATCCATCGCGCATTCGGTCGCGGAGGACAGGCCGGCGGGTCGGCGCTCGTCCCGATGCTGCTTTCCGCTTTTATGGCAGTCATCGCCCTGGTCTCGTTTCCTTCCGTCGCTGGTCAAGCTACGGCCAGTTTCCGGATCTCGGTGACCGTGGTGGCCTCGTGCAGCGTGCAAACCCAGCCGCTGACCCTGGCGCCTTACACCACTGGCGGTGCGGCCACAGGCACGGCATCGCCTGGCTCCATTGATGTGACGTGTGCGCGGGGTACGCCCGCAGCCGTCTATCTCGAGGGCGACCGCACCATGCGCAGCCAGTCCGGCGTCCGCATGGCTTACGAACTGCGCGCCAACGGCAACCTCTGGCCGGCTGGCGAGGCGATCCATGTCAAGGGGCTTGGCCCCACGGCAATTCACCTGGCCGTTTCGGGCTCGGTGCCCGCTGGGCAGAAGGTCCCGTTGGGCGATTACGAGGATACGGCGGTGGTACGCGTGGTCTATTGACGAGCGCGAATGAGATTTGCCGAGTATCCGTCAGTAGTAAACGTACACCGTGACGGCGTCGAAATAGTCGCCAGGCGTCGCAGAGCCTTGACCGGGCGGAATCTTGCCGCACACGGTAAACATCTGCGACGGCTGGGTGCCGGTTTGCGTATCGGTGCCGTCGGTATTACCCCACTCCGTACTGCAGTTTCCGCGGTACAGCTGGTACGGAACGTAGTCGCTGTGCGTGGGGCCACCGCGCATGCGCCGGGTGGTGCCATCCCAATTCTTGCCATTGTCCAGGCCGACGCGATAGCCGGTCTCGCTCACGCAACTGACCGTAAGCGTGGTGGTGGCGGTTGCATTGCTGGGGTCACCGTCGAGTCCGCCGAAATCCAGGGGATTGGTGGCGACTTGGCAAGTCGGAACCAGGTTGGCCAATACCTGAAAACCGCTGATGGTGCCTCCACCCGAAGCGTTGTTGCAGCCAGTGTTCGCCGGTCCCGTGTCGAAGGCTACGTCGCCGTTGCCGTAAGTGGCGCTGTATGGGCCGGTCTTGTTCGTTGTCCAGCTGATGCCTTGGCTACTGTCGATGGCGGCGTAGATCGGTAGCGTGATGGGAGCTGATGTGCCATTGGCAGGCACTGCCACGGTGCCGATGTAAGGCGTGCCCCATTTGCCTGGCGTGTTGTACTTGCTGCCCCAGGCTTGGGTATTGCCGGCATCTTTGTAGAGCTGATAATCGAGCGAGCCGTTTTTCGGTCCGCTCATGGATCGCTGACTGGAACCCCCGGGATTGCCGATGCTTATGCACACGTCGATGTTTTGCGGAGCCGATGAGGCGTTCGTGCAGTAGTAGGTCAGGAAACCCGTGGTATTCAGGTTGACGTCGCTGTTGAAGTTCCAATAGTAGGTAAGTCCGGCGGTCGGGTCGGCGTTGCCGAAATTGATGCTGGTCGTGATCGCCGCGCAAGTGATGCCGGGCACGCTGGCCTGTGCGGTGCGCAATGGCGCCATGCTGGCGGGAGCCAGCCACTGGCAGGCGACGAACAGCACGCCCAGCCACAGGCAGATATGGATGCGACGGTTCATGGCGCCCCCTTCTTGGTGCAGGTAAGCGGCCCGATCTGCGGGATGCCGTCACCCTGCCTGCGATAGTCGAATCCGGTGTTGCAGGTGCCGCCTTCGGGCAAGCTGACCTCCAGCACGTTGTGCTTGTCCAGCGTGTCCAGGTATACCGCGCCATCGAAGCCGACCAGCGCCGGGTCGCCGGCCTGGCCGCGCAGGCGCACCTGGCTGCCCAGCGGCAGCGGCTTGCCCGCGTCGTCGCGCAGCAGCACCGAGGCAGCGCGCACCGGGGTGATGCCGAAGCTCACCAGGGTGCCGGCGCGGTCGACGGGCGTGGCGTTGGTGTCCACGTGGCCGATGCGCACGTCGGCCGGCAACTGCATCGGGTCGATGCTGAGCTTGTTGTTCTGGTACGCATTGAGCGGTGTCACCAGCAGCAGGCCATGCCGGTCGGTATGGCCGACCAGATTGTTCTCCAGCTTCACTGGCACGTCGGGGATGCCATCGGTGGAGACCAGCGCGAAGCCGTTGTAGATGCTGCGCGCAGCGAACGCGTGGCCGTCCATCAGCACCAGCGCGCCGCTGGCGCCGGCGTAGGCGCTGCTGCTCCCGCCGAAGTTCACGAGACCGGCCTGCGCCTGACCGTAGCGGCCCAGGTAATCCAGTTCGGCCAGGCCGCCATGGCTGCCGTCGCCCTGTTGCGTTTGTGTGCGCCAGCCGAACCCGCCGTCGGTGGGCAGCGAGCGGGAAATGCTGGCATCGAACAGGTTGCGATTGCCTTGACGCTGCACGCCGGCGCTCATGTAGGTCCGCGCATCGAAGGTCAGGCTGAAGCTCAGGAAGACGCTGCGGTCGCGCGACACGTCCAGGTTCTGGTTGAGGTTCAGGCTGATCGAAGCGCTGCGACCGAGCGACTTGTACCAATAGCCGCTGGCGTAGCGGCTGGTCTGTTCCAGGTAGCGCAGGTGCACATAGCTGACGCCGAAGTTGCCGAAACCATCGGTGCTCATGCCGGCCTGCGCGCTGGCGCTCAACCGCGGCGACGGACTGCCGTACAGCGCGGCCACGTCGCGGTAGCCGCTGCTGCTGCGGGTGCCCTGCACGCCGAAGTTGAAGCGGCTGTTGATCCACTGATAGCCGAGACTCAGCTGCGAGCCGTCGAGCCCGTCATGCTGGCTGCGTGCCATCGAGCCGGACACGATGCCTGCATGGCCGAGCAGCCAATCGCCGCCGACGCCGGCGTTGGCCAAGCCTTGCGTGACCTCGGCGTGGGCGCTGGCGGTGAACTGGTCGGTGAGGCCGAGGCGCCAGCTGCCGCTGGCCATCGGGTCGCGGCTGTACGAGAACGACCGCAGGCCGTAATCCTCGCGCACGAAGCCAAACCCGACCGACCAGTCGGTCAGCCCTTTCTGCAGCAGCTGCTGGGTGTTGTACAGCGAGAAGTCCACCGTGGAGACGCGGCCCAGCGCGTCAGTCAACACCAGCTGGGCATTGCCGGCGCCGCTGATGCCCGGTACCGCGTTGAGCTGGAACGGGCCGACCGGCACCTGGCCGCTGTACTGCTTCATGCCGTTGACGTAGAGCTCCACCTGCGAGGGCAGCGTGGCCTGGCCGAGGAATTGCGGCAGCGGCGCGGTGACGCGATAGGGCTGCAGCGCGAAGTTGGTGCCGAACTGCACGCCGCCGATGCGAGTCGGACGCGACCACGCGGTGGCGCCGGTCAGCGTGTCGCCCACATCCATGGTGAGCATCCGTTCGGGGAACGACATGCTCCAGGTCGTATCCAGGCGAACCGAGCGGCCATGCCAGTCGCCACTGGTACGGCTGGTCTGCGAAAGCCCGGTGCTGCTCAGCGTGCCGGCGCCGCCGAACACACGCAGTTCCGTGTACGCGCTCGCGCTGGCACCTCCCTGGGTGTCGCGCGTGGCGTAGATGTCGTAGTTGAGCAGCGCGCCGGGCGAGGCGTTGGCGTGGGGAACCGAGGCGCTCTGTGCGTTGAGCACGCTGGTGGACAGATGCAACAGCTTTAGCGGCACGGTCAAGGTCGCGGACTGCTGTTCAGCGTCGTAGCGCACCTGTACGCCCGGCAAGCTGTCCAGGCGGACGGGATCGGGGCTGTCCGTCGGCAGCATGAAACCCAGCTGCTGCAGCGTCGCCCGCGTGGCCCACAGCGTGCCGTCGCGGTAGCCGAGATGCACCAGCCCCCGCTCGGTGCCGTTGATGATCAGGTCGAGGTACAGATCGGTGGCGTCGATGGTGGCCATCGCACCTACCGGATCGGCCGCCAGGGCCGAGCCGTCCACGCTGTCGGGGCTGCTGCGGGCCGCGTCTGCCGCCGTCGCGCGCGTGGCGATGGCCAGCAGGCAGGGCAGCAGTAGCGACTCAGCGAGCGCGATCGGCCAGCGGGAGCGTTTGCGTGGCCTGCGCGCCATTGATCGCTGCCTCCAACGTGCCGTTTTCAGCGAAGAGCGAAGCCGGCTGCTTGAGCGGCCAGCGCATGGTGGCGCCGGGAAGGACATAGCCCAGCAGGCCGCCGGCGATGGTCGTGCGCTTGCCCTTGTCACTTACGTAGATGAGTTCGGCCAGCTGCGCGTGGCCGGTGCCGGTGTTGGACACCACCAGTGTCATGCGGTCGCCATCACGCTGCAGCTGCCAGCGCAAGTTGACCGTTGCGGCCGCCTCGCCCTGGGGCTCGACGAACACCGGCACCGAATAATGCAATACGAACTGCAAGCCGCGCTTGCCCGGTGTGTGCACCGGCAGTTCATCGATGGCCAGACGATAGGCAGCTTCCACGGCGCCGTTGCCGGAGGGCGGCGCACCGATCCGGATCACCCGGATCAGCTGCCGGCCGCCCGGCTGAATACCAAGCATCGGTGGACTGATCACCAGCTCCTGCGAGGGCGCCAGCTGGTCCGTACCATTGACCTGTGTCCAGCGATACACGCGCACCTGCGCGTGTATCTGGTCGGTGCCGGTATTGCTGAGCCACAGTCCGTCGGCATGCTGCGCGGGCTGCAAGGTCAGCGAAACCGGCGCAACCTGCAGGCCACTGGCCCACGCGCCGGCACCGACCAAGGCCAGGCCGGCGCACAGCAGCAGCCTGCACAGCGGGCGATTGATCATCGACTCAGTAAGCCACGCTGACAGTGACGGTGTCGGTGTAGGTATCGGGCTGGACGTTCAGGTTGGTGCCCAGCACCTTGCCGTAAACGGTGTAGTTCTGCGCCGTGCCGTTGCCGACGACGAGGCCGTTGGTGGCGCTCAGCGTGTTGGCGCCGTTGCCCCAGGCGGTGGTGTCGCCGCTGTCCTGATACAGCGCGTAGGCGATGGTGTCGGTGTTGCCAACGATGCCGCCCTTCATGGAACCTGTGCCGTCAGCGCTGTTGGAAGTCGGCGTCAGGTCGACGCTGTAGGCGGTCTTCTTCGAGCAGGTGACGTTGATATTGCTGGCGGACGTGGTGAGGTCGCCGGTCGAGTTGGCGTCGGTGCTGCCGAAGTCCAGCGCGGCGCCCGTGGAAACGGTGCAGGCCTTGTTGATCTTCAGCTTGACCTGGAAGGTGCTGGTGGCCGGATTGGTGGCGGCACCGGCGGGGAAGACAAAACCGCCCAGAGCGAATACGGCGGCGGCAAGCAGGGTTTTCTTGAACATCATGACGATTCTCTCCGGGTGGATTTGAGGAACTGGCGCAGGGCCATAAGCAAGCGGCATGCCAATATCAGCATGTAAACGGTTACGTCAGACACCAGGCCGCTCGCGGGAAGGCGGGATTTGAGGCTGGGCAAGGGTTTCGCATGTTTTGTCAGTCTTCCCTGACAAAAATCGGCACTTCAAACTGCGAACTATGTCACTTATTCGATACGCAGTCATCATCCCGTTTTCACATTTCGCGACCGTTTGCGCACCGGCTGGGGCCGTCTTGTAAAGCGTCCTTGACATTTGCCGGGAAGGTTGTCTAACCTGCAATTGTCAAG
Organism: Rhodanobacter sp. OR87; assembly: GCF_000473345.1. NCBI lineage: Bacteria > Pseudomonadati > Pseudomonadota > Gammaproteobacteria > Lysobacterales > Rhodanobacteraceae > Rhodanobacter > Rhodanobacter sp. OR87. The sequence goes on from NZ_AXBJ01000008.1 coordinate 69,888, forward strand.
CTCGCTTGACATGGCGGCGGCGGATCGCCAGGCGCGCAGGGGTGCCGGCGGTCATCTGGAATCACTGGTGAGGACGGCGACATGGCGCGTTTTACCGAAGGGCGTTACCGGCGCCGGGTGGCGCTGGCGATGGTGCTGTATGTCGTGGTGCTGCTGCTGGCGTGGCCGCTCGTTCGCGGCACCGCCAGCCTGCCGCTGCGGGTCGTGCTGGCACTGCTGCCGACGCTGCCGGTGTCCTACGTGATCTGGCAGATGGCGCAGCGGGTGCGGCACGGCGACGAGCTGGAGCAGCGCACGCACCTGATCGCGCTGGGGGCATCCACGGCCGTCGTGGGCGTGGCCAGCCTGGTCGGCGGCTTCCTGGCGGCGGCGGGCGTCGTGCCGCTGGATGGCTCGATCCTGCTCTGGGTATTTCCGCTCATGGTGGTCGGCTATCAAGTGGCGCGATGGTGGGTGGTGCGCCACTACGGCAACGAACCGACCTGCGCCGGCGACGATGCCGGCATGGCGCTGCGCTGGCGCCTGTTGCTGGTCGCCGGCCTGGTTGCCGTGCTGGGGTGGCTTGCCTGGCGCCGTCAGGACGCCTTCGACACCGGGATGTTCGTGGGCATGGCGGCAGCGGCGGTGCTGGTCGTGCTGGTGCAGGGCATCCTCCATTGGCGCCGCCGCCGCGCCGCTGGCGCGCCGCCCCGTGACGCCTGAGTCCTTGCTCGCCGCCACCACGGGAGCCCGCCATGCGTACCGTCCATAAACGCTACCTGTGCGAATTCCTCCCGGCGATGCTGGCCTGCGTGGTGTTGATCGTGTTGTCGGGCTTGCTGCTGTTGGCGGATGTCGGTTCGCAGGTGCGCGGCGGGGCAGTGGCGATCCGGGCGATGCCGTGCCTGTTCGTGACGTTCGGCCTCGCCATGCTGCTGGTCGTCTGGGGCTACCGCCGCCATGAATAACCGCATGCGCGAACTGCGCGGCGAGCACGGCTGGTCGCAGGCCGATCTGGCCGAGCAACTGGATGTGTCGCGGCAGACCGTCAACGCGATCGAAACCGGCAAGTACGACCCCAGCCTGCCGCTGGCGTTCAGGATCGCGAAATTGTTTGGACGTCCGATTGAATCGATTTTTGACCCAGGGAGCAGCAGGTGAGCATGAAACCCGGAGCACGCATCGGTGCGGCGGTCGCCATCGCGGTGGCGATCTTCATGGCCAGCCAGAGCGCTCGGCATCGCGAACAGAACAAGGATCAGGGGCCGCCGGCAGCCGCGAGCGCGGCTTCGCCGGCTGTCGCCGTGAAGGTGACGCCGGCCAGGCCGGCCACCTGGCAACTGGGTGCCGTCACCCTGGCGGCATGCGAACTGGCGCAGCCGAACAGCGGGCTCAGCACGGCGGCGTGGTGCGCCGAATTTCCGGTGCCGGAGAACCGCGCCGATCCGCACAGCCGCACGATCAGGCTGAAGCTGGCGGTGCTGCGCTCGCGCGCGCAGGTGGCCAGCCCGGACATGCTGGCCTTCCTCGCCGGCGGCCCCGGCCAGGCGGCGACCGACTCGGCCGGCCTGGTGGCGTCGGTGCTCAAGCCGCTGCTGGCGCATCGCCACGTGCTGCTGCTGGACCAGCGCGGCACCGGCGGCTCGAATGCGCTGGACTGCAAGGCGTCCGCGGAGGCGGCGACGCCCGCCGACGACAGCACGTTCGACGCCGGCAAGCTGCGCGCCGCCGCCGCCGAGTGCCTGAAGCAGCTGGCCGGTCACGCCGATCCGCGCTACTACACCACCACGGTCGCCGCGCAGGACCTGGAGGACGTGCGCCAGGCGCTCGGCGCGCCGCCGCTCGACCTGCTCGGCGTGTCGTACGGCACGCGGATGGCGCAGCAGTACCTCAGGCGCTTCCCGGACGCGGTGCGCAGCGTGGTGCTGGACAGCGCGGTGCCGAACGCGCTGGCGCTGGGCGAGGATTTCGCGCGCAACCTGGACGACGCACTGAAGGCGCAGTTCGCCCGCTGCACCGCCGAGCCGGCCTGCAAGAAGCAGTTCGGCGACCCGGACCAGACCTTGTACCAGTTGCGTGATGCGCTGCGCGCCAACCCGCACCAGGTCAGCTTTCGCGACCCGCAGAGCTACCAGACGGTGAAGCGGATGCTGGACGAGGACTCGCTGGCCAGCGTCGTGCGCATGTTCGCCTATACGCCGGCCACCGCCGCCTTGCTGCCGCTGTCGATCGACGCGGCCGCCCGCGGCGACGTCGGCCCGCTGCTGGGCCAGGCCAAGCTGCTGTCCGGCGAGCTGTCCGAACTGATGGGCAGCGGCATGCAGTACTCGGTCATCTGCAGCGAGGATGCCGACCTGCTGACGACGCGCCCGCAGGATGCGCAGACCATCCTGGGCACGCGCATGGTCGATGCGCTGAAGGCGGTCTGCTCGGTGTGGCCCAAGGGTACGCGGCCGGCCGATTTCCATGCGCCGCTGAAGACCGACAAGCCGGTGCTGCTGCTGGCTGGCCAGTACGATCCGGTGACCCCGCCGCGCTACGCCGAGGCGGTGGCGAAAGGCCTGCCGAACGCGCGCGTGCTGACGCTCAAGGGCCAGGCGCACAACGTGATGGCGGCCGGCTGCACGCCGCAGCTGATCCAGCGTTTCGTCGAGAAGCTCGACCCCAGGACGCTGGACGCGAGCTGCCTGGACCGGCTGCAGCCCACGCCGATCTTCATCGACTTCAACGGTTCAACCCCTTAAGGAGCGGCCATGATCGAGGTAAGGGATTTGCACAAGGCGTTCGGCACGGTGAAAGCCGTCGACGGCGTCAGCTTCAGCGCCCGCGACGGCGAGATCACCGGCCTGCTCGGCCCCAACGGCGCCGGCAAGACCACCACGCTGCGCATGCTCTATACGCTGATGACGCCCGACCGCGGCCAGGTGCTGGTGGACGGCATCGACGCGGCCGTCGATCCGCTGGGCGTGCGCCGTCGGCTCGGCGTGCTGCCGGATGCGCGCGGCCTGTACAAGCGGCTCAGCGCACGCGAGAACATCGACTACTTCGGCCGCCTGCACGGCCTGCCGGAGGAGCTGCTGGCGAGCCGGCGCGAGGCGCTGGTGAAGGCGCTGGAGATGGACGACATCGCCGACCGGCGCACCGAGGGCTTCTCGCAGGGCCAGCGGGTGAAGACCGCGATCGCCCGCGCGCTGGTGCACGATCCGCGCAACGTGATCCTCGACGAGCCGACCAACGGCCTCGACGTGATGGCCACCCGCGCGTTGCGCCAGTTCATGCGGCGGTTGAAGGACGAGGGCCGCTGCGTGCTGTTCTCCAGCCACATCATGCAGGAGGTCGCCGCGCTGTGCGACCGCATCGTGGTGATCGCGCACGGCCGCGTGGTGGCCGACGAATCGCCGGACGCGCTGCGCGCGCAGACCGGCGAATCCAACCTGGAGGACGCCTTCGTGAAAATCATCGGCAGCGAAGAGGGACTGGCGGCATGAGTACGAACCCGTCGAAAGCCCGGCGCGGCGGCGCCTTCCTCAGCGTGTTCCTGAAGGAAGTGACCGAGAACCTGCGCGACCGCCGCACCCTGATGAGCGCGTTCCTCACCGGCCCGCTGCTGGGGCCGCTGCTGTTCGTGATGCTGATCAACCTCACCCTGAACCGCGAACTGGACAAGGCCGAGAAGCCACTGTCGGTGCCGGTGATCGGCGCCGAGTACGCGCCGAACCTGCTCGACGCGCTGAAGGCCGGCGGCGTGGTGCCGGGCGCGCCGGTGGCCGACCCCGCCCGGGCCGTGCGCCAGCAGGACGCCGACGTGGTGCTGCGCATCGGCGCCGACTACGGCAAGGCCTGGCGCCGCGGCGAGCCGGTGCAGGTGGAGCTGTTCTACGACTCCTCGCAGCGCGAGGCGAACAGCTCGGTGGAGCGGGTCAGCCAGCTGGTCGAAAGCTACGCGCGCCAGCAGGGCGCGATGCGGCTGGTCGCGCGCGGCATGTCGCCGGGCACGGCCTGGCCGCTGCAGGTGGCCCGGCGCGACCAGGCCACGCCGCAGTCGCGCGCGGTGCTGATGTTCGCGATGCTGCCGTACTTTTTCGTCATCACCATCTTCATGGGCGGCATGTACCTGGCGATCGACCTGACCGCCGGCGAGCGCGAGCGGCAATCGCTGGAGCCGCTGTTCGCCAACCCGGTGGCGCGCTGGAAGATCCTGTGCGGCAAGCTGGCGGCGATCTGTGCGTTCTCCGTCGCCAGCCTGCTGATCACCCTGCTCGCGTTCGCCGTGGTGGGGCAGTTCATTCCGGCCGGCAAGATCGGCATGGAGCTGGATCTCGGGCTGCATTTCGCGACCTGCGTGCTGCTGCTGATGCTGCCGCTGGTGCTGCTGCTGGCCGCGCTGCAGTCGATGGTGGCGGCGTTCGCCAAGAGCTACCGCGAGGCGCAGACCTATATCTCGCTGCTGATGCTGGTGCCGATCATTCCCAGCCTGCTGCTGTCGTTCATGCCGATCAAGGCACAGGCGTGGATGTACGCGGTGCCGCTCTTGGGCCAGAACCTCGGCATCATGCAGCTGCTTCGCGGCGACGGCGTCAGCGCCGCGCAACTCGGCCTGTGCTTCGCCGGCACGCTGGCGGCGGCACTCCTCGCGGTGCTGGCGACTGCGCAGCTGTACCGCTCGGAGAAGCTGGCGATTTCCGCCTGACGCGCAGCTTGTCCCCCGGCCAGAGGCCTGTGCAGGAGCGCACCCTGTGCGCGATGCTTTCCGTCACGTGATGAAGCGCATCGCGTACAGGGTGCGCTCCTGTGTCTTTTCCAGGGGTGTCAACGTGGCGGCGCGGTCAGTTCGCGGGCGTCGAGGAAGCCGTCGCGTTTGCGGTCGAGCTTGTGGAACTGCCGGCGCAGGTTGTCCTGGTATTCCATGAGCGTGATCGGCGGGCCGCGGCCACCCGGCAATTCGGCGGTTTCGAGCATGCCGTCGCCGTTGCGGTCCATCGCCTGGAAGCCGCGGCCCATGTACGCCAGGTACTCGGCTTCGCTGACCCGGCCATCGCCGTCGCGGTCGAACATCTGCAGATAAGCCGCCCGGGTGTCCTGGGCCAGCGCCGCCATCGATGCCAGCAGCAGCGCCGCGGCAGCAGCCAGCCGCACGTTCAGCGGTGGCCGCCGTGGATGCCGATGAACTGCAGGAACTCCGCGCGGGTGCGCGCATCGTCGCGGAAGGTGCCGAGCATCTGGCTGGTCACCATCGACACGCCGCGCTTGTGCACGCCGCGGGTGGTCATGCATTCGTGGCTGGCGTCGATCACCACCGCCACGCCGGCCGGCTGCAGGGTTTCCTGGATGCACTGGGCGATCTGCGCGGTGAGCTTCTCCTGCACCTGGAAGCGGCGCGCGAAGCCGTCCACCACGCGGGCCAGCTTGCTGATGCCGACCACGCGGTTGGTCGGCAGGTAGCCGACGTGGGCGCGGCCGATGATCGGCGCCATGTGGTGCTCGCAGTGGCTCTCGAACTCGATGTCGCGCAGCACCACCATCTCGTCGTAGCCGTTCACCTCCTTGAAGGTGCGGCGCAGGTAGTCGCCCGGATCGGAGTCGTAGCCGGCGAACCAGTCGCGATAGGCCTTGACCACCCGCTTGGGCGTATCCAGCAGACCTTCGCGCGCCGGGTCTTCGCCGGCCCAGCGCAGCAGCGTGCGCACGGCCTCTTCGGCCTGTTCCTGGCTGACGTCGTTCGGGTTGCGCTGCTCGCTCATGTGGATACCTCGGGGTGTGCGGACTGGCCAGTTTAGCGTCCGCGTCATATCGCGTCTGCGTGGCAGTGGTTTCCTTTGTAAGAGCGTACCCCTGGACTTGATCTGGAAGTGCGCCCCTACGGGCTATTCGTCGTCGCTGTCGATTCCGAGTGCATTTTCATCGTCATCCGGCGTCGGTACCATGAGAGCCTGTGGGTCAGAAGGATCAGTGAAGCTATCGCTTGCGCCACCAACAGACAGCCTTCCGGGCATGCCTTTCTTGGGCTTGATGCCTAGCGCCCGCAGATTTTCTGCTTGGCGAACCAAACCACGGCTGGGATCGTTCAGCGCCTTTTCTGCATCCTGAGCCGCCGCGGTGGCCTTGGCCAAGCTGTCGTTGATGACCACAATATGTTCGCCAAACTTCCTTGCGGCGTCGTACATCAGCGTGCCGCGCTTGACGATTTTCTCCATGTTTTGCGTGGTTTTTTCCAGGCGCCAGATGTACTCGACCGTACGCAATACCGTAAAAAGCGTATTGGGAGAAACAAGCGCGATGTGGCGTTCCAGCGCGTATTGGGCCAGCTCCGACTCGGCTTCGCTGGCAAGCATGAGAGCGCTCTCGATGGGGACAAACAACAGCGTGAAATCCACGCTCTTGAGGTTGTAGAGCTTGGGGTAGTTCTTGTCCGATAGGTCCTTGATGTGTCGCTTGATGGAATCGCAATGATCCTTCAGCGCCCGCGTGCGTGCATCGTCGTCCTGGGCCGCTCCATAGCGCTCATAGGCCACCAATGACACCTTGGAGTCGATGATGATGGCGCGATCTTGTGGCAGATCCAGTACCACGTCAGGAACCAGCCTTGCGTTGGAACCTTCCTCGCGGTGACTAGCCTGCGCGCGGAAGTTAACACCTTCGCGCAGCCCGGCGAGTTCGAGCAACTTCAGCAAGACTTGTTCGCCCCAGATGCCCCGGGTTTTGCTTTCGCCACGCAGGGCGTCTGTCAATGACTGCGCCTTGGTGCCGATGTCCTGGTTGAGTTCGGTCAGGTGGCGAATCTGTGCAATCAAGCCCTCACGTGCGGTCAGATCAGCTTCCCGTGATTGCTCTACTTTCGACTTGAAGTCCTTGAGCGTTTCGCTGAAGGGTGTAAGCAGCGACGCCAATGTTTCCTTTTGTTGTTCACCAAGTTTCGCGCCCTTTTCCTCCAGCAGCGTGCCGGCCAGCAGCTTGAATTCCTTGGCCATGGCTTCCTTAGTGTCGCTCAGCAATTTGCCCGTTTCGATCTCGCGTTGCTTGGCTGACTCGATCTGTTGTTCCAATCGTGCATGGCTCTCAGCCAATGTTGATCTCTTGACGCCAAGCTCCTCGTAGCTTCGGTTTAGCGCTTCGAGCCGCGCCTGTGTGCTCGCATGTTGTTTTTCGCTGGCCTCTATCCGGCTTGCAAGGCCTGCGATTGTTTCCCGCCTTGTGGCGAGATCGTCGTTGGCTTCACGTAACTGCTGCTCCAGCACTGGGACGCGATGGGCGTCAACCTCGACTCGTGTAAGTTGTGCCGATAATGCTTCCTTTTCCCGCCGCAACGCATCTTCGGTTTTTGCAAATCGAGTCCGGAGCACCAGATAGACGATGCCCATACCGACCGCCAGGCCGGTGACGAAGGCTGACGTAGCTGGTAAAGAAAAGATGCTCAGGGGCATGGCTATGGCGTGTTCCCGACAGTGATTCAGCTCAGTGTACGTTGAGCGGCATGGAACGTTTTCCCGGGTCGATGCATCCAGTGTACGTCGAGCCGTCTCATCGGCTGCGTCCGGATTTCACGCTGCCGCTGCCAGAGCGGTGCATCATGGGCCGATACGTCGGCCTGGGAGAGCGTCATGGAACATGTTCACGATTACCTGATCATCGGCGGCGGCATGGCCGCCGATGCGGCTGCCAAGGCGATCCGCGAGGTCGATGCCACGGCGAACGTCGGCGTCGTCGGCGCCGAGGCACCGCCGCCGTATCAGCGGCCGCCGCTGTCCAAGGCGCTGTGGAAGGGCGACAAGTCGGTGGCCGACATCGACCTAGCCACCGCGCAAGGCGGCGCGACCTTGCACCTGGGCCGCCGCATCGAGTCGCTGGACCGGGTGGCGCGCATCGCGCGCGATGACTACGGCGACAGCTACCGTTACCGCCGCCTGTTGCTGGCCACCGGCGCGACCCCGCGGCGGCTGCCGTTCGATGGCGGCGAGCGGGTGATCCATTTCCGCACGCTGGACGATTACCAGGCGCTGCGCCGCTATGCCAAGCCCGGTGCCTACATTGCCGTGGTCGGCGGCGGCTTCATCGGCAGCGAGCTGGCGGCGTCGTTGAGCAGCGTGGGTTGCAAGGTGACGATGCTGTTTCCCGGCCCGGCGATCGGTGCCGGGCGTTATCCGGACGGGCTGAGCAGCTACCTCGACGACTACTACCGCAGCCACGGCGTGGATGTGCGCAGTGGCATCAAGGTGATCGGCGGCAGCAAGACCGACGGCGGCGTGGAACTGGAACTGTCCGACGGCGAGGTGTTGCGGGTGGAAGCGGTGGTGGCCGGCCTCGGCGTGACGCCCGACACCGCGCTGGCCGAACAGGCCGGCCTCACCGTCGACAACGGCATCGTGGTCGACGGCCACCTGCGCAGCAGCGATGCGGACATCTGGGCCGCCGGCGACGTGGCGAATTTCCGCAGCGCGGCGCTGGATCGACGTCTTCGCGTCGAGCATGAAGATGCGGCGGTCAGCATGGGCCGGCTCGCCGGCCGCGCGATGGCCGGTGTCGAGGAGGCGTACACCACGCTGCCGTTCTTCTATTCCGACCTGTTCGATCTCGGCTATGAAGCAGTCGGCCTGCTGGATACGCGACTGGAGGTGGTCGAGGACTGGCGCGAGCCGAATCGCGAGGGCGTGGTGTATTACCTCGAAGCCGGCCGCGTGCGCGGCGTGCTGTTGTGGAACGTATGGGACCAGGTGGATGCCGCGCGCGAGTTGATCGCGCAATCCGGACCGTTCGACGCGGCGTCGCTGCGCGGGCGCCTGCCGCGCACCACCTGAAACATGCGGTGTGCCGCAGGCGCATCCACTTGATTGTGTCAGGTGTGTTCTGCCTGAAACATGGCTAAGGCCGTTTGTACGATCCGATCCCGTGCCAGAAGGCCTGTGGTTGAGTGCGCCCCGCCTGGAACCACGACAAGTCGCAGGTTGCCGGGCACGCCCGCAGCTCGCAAAGTCGAGAGCGGAGTCTCGCTATCCGCTGTGCCCTGGAATACGACGGCCGGCACATCGTGCATGCTCGATAGTGCCTCAGCGAGCGAATAGTCATGTGCAACGAGCTTTGATACCGGCAACCGAGCCAGGGGCGCCAGATACCACCGTGCGTTTAGCCTGAGGCGTATCGCCGATGAGAACGAGGGTGCCGCGCTCTCAAGGATGAGCCCGGTGGGATGAGACTTTCCGGCGGCGTAAGCGGCGACCATGGAACCCAGGGAGCGGCCATAGACCACGACTCGGTGATGCGGGCAAGTGGCTTTGGCATAAGCAGTTACCCGAGTGGCGAGTTCCAGAATCTCGGACAGATGAGGTTTGCCGGGAGCACCATTCTGCCCCGGATAGGCGACGGCCAGAACGCCGATGCCTTGGGCAGAAAATGCAGGGAAAAGATTCTGCTCGTATGCGGGAATGATGCCGTGCTGGCCGGGAAAGAAAACGACGCAACCCACCCTTGCAGCTCCGTAGCGTCGGACCAACATGGCATTGCCGTCGTCATCGCTGATGCGCAGGAACTGTGGTGCATTCGGATGCGCTGAGGGATCAACGTGTTGCAGCACCAATGGCTCAAGCCCGAACCGCAACAAACTTGCCCCCGCACCGAAGTAAAGAGGTATGCATGCTGCAACCGTGATGAGAAGTGTGCGGATCCGCATGGTCTGGCGTGTATCTGATCCCTCGATGAAACTGTCGGGATATCTGTCGCGGTGCGGATTCAATCCACCCGGCAGAACACCGCCTTCAGGTAACGCCCTTCCGGCACGTCGGTGCGGAACGGGTGGTCGGCGCCGGCACCGCGCACTTCCAGCGCCTGGATTTCGCGGCCGGCGTTGAGCGCCACCCGGCGCAGCATCTCCAGGAATTCGCCTTCGCCGACCAGGCCGGTGCACGAGCAGGTCAGCAGCAGGCCGCCGGGCGGGATGATGTCCAGCGCCATGCGGTTCATCGCGAAGTACTTCTTCAGCGCGTCCATCACCTTGCTGCGGTCGCGGGTGAGCTTGGCCGGGTCGAGGATCACCGCGTCGTAGCGCTCGCCGCGCGCCACCGCCGCGCGCACCCAGTCGAAGATGTCGGACTGCTCGAAGCTGACCTCGACGCCGTTGGCGGCGGCGTTGGCACGGGCGACTTCGAGGATGCCCGCATCCAGATCCACGCCGACCGCTTCGCGCGCGCCGGCCGCCATCGCGTGCACGGCAAAGCCGCCGGCGTTGCAGCACAGGTCGAGCACGCGGCGGCCCTTCGCCAGTTCGGCGAAGCGCTTGCGGTTGTCGCGCTGGTCGGCAAAGAAGCCGGTCTTGTGGCCGGAGCCCGGCGCGGCGTGGAAGCGCAGGCCGTGCTCGTGCACCTCGAACGACGCGGGCACGTCGGGGCTGCGGCAGTCGAACGACTCCTGCTTCTGCACGTGCGACTCGGCGAACCAGTACAGCTGCGCGCCGGGGAAGTGCGTCAGCAGGGCGGCGTGGATCGCCTCGCGGAAACGCCACATGCCGGCGGCGAAGTATTCGATCACCAGGATGCCGGCGTAGCGGTCGACGATCAGGCCGGACAGCCCATCGCCCTCGCTGTGCACCACGCGCCAGGCATCGCTGACGGCGTCGAGCTGCAGCCAGTCGCGGCGCAGCTGCACGGCGCGGGCGATCCGCGCGGCGATCCAGTCGGCATCGATGCCGGCGTCCGGATGCGTGTCGAGCAGGCGCAGCGCGATGCGCGCGTGGCCGTTCCAGAACGCGCGGCCGACGAAGCGGCCCTTGGCGTCCTGCACCTCGACCACGCTGCCCGGCGGCAGCTTCGCCTCCGGCTTGTGCACTTGTGCCGACCACACCCACGGATGACCGGGACTGCGATCGGATTTCAGGCGGACGATGGGCAGCGCGGCAGGCGTATTCATCCGCACATGATAGCTGCTGCCCTGCGCCTCTCCCGCGAGGCAGGGGGCGGGAAGGGCGGCTCGGGCCGGCGGGGAAGATCAGGAGCCCCCCGCCCCGCCCCTCTCCTGCGTTGCCCCAAAGGGACTTCCTTCAGTCGCAGGGGAGCGAGCAGATAGCGTCAGCGCAGGCGCAGGACCAGCCAGGAGAGCAGCGCGAGCAGGTTGATGCCCAGGCGCGACACCGACGGGCCGGCGACCGCGAGCACGAAGCCCTGGCTGCCGAAGTACCAGTCCAGGCCCAGCCGCGGCGCGGCCTGCAGCGTGGCGAACACGTTGACGAAGGCGCCACAGTGCAGGCCGTAGCTGAACACCGGCAGCGCGATCAACGGCAGCTGCAGCAGCTGTGCCCAGCGCGACAGGCGCACGCCGTGCTCGCTGCCGGCGACCAGCTGGATGCCGGCGGCCAGCACGAAACCGTACAGCGCCAGGCCGAGCAGCGCGACCAGGCTGTCGTGCGCGCCGAATGGCAGCAGATGGCGCAGCATCGCCGCCACGCCGTAGAAGCCGCCGGCGATTTCGAGGACGCCGATCAGGCGGAACAGGAGGGTGCGCATGCGGGGCCTTGTGCGGAACAAAGACGCAAGCTTAGAGCCTGTCCGAACTCTCCGGATACCCCGCGCCGGGGGCCGTGGGCACGTGGGCGCTCAGGCGATCAGCACGCCGCGCGCTTCCTCCACGATCGCGTGCGGCACGAAGCGGGCGCTGTCCTGGGTCACCAGCGTGCTGTCCTCGCGCAGGCCGATGCCGCAGGCGCGCTCGCCGACCAGCCAGCTGCCGACCAGCGGATGGTGGCCGTCGAAGGCGCTCAGCGGATGGCAGGCCTGGCGGATGCACGGGCCGCCGTAAGGGCCGCCGGTGGCAAGCTCGCGGCCGTCGGCCAGATGCATCGCGATGTTGGCGCCCTCGCGCGAGTGCAGCGGCTTGCGCACCCAGCCGCGCGGCAGCTCGCCGCCGGTGTCGAACTCGGCCGGCAGCAGGTTCGGGTGGCCCGGGTGCGCTTCCCACAGCAGCGGCAGGATGCCCTTGTTGCTCAGCAGCGCCTTCCACGGCGGCTCGATCAGCTGCAACCCGGCACGCGGCAGGTAACTGCCGAACGATTCGCGGAACAGGTCTTCCAGCGGGTACAGCTTGAACAGGCAGCCGATCACGTGGTCGTCGAGGTCGGTGAAGCGACCGTCCTCGGAGAGGCCGATGTCCTCGATCGCCAGCAGGGCGCCGTCGATGCCGGCCTGCAGCGCGCAGTCGCGCAGGTAGGCCACGGTGCCCTGGTCCTCGGCCGAGTCGCGCACGGCGGCGAAGTGGAACGGCCGCGTGATGCGCCGCGCGATCGTGCCGAACGCCTCCACCAGCGACTCCTGGATCGAGTTGAACTGGTCGCTGCCGGCCGGAAGCTGGCCGCGTGCGAGCTGGTCCTCCAGCCACTGCCACTGGAAGAACGCGGCCTCGAACAGCGAGGTCGGCGTGTCGTAGTTCAGCTCGTAGAGTTTGGCCGGGCCGCTGCCGTCGTAGGCGAAATCCAGGCGGCCGTACAGGTGCGGGTCGCGCCGGCGCCAGCTCTGCGCGATCCAGTCGCGGTACGGCTCGGGGATCGCCAGCTGCTGCATGTGCCGTTCGCTGCCGACGATGCGATCCACCAGGTCCAGCGCCATCGCGTGCAGCTCTTCGCTGGGCGCTTCGAGGTCATCCTCGATCTCGCGCAGGGTGAACGCGTAGTACGCCGATTCGTCCCAGTACGGTGCATCGTCGATGGTGTGGAAGCCGAAGCCGCACTCGGCGGCCTTGGCGCGCCAGTCGGGGCGCGCGGCCGTGGCGACGCGGCGCATCAGCCGCCGAAACTGCGGCTGCTGCCGGACGTGCCGAAGCCGGAACGGCTGACCGTGACCGCGCGGTTCGGTGTGGCGTTGACCGGCACCATCGCGGTACCGGCGCCGCCGCGGTAGACGCCGCCGGTGCCGGTGGCCGGGCGCTGCCAGCCGCCGTTGCTGTCGCGGAACGCCGGTGCGCTGTTGAAGCCGTTCGCGGCCACGCCGTTGCGCATCATCTGCGACAGGAAGAAGCCGGTCATCAGCGGGCCGAAGAACGAATGGCTGGCGCCGTCATTGCGTTCGGCGCACTTTTCCTTGCCGTAGCTGGCTTCGCATGCCTCGCGGTTGGCGAAGCGCGGCGCGGTGGCCACCGCGTCCTGCTGCGCCTTGGCGAATGCCTGCTGGCAGGTGTTGCTGTCGTTGGTCTGCGCCACGCAGGCCTCGACCGAGGTGTACAGGCCTTCGCGCGACTGGTTGCGGTCGCAGGCGGTCAGCAGCAGCGGGGCCGTGCTCATCAGCAGCAGGGCGGCGGTCTTGGATCGCTTCATGGAATGCTCGGTCGAGGGTATCCGGCCAAGCATGCCTGCTTGCGTGCGCGGAAGAAAGTTCTTGCGGCCGCCTGCCGCGGCGGGTCTTCAGGCCAGCGCGTCGGCCAGTTCGTGCAGGTCGGCGACGTGCTGTTCCCACCAGCGCGGTTCGGCGGCGAACGGGAACGCGGCGGGGAAGGCCGGGTCGTGCCAGCGCGCGGCGATCCAGCCGGCGTAGTGCAGCTGGCGCATCGCGCGCAGTGCCGGGATCAGCGCCAGCTCGCCGTCGTCGAAATCGCGGAACTGCCGGTAGCCCTCGAGCACGGCGTCCAGCGCGCGCTCGTCGTTGGCGAGCATCCACAGATCCTGCACGGCGGGGCCGCTGCGCGCATCATCGAAATCGACGAAGTGCGGGCCGGCGTCGGTCCACAGCACGTTGCCCGGATGGCAGTCGCCGTGCAGGCGCAGCTGGCGCAGCGGGCCGAGCGCTTCCAGCCGGGCAGCGATCGCTTCGTCCAGCCGCGTCGCGGCGGCGCGGTAGTTCGTCTGCAGCGCGGTCGGCAACAGCGACGAGGCGAGCACCGCAAGCATCGGCTGCTGCACCATCGTGTCGCGGTCGAGCCTGCCGCGATGGACGAACGGCGCACGCGCGCCGATCAGGTGCAGGCGCGCGATCAGCCGGCCCAGCCACTGCAGTTGATCAATCGCTTCCAGCTCCGGCGCGCGGCCGCCGCGACGCGGCGTCAACGCGTAGCGGAAGCCGCCGTGGTGCAGCAGGGTGCGGCCATCGAAGGCGAGCGGCGCCACCACCGGCAGCTCGGCGTCGGCCAGTTCCTGGGTGAACGCGTGCTCCTCGACGATCGCCGCGTCGCTCCAGCGGCCGGGCCGGTAGAACTTCGCGATCACCGGGGTGGCCGGCTCCAATCCATCACGTTCCAGACCCACCTGCCACACCCGGTTCTCGTAGCTGTTCAGCGCCAGCAGCCGGCCGTCCGGCCACAGCCCGCAGGCGCTCACCGCGTCGAGCACCAGGTCGGGGGTGAGGCTGGCGTACGGCGCGGCGTTCAACGCACGCCCATGCCGCGCGCCGGGATCACCGCCATGGTCAGGCGCGCGATGCACACCAGCGCGCCCTGCTCGCTCTCGATGCGGATCTCCCACACCTGGGTGGTGCGGCCGATGTGCAGCGCCTTCGCGGTGCCGGTGACGCTGCCCTCGCGCACGCCGCGCACATGGTTGGCGTTGATGTCCAGGCCCACCGCCAGTTCCTTCGCCGGGTCCAGCGTGAGCATCGCTGCGGTGCTGCCCAGGGTCTCGGCCAGTGCCACCGAGGCGCCGCCGTGCAGCAGGCCGTAGGGCTGGTGGGTGCGCGCGTCCACCGGCATGCAGCCTTGCAGCCAGTCGTCGCCGACCGCGGTGATGCGGATGCCCAGCGCCTCCATCAGCGTGTTGGCGCTCCAGCCGTTGAGGCGGGCCAGGTCGGTGGGTTGTTTCCAGAGGCTCATCGTTGATTCCCGTAAAGCGGGTCCGCATTGTTGTCTGCCGCGTTCGCCGCGACAATGCACCCGGTGCCCATCGTTACCCTGAAATCCTCCGGCCGCCAGTTCCCCGTGGCCATCGGCGAGACCGTGCTGGAAGCGGCGCAGCGCGCGGGCGTGGCATTGCCGTATTCCTGTCGCGCCGGCGTCTGCGGCAGCTGCAAGGCGACCCTGCTGGAAGGGCGCTGCGAGTATCCGCGCAATCCGCCGCTGGCGCTGGATGCCGGCGCGCTGGCGCATCACGCGGTGCTGCCGTGCCAGGCGGTGCCGTGCGGCGACCTGCTGCTGGAGGCGCGTGAGGTGGCCTCGGTGGAGGACATCGCGCGGCGCCAGCTCGGCGTGGTGGTGGCCGACAAGTGGCGGCTGGCGGCGGACGTGATCGGCCTGCGCCTGCAGCCGGATCGCGGCGAACGCCGACTGCGGCGACTGCCGGGGCAGTACCTGGACGTGCTGCTGGAGGACGGGCGGCGCCGGCCGTTCTCGATCGCCAACGGCCCGCAGCGGGACGGTTCGATCGAACTGCACGTGCGCCACGTCGCCGGTGGCGGCTTCACCTCGTGGGTCAACGACGTGCTCGGGGTCGGCGACCGCCTGCGCGTGGAGGGGCCGTTGGGCACCTTCGTGCCGCGCGAGGATTCCGAGCGGCCGATGATCTTCATGGCCGGCGGCACCGGCTTCGCCCCGGTCAAGGCGATCGTCGAGCACTTCATCGCGCTGGGCACACGCCGGCCGATGCGGCTGTACTGGGGCGCGCGCAGCGCGGCCGACCTGTACCTGCGCGCACTGGCCGAGCAATGGACGCGCGAGGTGCCGAACCTGGCGTTCCATGCGGTGGTCTCCCACCCCGCACTGGCCGAAGGCCTGCGCACGGGGCTGGTGCACGAGGCGGTGCTGGCGGACCAGCCCGACCTCGCCGGCCACGACCTCTACATGAGCGGCCCGCCGGCGATGATCGACGCCGCGCATCCCGGGTTCCTCGCCGCCGGGCTGCCGGAGGAGCGGCTGTACTACGACTCGTTCGAGTACGCGCCGGACGTGCTGGCGGCGATCATCGCCGGGCGCGCCGGCATCCACGATTACTGATTAAGAGCGGGTGCGTGCCTACTTGTTGCCCTTGGCCACCGGCAATTGCGCCGCGTGCCAGGCCAGCACGCCGCCGCCCAGCGTGTAGACCTTGCCGAAGCCGGCCTTGACCAGGCGCTGCGACGCCTTCAGCGAATGGCCGCGGCCGTCCTTGTCCATCACCACCACCGGCAGTTCCTTCGCCTTGGCCAGGTCCTTGTGTTCGGGGTCGAACTGGCTCGTCGCCACGTGGCGGGCGCCGGGCACGTGCATCTTCTCGAACTCGGCGATCGCCGACAGGTCGATCAGCAGCGGGTTCTCGCGGTTGATCAGCAGGGTCAGCCCGGCCGGGCTGAGCTCCTTGATCTTGCTGAACAGCGTGCTCACCTGGATCACGATCAGCGCCAGCAGCAGGATCACGAACAGGGCCGACAAGGCGGCATGGTTGCCGACAAATTCGGGCAGCTTGTGCAGGAAATCGTTCATCGTCAGTCCACAGGTGCCTTGGCCGCACCAGTTCGGGTAAACCGGCGATTATACGGATATGTCGCGGTGTGCGCGGCTCAGTCCTGGGTGATGTCCGGCAGGCCGCTGGTCAGCCACCAGTGCTTGGCCTTCTCGTCGTAGTGCCAGCTCTGGTGATCGACCACGCTGCGCTCGGACTGGGTGTGGACATTGACCAGGTTGATCAGCACGGTCTGCTGCACGTCGAAGTCGCCGCTCGGCACCGGGCCGGCGCCGTCGTCGTACTCGCTCACCCGCACCTGCCGGTAGCGCGCCAGCTGCAGCGGGGTCAACGGGTGGGCGGCGCGCACCGCCGGATCGATGAATTGCGCCGCGCTCTGGAAATCGCCCCAGCGCAGCGTGCTGCCGTAGGCCTTCAGCGTGGTGGTCAACGCGTCGCTGCGGGCCTTGGTGGCGCAGCCGGCCAGCAGCAGCACGGACAGCACGACGAGAATGCTCAGGATGCGGCGCATGGATGACTCCTCCCCGATGGATACCTGCCCATTCTGCCTCAAGCGGGCGCGCGCCACTTCAGCCGCGGCGCTTGGCGACGAAGCGCGCGCTCAGGGTGCAGGCCGGCGCGCCGTGCTGGTCGGGGACCACGCAATCGACGCCGATGCGCGCCTTGCCGCGAGCCTCGAGTGTGCTGAAGAACGTGGCCCAGTCGGCCTCGGCCGCCAGTCGTGCCTCGCTGCGGAAGTCCTGCCACAGCGGAACCAGGTAGCGCACGCTCGACTCGGCGACGAACACGTCGCAGTCGAGGCTGCGCCGGCGCAGCGCCAGCTCCACCAGCGCCCAGCCGCTCAGCGTCATCAGGCTGACCAGGCTGCCGCCGAACGCGCAGCCCTTGTCGTTGACGTTCGGCGCCAGGGGCGCGCGCAGACTCAGGCGGCCGTCGCTGCAATCGGCCAGTTGCAGGTCCATCGCCCGGGCCAGCGGGATTTCGTCGCGGATGAAGCGGATCAGCTGCTGCGCGTGCAGCGTGGCGTCGTCGGTGGTGCTCACGTGGTCGGCGGTTCCTGGGAAAGGAAAGCCAGACAGTGTAGGGCCGCCGCTACACTGGGGCCATGACAGTGGCCGGACGCGATGCGCAGATGCAGCGACAACCCTCCCGAGACCAGCCGAACCTGCGCGGCCGCACCGTGGTGATCACCCGCCCGGTCGGCACCGCGTCGGCGCTGGCGCGCCGGGTGCGCGCGCTCGGCGGCGCGCCGCTGCTGCTGCCGGGCCTGAGCCTGCGCAGCGTGGCGGATACCGTGGCCGCGCGCCATGGCCTGCGCGTGGCGCTGGCGGCGGAGCTGATCGTCTTCACCAGTCCGGCCGCGGTGCGCCACGCCGCCGCCTTGTTGCCGCTGCGGACCAAGGCCGCGGTGCTGGCGGTGGGCCAGGGCACCGCGCGGGCCTTGCGCCGGCACGGCATCGCCGCGCCGATGGCGCCGCCGCGGCAGGACAGCGAGGGCCTGCTCGACCATCCCGGATTGCGCGAACTGCACGGTCGCCGGGTGGCGCTGATCGGCGCGCCCGGCGGCCGCGGCGTGCTGCGCGAACAGCTCGCCGCACGCGGCGCGCAATTGCAGGAAGTGCATGTCTACCGGCGGCTGCCGCCGCGGCTGGACCGGCGTCATGTCGAGGCGTTGCTGCGGTTGCCGAGTTCGGCGCGGGTGCTGCTGTCCAGCGCCGAGGCGCTGCACAACCTGCAGCAGTCGCTGCCGGCGGCGGCGTGGACGCGGCTGTGCGCGGCGATCGCGGTGGCCAGCAGCGAGCGGCTGGCGACGGCGGCGCGCGCGGCCGGCTTCGCCCGCATCGTGCCGGCTGCCTCGGCGCTTTCCGCCGATCTGCTCGACGCGGCGGCCCGCGCGGGCTGAGCCGTTCACGCCGGCGTGCTACGAACGCGCCGGTACTCGCTGCTAGCATGCGCGCATGAGCAACGTCGACCAGCCGAACGCGTCCGCCGCGCCCGAGGGCGCCCGTCCCGATCCCGCCGCCACCGGCGCGCTGCCGGTCGATCCACCCATGCGCGCCTCCCGTGCGGCTCCGGCGCGACCCGCGCCGCGTCGCGGCGGCGGCAGCGTGGCGCTGGCGGTGCTGCTGGCGCTGGTCGCGGTGGCAGCCGCCGGCTACGTCGGCTGGCGCCAGTGGCAGCAGGCGCAAGGCGGTGCCGCCGAGCAGCGGAACGTCGCCAGCCTGCAGCAGCGCGTGGCCACGCTGGAAACCGCGCTGACCGCGCTGGATGACCAGCGCGGCAGCCTGAACCAGCGGCTGGACGACGCGGCCCAGGTCAACCGTTCGCTGCGCGAGGAGCTGCTCGGCCAGGCCGAGCGCACGCGTCATCTCGAGGACGCGGTGGCCAAGCTCGCCGAGAAGAGCCTGAGCGGCCGCGACGGCATGCTGCTGGGCGAGGCCGAATCGCTGCTGCGCATGGCCGGCGAACGCTACACGCTGTTCCATGACGCGCAGGGTGCCGCCGCGGCGTATGCGCTGGCCGATCAGACCCTGGCCGCGGTCAACGACGGCGCGTTCAGCAGCCTGCGCCAGAGCGTCAACGCCGAGCGCGAGGCGCTGGTGAAGAGCCAGCCGGCCAGCCAGGCCGGTGCGCTGCAGCAGCTGGTGGCGCTGCGCGGGGCACTCGCCACGCTGCCGCTGAAGCCGCTCGACAGCGGCGCGACCGAGGCCACCGACGCCTGGTCGCGCATCCGCCGCGCGCTCACCGGCGTGGTCAGCGTGCAGCGCGACGACGGCGCGCCGCTGGCGGTCGCCGATGCGCGCTTCGCGCGCGAACTGGCCGCGCTCGACCTGGCGCAGGCGCAGGCCGCGTTGCTGGCTCATGACGCCAAGGGCTATGCGGCCGCGTTGCAGCGCGTCGATGCCGCGCTGGCCAGCCAGTTCGACGGCCACGCGCCAGCGGTGCAGCAGGCACGTGAGGCCTTGCGGCAGCTCGCCAGCCAGTTGCCGGCGAACGCGCCGGTGCAACTGGGCGCCGCGCTGGGCGAACTGCGCAACCTGCGCGCGGTGCACGCGCTCAGTCCCGCCCCGGGCGGCTCCGCGCCGAGCGGCGGAGCCCGGCCATGAGGCTGTGGTACGCCATCGGCCTGCTGGTCGTCGCCGCCGCGCTGGCCGCGTTCGGCTGGCACTGGGTGGCCGAGGATCCGGGCTACGTGCTGCTGCGCCTGCGCGGCTGGCGGGTGGAGACCACGGTGGTCGCGGCGCTGGTCATCCTGCTGCTGGCGTGGGCGTTGATCACGGTATTGTGGCGACTGGCACGCTGGCCGTTCGGCGCGTTCTCGCGGCGGCATCGGCGGCTGAGCCAGCAGCGTCTGGGCGCCGGCCTGATCGCCCTGATGGAAGGCCGCCATGGCGACGCCGAGCGCGACCTCAACCGCGCCGCGCGGCTGGACAGCCTGCGCGGCCCGGCCCTGCTGGCCGCGGCCGAGGCCGCCGCGCGCCGCGGCGAGCATGGCCGCGCGCTGGAAGCCTTGAACCAGGCCGCGCAATCCGCACCGCAGGCGGCCCGCGTGCTGCGTGCCCGCGTGCTGCGCCGCGAGGGCCGGCCGGCCGAGGCGTTGGCGCTGCTCGCGCCTGAATCGGACAAGGGCACGCTGACCCCGGGCGGCTGGCGCGAGTTGGTGCAGGCGGCGCTGGCGAGCGGCGATGTCCGGCGCGCGCGCGAGGGCCTGGCGCCCCTGCAGAAGAGCGGTGCGCTGGGCAACCGCGCCTATGCCGCGCTGGAAGTGCAGGTGCTGGTTGCCACCCTCAACGCCGCTGCGGATGGCGCCGGCCTCAACACCTTGTGGTCGCAACTGCCGAAGACGCAGCGCCGCGTGCCCGCGGTGATCGACGCCTACGCCCGTCGCGCCGCCACGTTCGGCCTGACCCTGCCGGCGATGGACGAAGTGGAATCCGCGCTGCGCCGGGAATGGTCGCCGCTCTTGATCGAAACCTACGGCACCCTGGCCGGCGACGACGTCGAGGCGCGCCTGCGCCGTGCCGAAGGCTGGCTCGACGCGCACCCGAACGACGCCACCCTGCTGCTCACGCTCGGCCGCATGTGCGTGCGGCTGAAGCTGTGGGGCAAGGCGCGGCAGTACCTGCAGCGCTCGCTCGCCCTGGCGCCGAGTGCCGGTGCGTGGGAAACACTCGGCGACGCCTCGGCCGGACAAGGCGATGCCGAACAGTCGCAGCGCTGCTATCGCAACGCGTTTGCCATGATGCGCGGTGAAACCGTGCGCCCACCGTCAGGCCAGGCCAGTGGCGTGATCGACACCACTGCCATCGCGTTGGAGGAGCGCGACGAGCATGGGGTGCCGCGGATGCGTGAGTAAGCGAGATGCTTGGTTTCGCGTGATTCCCATGAGGGATGCCGACCCTTGCTCGGCTGTCGGGAGCTCGAACCGTCG
Source organism: Rhodanobacter sp. OR87 (assembly GCF_000473345.1). Taxonomy (NCBI): domain Bacteria; kingdom Pseudomonadati; phylum Pseudomonadota; class Gammaproteobacteria; order Lysobacterales; family Rhodanobacteraceae; genus Rhodanobacter; species Rhodanobacter sp. OR87. Next base: position 90,629 of record NZ_AXBJ01000008.1, read on the forward strand.
CGGGCCGCAGGCAGCACTGCCGCCGTAAGGACCGCGAACTTCCATCCGCCATGCCGGTCCCATGCCCGACCTCCACCGGAGCAGCGCATGGAACACGTACGGATCGGACGCCTGGGCACGGTCTTCCTGGCCGGCCTGTTGATAGCTACTTCCGCCATGGCCGAGTCGTCCGCGCCGCCGACCACGCCAGACAACTACGCCAGGCCGGGCCAGCGTGTCGCCATCGGCCAGAAACGCCATCTCGACCTGCGCTGCAGCGGCAGCGGGCCGGTGACGGTATTGCTGGAGTCCGGCTCGCATGCCGACTCGCAGAGCTGGTTCCGCGTACAGCCGCTGCTGGCGGCGCACGCGCGGGTGTGTTCCTACGACCGCGCGGGTTACGGTTTCAGCGACGCTGGCCCGCTGCCGCGCGGTCTCGACGCCGACGTGGCCGACCTGCACGCGCTGATCCGCGCGGTAGGCCTGCAGGCGCCGCTGGTGCTGGTGGGGCATTCGCTGGGCAGCAACATCGTGCGCCGCTACGCCAGCGAGTATGCCGGCGAGGTCGCCGGCATGGTGCTGGTCGATCCGCCCGCGCAGGACCTGGGCCGTTTCATGCCGGCGCCGTGGCTGAAGGATGATGCGACGCTGAACCGGCAGCGCGATGCGTTCATCGCCAGCTGCGAGCAGGGCGCCGAGCGGGGCGCCCTGGCCAAACCGGTACCGGCGCTGGCGCCGTGCATCGGCGCGCCGGCGCCATGGGAAAGCCCCGCCGTGGCGGCGGCCAATCACGCGCACAAGCTGCAGCCGGCGTTCTGGCACACCCTGCGTTCGGAGCTGGCGCAGAACGTGTCGGTGTTCGCGCCGCCGGTGCCGGCGAGCGAATCGCACGGCGACATCCCGCTGGTGGTGCTGCAGGCCGCGGGCACCTATGCCGACGCGCCGGCGGGCATGCGCAAGTCGCTGGAGGCAGCGCGCGATGCGACCCAGCAGCGCATCGTGGCGAGTTCGACCCGCGGTGAACTGCGCAAGGTGGCCGATACCTCGCACGACATCGAGCTGGACCGGCCGCAAGCGGTGGCCGATGCGGTCGTGCGGGTGCTGCAGCAGCTCGCGGCGAAGCGCGGCTGACGGCTACAGCGGCGTGAGGTTCGCGTAGGCGGCCACCAGCCACTTGCTGCCGGCGCCTTCGAAGTTCACCTGCAGCCGCGTGTGCGCGCCGCTGCCTTCGGCGCTGATCACCACGCCTTCGCCGAAGCTGGGGTGGCTGACGCGCTGGCCGAGTTTCACCGGCAGCGCTTCCTCCAGCGACGGCGCGACCTCGTGCGGCCGGCCGGTGTACAGCGGGCGGGTGACGTGCACGCGCGGGCGCACCTCGTCGATCAGCTCGGCGGGCATTTCGCCGAGGAAGCGCGATGGCCGCGCCAGCATCTCGGTGCCGTGCATGCGGCGCGATTCGGCGTGGGTGACGATGAGTTTCTCGCGGGCGCGGGTGATGCCGACGTAGGCGAGCCGGCGTTCCTCTTCCAGCCGGCCTTCGTCGTCGACCGAGCGCTGGCTGGGGAACAGGCCTTCCTCCATGCCGACCAGGAACACCACCGGAAATTCCAGCCCCTTGGCCGAGTGCAGCGTCATCAGCTGCACGCAGTCGTCCCACGCCTCGCCCTGGTTCTCGCCCGCTTCCAGGGTGGCATGCGACAGGAACGCGGAGAGTTCGCCGAGCCCCGCGTCGATGTCCTCGGCGGTGCGCTCGAAGCGGCTGGCCACGTTGATCAGCTCGTCCAGGTTCTCCACCCGCGACTCGGCGTTGCCGCGCGAATCTTTCTCATAGAAATCGCGCAGGCCGGTGTGGGTGATCGCGTGGTCGATCTGTTCGGCCAGGGTGAGCGCGTCCTTTTCGCCATTGGGCGTGGACGGCTGGAAAGCATGGGCCATGGCGTCGATCATGCCGAGGAACGCCTTCACCGCGTTCTTCGCGCGGCCGGCCAGCTCGCTGCCGCCGGCCAGTTCGCCGAGTGCAGCTTCCCACAGCGAGGTGTTCTCGCCGCGGGCGCGGCGGCGCAGCACGTCCAGCGTGCGCTCGCCGATGCCGCGCGGCGGCGTGTTCACCGCGCGCTCGAACGCGGTGTCGTCGTGGCGATTGGCGGTGAGCCGCAGGTAGGCCAGCGCGTCCTTGACTTCGGCGCGCTCGAAGAAGCGCTGGCCGCCGTAGACGCGATACTTGATGTTGCGCTGGGCCAGCTGTTCCTCGAAATTGCGCGACTGCGCATTCGAGCGGTACAGGATCGCGCAGTCCTTCGCCTGGCCCTGCTCGTCGATGTACTCGCGGATGCGCTCCACCACGAAGCGCGCCTCGTCCTGCTCGTTGTAGGCGGCGTACAGCGCGATGCGTTCGCCGTCGTCGCCGGCCGTCCACAACTGCTTGCCGAGGCGGCTGCCGTTGCGCTGGATCACGCTGTTGGCGGCCTTCAGGATGGTCGAGGTGGAGCGGTAGTTCTGTTCCAGCTTGATCGTGTGCGCGCCGGGGAAGTCGCGCAGGAACTGCGCCATGTTCTCGACCTTGGCGCCGCGCCAGCCGTAGATCGACTGGTCGTCGTCGCCGACCGCGAAGACTTTCCCGGTGGCGCCGGCGAGCACGCGGATCCACGCGTACTGCAGCGTGTTGGTGTCCTGGAATTCGTCGATCAGCAGGTGCCGCCAGCGCTGCTGGTAATGCTCCAGCACGGCCGGATGCTTCAGCCACAGCTCGTGCGCGCGCAGCAGCAGCTCGCCGAAGTCGACCAGGCCGGCGCGGCGGCAGGCGTCCTCGTAGGCCTGGTAGATGCGCACGAAAGTGTGCGTGACCGGATGGTCGCGGTGCTCGATGCCGTCCGGCCGCTTGCCCTCGTCCTTCCACTGGTTGATCTGCCAGCAGGCCTGGCGCGGCGGATACTTCGCGTCGTCCAGGCCCAGTCCGGCGATCACGCGCTTGACCAGTCGCAGCTGGTCGTCGGCGTCGAGGATCTGGAACGCCTCCGGCAAGCCGGCCTCGCGCCAGTGTCGCCGCAGCAGCCGGTGCGCGATGCCGTGGAAGGTGCCGACGGTGAGGCCTTGGGTACCGCCGGGAATCAGCGCCTCCAGCCGCGCACGCATCTCGCCGGCGGCCTTGTTGGTGAAGGTGACGGCGAGGATCGCCCACGGCGGTACCCGCTCGGCCTGGGTCAGCCAGCCGATGCGGTGGGTGAGCACGCGGGTCTTGCCGGAGCCGGCGCCGGCCAGTACCAGGTAATGGCCGGGCGGGGCGCAGACGGCTTCGCGTTGGGCGGCGTTGAGCGGGTCGATCAGGTACGAGACATCCATCGCGCCCATTGTAGTGGGCGCCAACAAAAACCGCCGCGGCGGCGGCGGTTTTCGGGGTGGCAGCGGTGCGGCTCAGCGCTTCTGCAGGAAGCCGCCGACCGCCAGCAGCGCGCCGACCACGATGCCGGCAATGCCGATCCATTGCGGTACGCCCTTCTCGTGGGTGGCGGTGATCCTGGCCGAGCCGACCTGCAGCAGGGTGTCGGTATCCTGGTAGGAGGCATGGCCCGCCACCACCCAGATGCCGGCGGCGACGAGGATGATGCCAACAATGATCAGGCCTGCGCGCATGGTGTTCCCCGTGATGGATGTGGGGCGAGTATGCCCGGTGCCGCCGTGCATGGGATGTACAAGCCGCACGGATCGCGGGCAAAAAAAGCCCCGGAGGCTAGGGGGAGCCTCCGGGGCGGGGGCAGGCGCGAAGACCCAGGGGAGAGGTTCGCGCCTGTGGCGGCCCAGGGAGGTGGACTCGCCGCGGATGCCGTTGCGTGCATCCGTGAAGTTAGTGCGTGATTTGCCGAAAAAGTTGCAGGGTTTCCGAAGAAATTCATGAGCGGTTCATGCTCATGAAACCTTAACGGCCAAGTCGTTGTTGCGTAAGAAGGCGACCGTCGGCCGACGATCTCAATGCGCCTCGTCCCAGTTCGCACCCACGCCCACGTCGACCAGCAGCGGCACCGCCAGTTCCGCCGCGCCGGACATTCGCGCGACCACCGCCGTGCGCACCGTGTCGACCGCGTCGGCGCGCACCTCGAACACCAGTTCGTCGTGCACCTGCATCAGCATGTGGGCATCGTCGCGGTCTTTCAGCCACGCCGCCACGGCGATCATCGCGCGCTTGATGATGTCGGCGGCGCTGCCCTGCATCGGCGCGTTCACCGCGGCGCGTTCGGCGCCCTGGCGCAGTGCCTGGTTGCGCGCGTTGAGGTTCTCCAGGTACAGCCGGCGGCCGAAGATGGTCTCCACGTAGCCGTCGTGGTGGGCGCGTTCACGGGTCGCTTCCATGAACGCGTGCACGCCGGGGTAACGGGCGAAGTAGCGCGCCATGTAGTCGCCGGCCTCGGCGCGGTCCACGCCGAGCTGGCGCGCCAGGCCGAATGCGCTCATGCCGTACATCAGGCCGAAGTTGATCGCCTTGGCGGCGCGGCGCTGGTTGGCGCTGACCTCTTCCGGTTTCAGGCCGAACACCTCGGCGGCGGTGGCGCGGTGCACGTCGCCGCCCTCGCGGAAGGCCTTGAGCAGGCCCTCGTCGCCGGACAGGTGGGCCATGATGCGCAACTCGATCTGTGAGTAATCCGCCGCCATCACCCGCCATCCCGGCGGCGCGATGAAGGCCTGGCGGATGCGCCGACCTTCCTCGGTGCGCACCGGGATGTTCTGCAGGTTCGGATCGGACGAAGAAATCCGCCCGGTGGCCACCGAACCCTGGTGGTAGCTGGTGTGTACGCGGCCGGTGCGCGGGTTGACGATGGCGGAGAGCTTGTCGGTGTACGTGCTGCGCAGCTTGGCCAGGCCGCGGTAGTCGAGGATCAGCCGCGGCAGTTCGTGGGTGTCGGCGATCGCTTCCAGCGCTTCCTCGTTGGTGGACGGCTGGCCGGTCGGCGTCTTCAGTTTCGCTTCGAGGTGCAGTTCGTCGAACAGCACCGCCTGCAGCTGCTTGGGCGAATCGAGGTTGAACTCGCGCCCGGCCAGCGCATACGACTGCTGCTGCAGTTCCAGCATGCGCCTGCCCAGCTGCTGGCTCTGCCGGCGCAGCTCGTCGCCGTCGATCAGCACGCCGCGGCGTTCCATCTCGGCCAGCACCGGCACCAGCGGGATCTCGATCTCCTCGTACACGCGGCGCAGCGCGGGCACGCTCTCCAGCTTCGGCCACAGCGCGTGGTGCAGGCGCAGGGTGACGTCGGCGTCCTCGGCGGCGTAGCGGCAGGCGGTGTCCAGGTCCACCTGCGAGAACGAGATCTGCCGGGCGCCCTTGCCGGCGACGTCCTCGTACTTCACCGTGTCGTAGCCGAGGTACTTCTTCGCCAGCGAGTCCATGTCGTGGCGCGTGGCGGTGGCGTTCCACACGTAGGATTCCAGCATCGAGTCGTGCTTCAGCCCCTGCACCGCGATGCCGTAGTGCGACAGGATGTTGATGTCGTACTTCGCGTGCTGACCCAGCTTGGGCCGCGTGGCGTCCTCGAAGATCGGTTTGAGCGCGCGCAGCACGTCGTCGCGGTCGAGCTGCGGCGGCACGCCGGGATAGTCGTGGCCGAGCGGGAGGTAGCAGGCCCGGCCCGGCTCCACCGCGAAGCTCAGGCCCACGATGTCCGCGCGCATCGCATCGAGGCTGGTGGTCTCGGTGTCGAACGCGATCAGCTCGGCGCCGCGCAATTCTTCCAGCCAGGCGTCGAACCGTGCCTGCGTGGTGACCAGCTCGTATTCGCCGGGGCCGGAAAATTCCGTCTGCAGGAGCGCACCCTGTACGCGATGGCTCTGATGCTGTTCGGCGCGAAGAGCGTCGTGCACAGGGTGCGCTCCTGCTGGTTCCGCCGCGGAATCCAGCTCCTTCAGTGCCGCCTTGAACTCGTAGCGGGTGTACAGCTCGCGCAGCTGTTCGACGTCGGCCTCGCGCCGGGCCAGGTCGGTGGGGCCGAACTCCAGCGGCACGTCGGTCTTGATCGTCGCCAGCTGGCGCGACAGCGGCAGCTGCGGCAGCGTGGCGCGCAGGCTTTCGCCGATCTTGCCGCCGATGCGGTCGGCATGTGCGATTACGCCGTCCAGCGAGCCGTATTCGCCCAGCCACCTGGCGGCGGTCTTCGGGCCGCACTTGGGCACGCCGGGGATGTTGTCGATGGCGTCGCCGGTGAGTGCGAGGAAGTCGATGATCTGCGCCGGCATCACGCCGAATTTTTCCATCACGCCGGCGCTGTCCAGCACCGTGTTGCTCATGGTGTTGACCAAGGTGACGTGCGAACCGACCAGCTGGGCCATGTCCTTGTCGCTGGTGGAAACCTCCACTTCGATGCCCTGCGCCTGTGCCTGCAGGGCCAGCGTGCCGATCACGTCGTCGGCTTCGACCCCCCCCACGCGCAGGATCGGGAAACCCAGCGCGGCCACGATCGCCAGCATCGGCTCGACCTGGGAGCGCAGGTCGTCCGGCATCGGCGGGCGGTTCGCCTTGTACTGGGCGTACAGCGCGTCGCGGAAGGTGGGGCCCGGGGCATCGCTGACGAAGGCCAGGTAGTCCGGCTTCGCCTTCAGCGTGGCGCGCAGCATGTTGACCACGCCGAACAGCGCACCGGTGGCCTCGCCGCGGGCGTTGGAAAGCGGCGGCAGCGCGTGGAACGCGCGGTACAGGTAGGAGGAGCCGTCGATCAGGATGAGTTTGGGCATGCGGCATTCTCGCATGCACGGCGAAACGCCGCGCTTCACGAACGGCCGGCGAGGGCGCTGTTATGCTGCGTTCCCCGAACGAGGTTGCCGCCATGAAAACCGCTGCCTTGCTGGTTGCCGCCAGCGTCCTGTTCACGTCGAGCGCACTGGCGCAGTCCGCCCCATCGGCGAGCGTGCCGCCGCCGCCCGGGATCGACGACCCGGGCGTGCGGACCGTGGAGTCGCCGGCGCGACCACCCGCCAAGCCGGCGGCCGGACATCGCGCGACCCGTGCGGCGACGTCGCCGTCCGCCCAGTCGCTGAACCTGAAGCCGCAGACGCTGCCGGCGATGCACGACGAAGGCAGCGTGCAGGCTGGCCGGGACCAGGCGCCGCCGGAAGTACGGATCCGCCAGGAAGGCGACAACAGCATCCAGGAATACCGCCGCAACGGCCGCGTCTACATGGTGGTGATCACCCCCAAGAGCGGCATCGCGCAGACCTACATGGTCGATCCGCAGGGCCGGCTGGTCGACGAGCACGGCATGAAGCCGGTAGGGCCGGTGATGTACAAGGTGCTGGAGTGGGGCAAGAGCCGGCCGCCGGCGGAGGGTTCGAGCGGGACGCCTCCGGCCGACGGCGGCCACTGAGCCGTCGCCGCGCGACCCCGGCCCCGTCTACGCCGGGTCGTCCAGTTCCGGATAGTGGCGGAAGATGCCGTTTTCGTTGAACGGCACCCGTCGCGGCGACGCCAGGTAGGCCGCCAGGCGTGGCCGCCCGGCCACCCGCTGTTTCAACGCCTGCAGCAGCGGCAGCTTGTGCGCGAGGCGTTGCATGGCGCGCGGGTACGCATATTCCAGCCCGCTGATCAGCTGGAACAGCGAAAGGTCGACGTAGGAGTGCCCATGCAGGGCATGCTCGCCGCCGCCGCGTTCCAGCACCTGCTCGAAATAGTCCAGGTATTTCGGCAGCCGTGTTTCGCGCAGGTCAGCCGCGCGACGGCGCGCCTCGACGCGCTGGTCCTCGTAGTACAGGCTGCTGGCGATCGGGTGATGCGAGTCGTGCACCTCGGCGACCAGGTCGGCGATGGTCAGCTGCAGCTGGTGGGCGTACAGCCGCCGACTCTCGCTTTCCGGCACCAGGCCGAGCGGCGGGCCAAGATACTGCAGGATGTTTGCGGTCTGCGCGATCAGCAGGCGGCCGGCCTTGAGGAACGGCGGCGCGAACGGCAGCGCACCCTCGTGCACGCCGTCGAGGTAGCGCACGATGGCGTCGTCGCCCTCCTCGCGGGCCACATCGACGTAGCTGGCGCCGGCGTCTTCCAGCGCCAGCCGCACGAACTCGCCGCGGCCCTGGATGCCGGTCCAGTAGTAGAGCTCGTAGCGCATGGCCGTTTCCCCGGACTGGATCCGATGCTGGCACGCACGACTTCTACGGGGCGTGTAGGAGTCCGCTCGTGGGCGATGCCCTGAAAGCCGGGATCCGCAAAAGCAACGGCATCGCCCGCGGGCGGGCTCCTGCATTGGGGGCGCGCGATATCAGTGGCGGAAGTGGCGCATGCCGGTGAACACCATCGCCATGCCGTGCTCGTCAGCGGCGGCGATCACCTCGGCGTCGCGCATCGAGCCGCCGGGCTGGATCACCGCGCTGATGCCCGCCGCGGCGGCGGCGTCGATGCCGTCGCGGAACGGGAAGAACGCGTCGCTGGCCATCACCGAGCCGCGCACGTCGAGCTTCTCGTCGGCGGCCTTGATGCCGGCGATCTTCGCGCTGTAGACGCGGCTCATCTGGCCGGCGCCGATGCCGATGGTCTGGCGATCCTTCGCGTAGACGATCGCGTTGGACTTGACGAATTTGGCCACCTTCCAGGCGAAGATCAGGTCGTGGATCTGCGCCTCGGTGGGCGCCTTGCGGGTGACGACCTTCAGGTCCGCCGCGGCGATCATGCCGGTGTCGGCGCTCTGCAGCAGCAGGCCCGAACCCACGCGCTTGGAGTGCATGCCGGGGTGGGCGGTGCGCAGGTCGCCGTCGGCCGGCAGCGGGATCGCCAGCACGCGCACGTTGCCCTTCTTGTGGAACGCCTTCAGCGCGTCGTCCGCGTAGGCCGGCGCCAGCACCACCTCGACGAACTGGCGCTCGACGATCGCTTTCGCGGTGGCACCGTCCACCTCGCGGTTGAACGCGATGATGCCGCCGAAGGCGGAGGTGGGATCGGTCTGGAAGGCGAGCTCATACGCCTTGCCGATGCCGTCCATGCTCACCGCCACGCCGCAGGGGTTGGCGTGCTTGACGATCACGCAGGCCGGCTTGACGAAGCTGCGCACGCACTCCCATGCCGCATCGGCATCGGCGATGTTGTTGAACGACAGCTCCTTGCCCTGCAGCTGACGGAAGGTGGCCAGCGTGCCCGGCGCCGGATACAGGTCGCGATAGAACGCGGCCTGCTGGTGCGGGTTCTCGCCGTAGCGCAGGTCCAGCAGCTTCACGAAGCGGCCGTTGACCTGGCCGGGGAACGCGGCATGGCCGGCGATGGCGTCCTGCGCATCGTTGAGTTCCAACCCGGACAGGTAGTCGCTGATCGCGCCGTCGTAGCTGGACACGTTGTTGAATGCGGCCACCGCCAGCTTGAAGCGGGTGGCGCGGGTGAGGCCGCCCTGGCTTTCGATCTCGGCCAGGGCGTTCTCGTACTGATCCGGCGAGGTCAGCACGCCCACGTCGTTCCAGTTCTTCGCCGCCGAGCGCAGCATCGCCGGGCCACCGATGTCGATGTTCTCGATCGCCTGCTCCAGCGTGCAATCGGGCTTGGCCACGGTCGCCTCGAACGGGTACAGGTTCAGCACCAGCAGGTCGATCGGCACGATGCCGAGTCCGGCCATCACCTGGTCGTCGGTGCCGCGGCGGCCGAGCAGGCCGCCATGCACCTTCGGGTGCAGCGTCTTCACGCGGCCGTCCATGATCTCGGGAAAACCGGTGAGGTCGCTGACCTCGGTGACCGCGATGCCGGCTTCGCGCAACGCCTTCGCGCTGCCGCCGGTGGAAAGCAGCTCGATGCCCTTCGCGGCGAGGCGTCGGCCCAGCTCGATCAGCCCGGTCTTGTCGGAGACACTGAGCAGGGCGCGACGAACCGGGACGAGCTGGGGGGCGGACATGAGCGGGTTACCAGGAGGGGAAAGCCGCTCATTATAGCCGTCCGGATGATGGGCGGCTTCGGGCGGGTTACAACAGGCCGTGCGCAGCCAGCTTCTTGCGCAAGGTGGCGCGGTTGATGCCGAGCGCGCCGGCGGCGCGGCTCTGGTTGCCGTCGTGGAACGCCAGCACCTCGCGCAGCAGCGGCACTTCGACTTCGTGCAGCACCAGCGCGTGCAGTCCTTCGGCGCATTCGGTGTCGCCGATGTCGGCAAGGTAGCGGCGCACCATGCGGGTGACGCATTCGCTCAGCGCACTCTGCCCCTGAAGGCTGGCGCCAGGCGAACCCGTGCCCTGCAACGAGGCCTGTTTCGCGGCCTCGGCAGCAGGCAGTCTTACGGCATTCACGGACATTTTCCCTCACGTGCGAAGCGGCGACTGCATCGGTCGCTGCTCATGGTTATGGCTGGTCTTGCGCGTCGCGGCGTCTATCGCATGCCGTCGGACATGTCGGCGCGAGGGGTCGAGTCTACCCGCGCGAGCCGACAATTTTAAGTACCGCAGGCGCCATTATTCGAAACCGATCTCGAACGCCACCGCGTTGTCGCCCGGATCTTCCACCTCCAGCAGCAGCACGGCGCTGCCGCCGGGCGCCAGGCCGTGGCGCAGGACCGCGGCGTCGTCCAGGTACTCCGCCGGCTGCAACCGGCGCATCGCGATGCGCTGGCCCTGGGCATTCGACAAGGTGATCGCCAGCACCGGCCAGGGCTGGGCGAAGCCGGCGTCGTTGCGCACGCTGGCGCTGATCATCAGCGCACCGGCGACGCTGGGATGGGCCTGCACGTTGCTGGCCAGCAGGCGCAACTGCTGCGGCGCGGCGACCAGCGGCAGTTCGCAGCCGAGCATGGCACAGCTGCCGCGCAGCCAGTGGTTCACGAGCGGCTGGCGGATCAGTTCGTCGCGCTCGGCCCAGGCCAGCTGGACGGCCAGCAGCAGGGTGAGCAACAGGCATGCCGTGATCCACGGCCAGTGTCGCTCGCCGGACGAGCGCGGCTGCCGCCGGTTGCGTCGGGCCGCCCGTTCGTGCTGGTGCGTGCGCGGCTCGCGGGCGAAACGCGGGGCGAAGACCAGTTGCGAAAAATCCCCGACGGGCGGCCGCGGTGCGGCGGCCACGACCATCTCGTCGGCGACGACTGCCGGCGGGCCGGGGCGCGGGCGATAGACCACCAGGTCGAGCCGTGGCGGCTGCAGCGCGGGCTGGTTGAGCGGCAGCTCGACAAAGGGCTCCGGCGGGAGCTGCTCGGCGAGTGTGGCGAGACTGTCGAAGCCGGCTTCGCAGTGCCCGCACACGACGTGGCCGTGCGCCTGCGCCAGCGTCTGCGCGTCGAGCGAAAACACGGACAGGCATTCGGGACACTGGGTATACATGCGGGCCGTTGCGGATCGATACGCGGCAAGCTTAGCAGGGTGGTCGCGGCGGCTTCAGGGCCTGCCTGAAGTCGCCGCGACCCCGGCAGCGGGAGCCGGCGCGCGCGCTCAGCCGCGGCGCCGACCGCTGATGCGCACCCAGTCCCCGCGCGTGTCCACGTGCAGTTCGTCGAACCACTCGGCATAGCGCGCCAGCAGTTCGTCCTGCTGGCCGGCGAGGATGCCGGAGATGGCGAACGGTGCGCCGGGCTTCGCGGCGGCAGCAAAGCGGGGCGCCAATGTGCCGAGCGGGCCGGCGAGGATGTTGGCGATGAACACGTCCGCGGCCTCGACCACGTGATCCTCTGGCAGGAACAGCGCGAGGCGCTCGGCCACGCCGTTGCGCTCGGCGTTGTCGCGTGAGGCGATGAGCGCCTGCGGGTCGTTGTCGACGCCGACCGCACTGGCCGCGCCGAGCTTCAGCGCGGCGATCGCCAGGATGCCGGAGCCGCAGCCGTAGTCGGTGAGGGTCTTGCCGGCGAGGTCCAGGCCGTCCAGCCATTCCAGGCACAGCGCGGTGGTCGGGTGGGTGCCGCTGCCGAAAGCCAGGCCCGGGTCGAGCCGCACGACGACGCGCTCGTCATCGATGGGTGGCTCGATGTTCCACGGATAGATCCACAGCCGCCGACCGAACGGCATCGGCTTGAACTGGTCCATCCACGCGCGCTCCCAGTCCTGGTCGGCGAGCTCGGCGAAGTTCAGCTGGTCGGGTTCGAGCCACGGCAGCAGTTCGCCCAGCGCGGCGGCGAGGCCGCGCCGGTCGGCGTGTTCGTCGAACAGCGCGTTCAGCGTGATCGTCGGCCACAGCGGCAGTTCGCCCACGCCGGGCTCGAAGATCGCTTGCTCGTCCGGCGTCTCCGCGTCGGCGTCGCGCAGCGTGATCGACAGCGCGCCGAGGTCGTCCAGCGCTTCTTCCGCGCGGGGCTGCTGTTCGGTGCGAACGACCAGGGAGAGTTCGAGGAATGGCATGAGGCGTATTCGATAGGCCGTGGGAGCGCACTCTGTGCGCGATGGAAGAGCATCGCGCAAAGGGTGCGCTCCCACAGAGAGGTCAGGTGCCGGCGGCGGCTTTCTCTTTCTGCTCGGCCATCCGCTTTTCGAGGTAGTGGATGTTCTGCCCGCCGTGCTGGAAGCCGACGTCGGCCATGATCCGCTGCTGCAGCGGGATGTTGCACTTGACGCCCTCGATCACCGTCTCGGCCAGTGCCAGGCGCATGCGCGCGATCGCGGTGTCGCGGTCGGGGCCGTGCACGATCAGCTTGCCGATCATCGAGTCGTAGTTCGGCGGGATGCGGTAGCCGTCGTAGAGATGCGTGTCCACCCGCACGCCGGGGCCGCCGGGCGCCTCGAAGCGCTTCACCGTGCCGGGGCTGGGCAGGAACGTGTCCGGATCCTCGGCGTTGATGCGGCACTCGATCGCGTGGCCGGTGATCTTGATGTCCTCCTGGCGGATCGACAGCTTCTCGCCGCCGGCGATCAAGAGCTGCTCGCGCACCAGATCCACGCCGGTGATGAACTCGGTCACCGGGTGCTCGACCTGGATGCGGGTGTTCATCTCGATGAAGTAGAAGCGGCCGTTCTCGAACAGGAACTCGAAGGTGCCGGCGCCGCGGTAGCCGATGCGCAGGCAGGCGTCGACGCAGACCTTGCCGATCGCCGCGCGCTGCTCGGGCGTGATGCCCGGCGCCGGCGCTTCTTCCACCACCTTCTGGTGACGGCGCTGCATCGAGCAGTCGCGCTCGCCCAGGTGGATCGCGTTGCCCTGGCCGTCGGCCAGTACCTGGACCTCCACGTGGCGCGGATTCTCCAGGAATTTCTCCATGTACACCTGGTCGTTGCCGAAGGCCGCCTTGGCCTCCTGCTTGGTCATCACGATGGAATTGCCCAGATGGGCCTCGGTGCGCACCACGCGCATGCCGCGGCCGCCGCCGCCGCCGGCGGCCTTGATGATCACCGGGTAGCCGATCTCGCGGGCGATCTTGATGTTGGCGTCGACGTCCTCGCCGAGCGGGCCGCCGGAGCCGGGTACGCACGGCACGCCGGCCGCCTTCATCGCGCGGATCGCCTCGACCTTGTCGCCCATCAGGCGGATCACCTCGGCGGTCGGGCCGATGAAGACGAAGCCGGACTGCTCCACCTGTTCGGCGAAGTCGGCGCGCTCGGACAGGAAGCCGTAGCCAGGGTGGATCGCCTGGGCGTCGGTGATCTCGGCCGCCGCGATGATCCGCGGGATGTTGAGGTAGCTGTCGACCGACGGCCCGGGGCCGATGCAGATCGATTCGTCGGCGAGGCCGACGTGCTTCAGGTTGCGGTCCACGGTGGAGTGCACCGCCACGGTCTTGATGCCCAGACTGTGGCAGGCGCGCAATACGCGCAGCGCGATTTCGCCGCGGTTGGCGATGACGACCTTCTCGAGCATCCGGGCGGCCTCAGGCAATCACGAACATGGGTTCGTCGAATTCCACCGGCTGGCCGTTCTCGACCAGGATCGCCTGCACGGTGCCGGCCACGTCGGCCTCGATCTGGTTGAACATCTTCATCGCCTCGATGATGCCCAGCGTCTCGCCGGCCTTGACCTGCTGGCCGACCTTGACGAAGGCCGGCGTGCCGGGGGTGGCCGAGGCGTAGAAGGTGCCGACCATCGGCGCCTTCACCACGTGGCCGGCGGGCAGCGCGTTCGCCGGCGGAGCCTCGGCTGCTGCCGCGGCAGCGGCGACCGGGGCGGCGGCCACCGCGATCGGCGCGACGGTCGGTGCGGCGGCGACTGGCGCGGCATTCTTCGGCACGCGCGACAGGCGCACGACCTCCTCACCCTCCTTGATTTCCAGTTCGGCGAGGTTGGATTCCTCGAGCAAGTCGATCAGCTTCTTGATTTTGCGCAAATCCATCGGATCAGCCTTTGGTCAGTCAGGCCACCGCTGCGGTGGCCGGGAGTGAATGGGGTGGGCCGTGCGGCCGGGTTCGGTCAGGGGGCGGGGCTTGCCTGCAGCCGCTGCAACGCCGCGTCCAGTGCCAGCCGGTAGCTGTCGCCGCCGAAGCCGCAAATCACACCGAGTGCGATGTCGGACAGGTAGGAGTGGTGGCGAAACGGCTCGCGGGCGAACACATTCGACAGGTGCAGCTCGATGAACGGCATCGCCGCCGCGGCGAACGCGTCGCGCAAGGCGATGCTGGTGTGGGTGAACGCACCGGCATTGCACAGGACGATCGCGGTGCCGTCGTCGCGGCCCTGATGGATGCGCCCGACCAGCTCGTGCTCGGCGTTGGACTGGAACCAGGCCAGCTCGTGCCCGGCCGCGCGCGCACGCTCGGCCAGCTGCTGGTTGATCTCGGCCAGTGTCTCGCGGCCGTAGATGTGCGGCTCGCGTGCACCCAGCAGGTTGAGGTTGGGTCCGTGCAGGACCAGGATTTTCGCCACGGCATCGTCCGGCCAGCGTCCGGAGCTCCCGGAACCCGGCGCAGTGTGCGCGCAGTCGGGAATCTTGTCCAGTTCGCTGCAGATCGACGATGTTTGGCGGAGAAGCGCCGGGTTTCCATCCGTGAGCGTATGTCAACGCCCGGTGGATGCCGGTGCCAGCCAGTGCGCCAGCTGCGCCGCCGACAGCGGGCCGGCATGCGTGGCCAAGATGCGCCCATCGGTGTCGATCAATACGCTATATGGCAGCACCTGCTGCGTATTGCCGAGTTTCAGCGACGTGCTTGGCGGGCCCATGTCGCCGATCAAGATCGGGTAATCCACCACATGTGCGGCCAAAAAGGCGCGAACGTGCGCCGGCTCATCCATCGCGATTCCAATCACGATCGCCTCCTGTTCGCCGAACTTGGCCTGGGCCTCGGCCAGCGCCGGCATCTCGCGCAGGCAGGGTGCGCACCAGCTGGCCCAGAAATTGAGCAGCAGGCGGTGCCCGCGGTAATCGTCCAGCCGATGCGGTTTGCCGTCGAGGTCGGGCAGCACCAGCGGCGGCAACGGCTGGCCGAGCAGAGTCGGCGGCGTCCCGGCAGGCCGCTGGCGGTGTTGCAGGTAGCCGCCCAGTGCGGCGAGCAGCATGGCCAGGCCGAGGATCAGCCAGTTGCCGCGACCGAGCATCAGTGCGCCGCTTCGGTCAGCGCCCGCTCGACCAGCGAGCGGGTCAGCACGGTGGAGAGTCGCCTGCCGGGGCCGCCGTCTTTCGGGAACACCACGTACAGCGGCACGCCGGGCGAGTGGTATTGCTGCAGGAACGCGCTGATGGTCGGGTTGACGTCGGTCCAGTCGCCCTTCATGTAGACCGCGCCGGTGCGCTGGAGCAGGTCGCGGAACGCCTGCGTGCCCAGTACCGCGTGCTCGTTCGCCTTGCAGGTGACGCACCAGTCGGCGGTCATGTCGACGAAGACCGGGGTGCCGGCTGCGCGCAATTCGGCGAGTTTCTGCGGGCTGTAGGCGACTACGCCGTCCTCCGCCGTGGCCGTGCTCGACGGCGGCGGCACGTGGGCGAGCAGGTACATCGGCACCAGGGTGGCGACTGCCAGCACCGCCACGGCGATCTTGCTGGCCGCGCCGCGCGAGCGGCTGCGCTCGAACCACCACAGCGTCATCGCCAGCAGCACCATCGCCACCAACACCAGGCCGACCGCATCGGCGCCGCGCTGGTTGGCCAGCACCCACACCAGCCAGGCGGCGGTGAGGTACATCGGGAAGGCCAGCACCTGCTTCAGCGTTTCCATCCAGCGGCCGGGCTTCGGCAGCAGGCGCGCCAATGCGGGCACGAAGCCGACC
This sequence comes from Rhodanobacter sp. OR87, assembly GCF_000473345.1. NCBI lineage: Bacteria > Pseudomonadati > Pseudomonadota > Gammaproteobacteria > Lysobacterales > Rhodanobacteraceae > Rhodanobacter > Rhodanobacter sp. OR87. Next base: position 106,650 of record NZ_AXBJ01000008.1, read on the forward strand.
GCCAGGAACGGCAGCGCCAGCCCGACGCCCAGCATCAGGAACACCAGCAGCGCCGACAGCATCGGCGCGGCGAACGCATACGCCAGCGCGCTGCCCATGAACGGCGCGGTGCACGGGCTGGCCACCACCACCGCCAGCACGCCGGTGAAGAAGTCGCCGGCCGGGCCGGAGCGCGACGCCAGCACCGCGCCGGTGTTGCCCAGCGAGGCGCCGAACTGCACCACGCCGGACATCGACAGGCCCACCGCCAGCATCACGCAGGCCAACGCGCCGACCAGCAGCGGCTGCTGCAGCTGCGAGCCCCAGCCCAGCGCGTGGCCGGCCGCGCGCAGGGCGAGGATGCCCAGCCCCAGCGCGGCAAAGCTGCACAGCACGCCGGCGGTGTAGAACAATGCGTGGCGGCGGGCGGTGGCGCGGTTCCCGCCGCTCTCCAGTACGCTGACCGCCTTGATCGACAGCACCGGCAGCACGCACGGCATCAGGTTCAGCACCAGGCCGCCGCCGAGCGCCAACAGCAGTGCGGCGAGCAGGCTGACCCGCAGCGGGCCGTCGGCAAGATCGCCTGGCGGGCGTTCTGGCACCGCCACCGCGGTGGCCGGCGCACCGCCGTTCAGGTCGATCTGCACTGCGCGCGTCATCAGCGGATAGCACAGGCCGCCGTCCTGGCAGCCCTGGAAGCTCGCCTGCAGCGCGAGCTGCTTGCGGCCGGCCAGGTCGCCTTCCAGCGTCACCGGCAGCTCGACCTGGTCGAAGTACACGGTGACGTCGCCGTAGTGTTCGTCATGATGCGCAGTGCCGGCCGGCCAGGCGGGCTTCAGCGCGAGGCCAGCGGCGTCGGCGAGCTTCAGCGTGGTCTGGTCGCGGTACAGGTAGTAGCCCTTCGGCATCGTCCAGCGCAGCAACAGCTGTTTGGGACCTTGCGCCAGCGCCTCGAAGCGGAACGCCTGCTCGGCCGGCAGCGGCGCGCCGGTCATGGCTGCGCCCGCATTGCTGCCGAGCCGGTCGAGTGCTGCGCCCAATGCGCTGCCGGCAGCTGGCGTGGCCGCAGCGCCGGCAGCGGTGGGTAGCGGCAGGTCGAGGTGCTCGGTATGCGGCGGGTAGCAGATCTTCGGGTCGACCTCGTGGCAGCCCTGGTACTGCACGCTCAGCGTGAGCCGCGTGGTGCCGGCGGCGACGGTGTACGGGATGCTGGCGTCGACGCCGTGGTGATAGGTCTCCACGTCGCCGAGGTATTCGTCGTGGTGCTTCTCGCCGTCCGGCAGCTGCGCCTCGCCGAGGGTGACGCCGTCGCCGCCCTTGAACTTCATGCGGCCGCGGTAGAGGTAGTAGTCCGGCGCGATGGTCCAGTGCAGCTTCAGCACGCCGGGTGTGGCGGCGTCGGCGCTGAGCTTGTACGCCTCGGTCACCGGCAGCAGGTTTTCCGTGTCCTGCGCCGGCGCGGGCACGGCCCACAGCAGGCCGAGCAGCAGCACGGCCAGGGCGGGAAGGCGGGCGGCCAGACGGCCGGTGATCGAAGGCATCGTGGTTCCGGGTTCAAGTGGTACTACGGTGGGAAAGACATTATGGAGCATGCGCAAGGGGACGCCGTTTGTTGCGGCCTTATGCCTCCCCGGCGGCCAATGGCGGCGCGGCGCGGCGCCCACGGACCAGCCCGGTGGTGAGCGCGGTACCCAGCAGGATCACCGCGCAGCCGCCAAGCATGCGGGCGCTCACCGGCTCGTGGAGCAGCAGGGCGCCCCACAGCACGCCGAACGCCGGGATCAGGTAGGGGATCACCATGATCCGCGTCGCGCCGACCCGCGCCAGCACCCAGAAGAACAGCACGTAGGCCAGCGCGGTGCACAGCACGGCCAGCCCTGCGGCCGCCAGCCATGCCTGCAGCGGTGGGGCCTGCGCCGGCCACGCCAGCAGCGTCGTCGGCAGCAGCAGGAGTGCGGCGACCATGTGGCTGCCGACCGTCACCACCAGCGGCGTCACCCCGGCCAGCCGCAGGTGCGTGTAGTGCACGGCGTAGCCGTACAGCATGGTGGCGGCGACGCAGGCGAGCAACGCCATGCCCGCGCCCGGCCCCAGTGCGAGGCTGCCCTCGGCCAGCCAGACCACGCCGGCGAAGCCGATCGCCAGCCCGGCGCTGCGCCAGGCATCCAGTCGCTGGCCCAGCCACAGCCAGCCGATCAGGGCGGCGAACATCGGCGTCATGCCGTCGATGATCGAGGCCAGGCCCGCCGGCAGGCTGCGCGTGGCGAAGGTGAACAGCACGAACGGCAGCGCCGAATTGGTCAGCCCGACCACCGCGATCGGCCTCCAGTGTGCGCGCCATTCGGCGAGCCGCGTGCGCGAGGCCAGCAGCGGCAGGAAGCACAGCGCCGCGCCGATCGCGCGCAATCCGGCCAGCGGCAGCGCGCCGAAGGCGCCGGCGCCCATCCGCATGAACAGGAACGAGCCGCCCCACAGGGCGCCTAGCGAGAGCAGCACGGCATAGTCGATCTTCTTCATCTCGAGGGGCGGCAGGGCGGGGACATCCAGTGTGCTCAGGCGCCACTGACAAGGGCTGTCAGCAGTCTTGCGGCGCCTCGCCGGTCGCAGCGCGCACCCAGTCCAGATAGGCCGCGTGGCCGCGCTGCACCGGCACCGCGACCAGCTCGGGCAACTCGTACGGGTGCAGTTCGAGCAGCCGCGCCTTCAGCGCGTCGAAGCGCGCGGCGGTGGTCTTGATCAGCAGCAGCTCCTCGCCCTCGGTGGCCACGCGGCCCTGCCAGCGATAGGTCGAGACGACCCCGGGCAGGCGGTTCACGCAGGCGGCCAGCCGTTCGTCCACCAACGCTCCGGCGATCGCCTGCGCGCTGGCCGTGTCGGGGCAGGCGCAATAGCAGAGCAGGACGGCGTTGGGCGCTGCAGGCCGGGTCATCCGTCAAGCCTACCCCGGTTGCAGGTCGATTTCGCCGATCACTCTTGAAAGTCGCAGCCGCCCGCCCAATTAGCTTATCCATCCCGGGTCACGCAGCTCTTGCAGCGGCGTCGCAGACACGTAAAATTGGCACTCATTCACTCCGAGTGCTAACAAGATCGCAGGCCCGGATCTTGAAAGACTTGCCCATCAACCACTTGTAACAGCTGGAGTCATCCATGAGCACACTGCGTCCGTTGCACGACCGCGTCATCGTCAAGCGTCTCGAAGAAGAGCGCGTCTCCGCCGGCGGCATCGTCATCCCCGACAGCGCCACCGAGAAGCCGACCCGCGGCAAGGTCGTCGCTGCCGGCACCGGCCTGATCATGAGCGACGGCAAGGTGCGCCCGATGTCGCTGAAGGCCGGCGACGTGGTGCTGTTCGGCAAGTACGCTGGGCAGGAAATCAAGATCGACGGCGAAGAGCTGGTCTTCCTGAAGGAAGACGACATCGTGGCGGTGATCGAGGGCTGACGCCTTTGGCCGGGCCGGGTCGAGCGCGTTGAAGCGCGCACACCGTACGGTTCGGTGATCCGCTGCAAAACCCCTTTACTTATTTCAAAATTTTTCAAGGAAAAATTTATGGCCGCTAAAGAAGTCCGCTTCGGCGAAGACGCCCGCTCGCGCATCCTCAAGGGCGTGAACACGCTCGCCAATGCCGTCAAGGTCACGCTCGGCCCGAAGGGCCGCAACGTCGTGCTCGAGAAGAGCTTCGGCGCCCCCACGATCACCAAGGACGGCGTGTCCGTCGCCAAGGAGATCGAGCTGGCCGACAAGTACGAGAACCTCGGCGCGCAGATCGTCAAGGAAGCCGCCTCCAAGACCTCCGACGTCGCCGGTGACGGCACCACCACCGCCACCGTGCTGGCGCAGGCGTTCATCCAGGAAGGCCTCAAGGCGGTCGCCGCCGGCATGAACCCGATGGATCTGAAGCGCGGCATCGACAAGGCGGTCATCGCCGCCGTCGGCGAGCTGAAGAAGCTCTCCAACCCCACCGCGAACGACAAGGAAATCGCCCAGGTCGGTACCATCTCGGCGAACTCCGACACCAACATCGGCGACATCATCGCCACCGCGATGAAGAAGGTCGGCAAGGAAGGCGTGATCACGGTCGAGGAAGGCTCGGGCCTGGAGAACGAGCTGGACGTGGTCGAAGGCATGCAGTTCGATCGCGGCTACCTGTCGCCGTACTTCATCAACAACCAGCAGAGCCAGCAGGTCGAGCTGGACGATCCGTACATCCTGATCCACGACAAGAAGGTCTCCAACGTCCGCGAGCTGCTGCCGGTGCTGGAAGCCGTCGCCAAGGCCGGCAAGCCGCTGCTGATCGTGGCCGAGGAAGTGGAAGGCGAGGCGCTGGCCACGCTGGTGGTCAACACCATCCGCGGCATCGTCAAGGTCGCCGCCGTCAAGGCGCCGGGCTTCGGTGACCGTCGCAAGGCGATCCTCGAGGACATCGCCATCCTCACCAACGGCCAGGTCGTGTCCGAGGAAGTGGGCCTGTCGCTGGAGAAGACCACCATCGGCGACCTGGGTCGCGCCAAGCGCATCGTGATCACCAAGGAAAACACCACCATCATCGACGGCGCCGGCGAGGCGGAGAAGATCCAGTCGCGCATCAAGCAGATCAAGGCGCAGATCGAGGAGACCTCCTCCGACTACGACCGCGAGAAGCTGCAGGAGCGCGTGGCCAAGCTGGCCGGCGGCGTGGCGGTGATCAAGGTCGGTGCCGCCACCGAAGTCGAGATGAAGGAAAAGAAGGCGCGCGTCGAAGATGCCCTGCACGCGACCCGTGCGGCAGTCGAGGAAGGTGTGGTCCCCGGCGGCGGCGTCGCGCTGATCCGCGCGCTGAGGGCGGTCGAAGGTCTGAAGGGCGACAACACCGACCAGAACCTCGGCATCGCGATCACCCGCCGCGCGCTGGAAGCGCCGCTGCGCGCGATCGTCGCCAACGCTGGCGAAGAGCCGTCCGTGGTGCTCAACAAGGTCAAGGAAGGCAAGGGCAACTTCGGCTACAACGCCGCCACCGGCGAGTTCGGCGACATGGTCGAGATGGGTATCCTGGATCCGACCAAGGTGACCCGCACGGCCCTGCAGCATGCCGCGTCGGTCGCCGGCCTGGCGATCACCACCGAGGCGATCGTCGCCGAGCTGCCGAAGAAGGAAGAGCACAACCACGGCGCCGGCGGCATGGGCGGCGGCATGGGCGGCATGGGCGGCATGGATTTCTGATCCGGCCGCAGCCGTTCGCCCTGAGCGTAGCCGCGCAGCGGCCAAGTCGAAGGGCACGCGACAAGAAAAACCCCGCCTTGGCGGGGTTTTTCTTTTGCCTTGCCGGCATGGACGAGATGCCGTACCGGTGGCAGTGGGCTCAGTGGCCGTGGGTGTTCGCGTTGCCGCTGACGCCGGCGTTGCCGCTGGCGTTGACGCCCTTCACCGCGTCGCCGACCGAGCCGGCGGCGCGGTCGGTGGACTGGATCGCCGTATGCGCGGCGTCGCGCACGTCGCCACCCACGCCCTGGCCCATCTCGCCGGCCTTGCCGGCGGTGGCGGCGGTGTCGAGGCCGGCGCCGGCCTCGACGTTGGCGTTGGCATCGGCATGCGAGTCGTCGGCACCCGCTCCGATCGTGCCGTTGGCATTCGCGTCGGCGTCGGCGTCGGCGTGGTCGTCGATGTTTGAGCGGCTCGTGTCGACGGCCTTGCGGGTGTGGCGTTTCAGGCGGGAGTCGGTGCGCTGTAGGCGCCGTTCGGTCTGCGCGGTGGTCTGGTCGACGGCGTGCAGGGCGCTCGGCGCCGCGGCGCCGACGTGGGCGCTGGCACCGACCTGAGCGGCGCCGCCGAGATGGGCCTGGGCGAAGGCGGATGCGGTGAATACGCTGGCACCGATGACGAGGACGGAAAGCATGGTCTTGCGCATGGGATGAGCCTCCACGATAGGGGAAAGGCCGCTGGGCACGCCCCTGCACGCTGCTCCGCGGGCACGTCGAACCTAGGCGTCGCTGGCAGACTGTCGTCTGAACACGGGGTCGCGGTCTTCAGCTGCCGGACAGTTCGCTGAACGGCAATCCCGACGCCAGCGCTCGTAACCGGCGCGGATCGCCGCGTGCGGGCTGGAGGGACAGTTCGCTGAACGGCAATCCCGACGCCAGCGCCGGGTTCCGCGCGTCACCGGACGGCAGCGGATGACGGCCCCGGCGCGGCGTCGCCATGGGCAAGGGCGCCGGTCGCCGCCGGCGCCGCCGGCCGCGGCAACAGGCTGTCCAGTTTGTCCTTCATGCGCAGCTGGTCGATGCTGGCCATGGCCTGGTCGAGTTGCTGCTGCGCGTCGCCCTCGGCCAGCGGCGGCGCACCGGGGGCCTCGGTGAGCGCGGCCAGCTGCGGGCCGACCAGTTCGGTCAGCGCGAAGTACGGATCGTCGTGGATGCCGACGTGCGCCAGCAGCTTGCCGGGCAGCAGCCATGACGCCGTGTCGGTGGTGCGGCGCTTGCCCGGGTGCTTCGGGTCGACCAGCAGCCACACGCCGGCCTGGCCCAGCATGTCGCCGCCGTCGACGAAGCCGGCGATCTGGTAGCTGTTGCTCAGCGCGGGCAGGTGGTCGCCATAGAACAGCACCACGCTGGGCCGCTGGCGCTGGGCCAGCAGCTTCACCAGCCGGCCGAGTTCGGCGTCGGCGTGCTTCAGGTGGTAGAGGTAGGTCTGCAGCTCCAGCTTGTCGCGGCCTTCGATGCCCTCGGGCACCGGGATCGCGTCGCGTTCGGCGATGCGGGCCGGCTCGACGTCGTACGGGCCGTGCGCCTCGATGCTGATGGCGAAGATGAACTGCGGTGGGCCGTCGTCCTTCAGCTGGGCCATGATCTCGTCGGTCATCGCGCTGTCGGCCATGTACTTGCCGTCGTTCGCCGCGGTGGGCGGGAACGACGACTGCGACACGAAGCGGTCGAAGCCGATCGCCTTGAACGCGGCGGTGCGGTTCCAGAACGCCGGGTCGTTGCCGTGCAGGGCCAGCGTCGAGTAGCCATGCCGGCTCAGCGTGCGCACCAGCCCCGGCAGCGCCTTGTGGCTCATCTGCAGGTAGGGGAACTGCAGGTTGTCGAAGTAGCGCAGCGACAACCCGGTGAGAAACTCGAACTCGGTGCGGATGGTGCCGCCGCCGAAGGTGGGCACGTGCAGCTTGCCGCTGCTGCCGTGTGCGGCGAGCCGGCGCAGGTTCGGCGCGAAGTTGCTGTGCTCGTAGCCGCGCATGATGCTCGGGTCGAAAAACGACTCGCTCTGCACCACCACGATGTCGGGCAGCTCGCCAGCGGCGCCCGGCGCCTGCATCGACTGCAGCAGGGCCGGCGTGGACTGCTCGATCAGCCGGGCCGCCTCGGCGCGGTCGGGCTTGTGCTCGCCCTTGCCGTATTCGAGATGGAACAGCATCAGCGCACTGACCAGGCCGGAATGGGTGGTGGTGGAGATCGTCGACCACGGTTCCAGCCACAGTGTCTTCGCGTTGTAGACCTTCGCCCAGGCGGGTAGGCCGACCAGCATGCTGGCCAGCGCCAGCGCCTGCACGCTGCCGCCGAGCAGGCGCGCGCCGCGCGTGCGGCGCGCGAACAGCGGTGGCTCCAGCCGCCACGCGGCGACGATCAGCGCCACCGCGGCGAGCAGGCCCAGGTACGGCCACGGGCTGTGCGGCAGGTAGCCGGACAGGATGTGCATGCCGCCCTTGTGCAACTGGCCGACGATGCGGAAATCGTCCGGCAGCAGCGGCGTGCCCAGGTTCGCCACCTTCAGCACGTTCACCGCGTACAGCAGCCCCTGCAGCAGGAACGCGAGCGCGAACGACAGCAGCGCGCGGCGGCTGATCGCCAGCAGCAGGCCGGCCAGCAGCAGGCCCGGCCAGGCGTTGGCCAGCGGATAGCGCGCCTGGTCGAACAGGCGCAGCGGGGTCACCCCGATGCCGCCGTCCAGCAGCCCGGTCAGCAGCACGAAGGCCAGCGCCAGCAACAACAGCAACCCGACGCGGGAAACGACGACGCGCCAGTGTGCGAGTGGGTGGGCGGAGTTCAAGGGCATGGCAGTGCCGCGTTTGCTGTCATGGTCTGGACGGGTCAATGTAATGGCATTTGCATGAACAGCGGGTAGGTGCCGGTGGTCCGTCGGCGTGGTCCCGGCAGGCGCCCGGCATGCGGCACAATGGCAGGATGAGCCATCCCGAATCCGCCGCGCTGCAGGCGCTGATCGACGACCGCTACGGCGACCTGGCTGCCCGCTGCCGCGCCGCCGGGGTGCCGCTGCATGACGATGCCGGCGTGGCCGAGCGGATCCGGCGCACCCTGCTGGCCAGCGATTTCGCGTTCGACGTGTGGTGCCGCCAGCCGCAGCTGCTGGCGCCGGCCGGGCTGGAGCGGCTGCGCTCGGGCAGCGATGCCAGCGCGCGCAGCGACGCCCTGAAGCTGCCGGCGGACGAGGCCGCCTGCATGACCGTGCTGCGCCGCTTCCGCCATGCCGAGGCGCTGCGGCTGGTGTTTCGCGACGTCAATGCCCTGGACGAATTGCCGGAAACGCTGTCGGCCACCAGCGTGCTGTACGAGGTGCTGCTGGAGCTGGCGCTGGGCTGGTCCGAACGCGCGCTGGCCGCGCGCTACGGCGCCAGTCGCGACCACGACGGCGCGCTGCAGCGGCTGCTGGTGATCGGCTTCGGCAAGCTCGGCGGCAGCGAGCTGAACTTCTCCTCCGACATCGACCTGGTGTTTGCCTACCCGCAGGGTGGCCACAGCGACGGCGCACACGCGCTGGACAACAGCGAGTACTTCGTGCGGCTCGGGCGCCAGCTGGTGCGCCTGCTGAACGAGCCGACCATGGACGGCATCTGCGCACGGGTCGACCTGCGCCTGCGCCCGTTCGGCAACGCCGGGCGGCTGGCGCTGTCGTTTGCCGCGATGGAGCAGTACTACCAGAACGAGGGCCGCGACTGGGAACGCTACGCCTGGATCAAGGCGCGCCCGGTGGCCGGCGACCGCGCCGCCGGCAAGCAGCTGCAGGAGCTGCTGCGCCCGTTCGTGTACCGCAAATACCTCGACTACACCGCGTTCGCGGGGCTGCGCGAGATGAAGGCGCTGATTGACGCCGAGGTGGCGCGCAAGGACCTGGCCGACAACCTCAAGCTCGGCGCCGGCGGCATCCGCGAGATCGAGTTCATCGTGCAGCTGACCCAGCTGATCCGCGGCGGCCGCGAGCCCAGCTTGCGCGTACGCGGCCTGCTCGGCGCGCTGACTGCGTGCGAGGCGCGCGGCCACATCGGCGCGGCGCGCGCGGGCATGCTGCGCGAGGCCTACGTGCTGCTGCGCCGGGTCGAGAACCGCGTGCAGATGCTGCGCGACGCGCAGACCCACGACATCCCCGCCGACGCGCTGAGCCGCGAGCGCATCGCGCGCGGCCTCGACTATCCCGACTGGGACAGCCTGCATGCGGCGCTGGCGAAACAGCGCGCCAGCGTCAGCGAGGAATTTGCCGCCGTGCTCATGCCGCAGGGCGGCCGCGCCGCCCGCGTGCCGGCGGCCGACAAGCTGCTGTGGCAGCACACCTGCGACGAATCGCTGGACGCCGCCACGCTGGAAGCTTCCGGCTTCGCGCCCGGCGCCGAGCTGGCCGATGCCCTGCTGAAATTGCCGCAGGCCGCGGCGGTGCGCGCGATGTCGCCGCGCTCGCGTGAGCGCCTCGACCACCTGATGCCGCAACTGCTCGACGCCGCCCGCGCCACCACCGCGCCGGTGCCCAGCCTGCTGCGATTGTGCCGACTGATGCAGGCGGTGGCGCGGCGCTCATCCTATCTCGCGCTGCTGGAAGAACAGCCAGCGGCGCGGCGACGGCTGGTGCGGCTGTTCGCCGACAGCGCGTTCCTGGCCGAGCGCGTGATCGCGCAGCCGCTGCTGCTGGACGACGTGCTCGATCCGCGCATCGACCAATTGCCGCTCAAGCGCGCCGACATCACCGCCGAGATCGCGCGCGTGCTGGGCACGCTGGAGGAGCGCGAGGCCGAGGCGGAGCTGGAGCGGATCAACGAGTTCAAGGCTTCCACCGCGTTCCGCCTCGGGCTGGCCTTCAACGACGGCCGCGCCGACGCGGTGGCCACCGCGCGCCGGCTGGCCGCGCTGGCCGAGTCGGTGGTCGGCGCGGTGCTGGCGCTGGCCGAGCGCGAGCTGGTCGCCCAGCACGGCCGCCTGCCGGGAGAAGGCTCCGGGTTTTCCGTGCTGGGCTACGGCAGCCTTGGCGGCGAGGAGCTGGGCTTTGCTTCCGACCTGGATCTGGTGTTCGTCTACGACGGCCGCCGCGCGCAGGCGCTGAGCGACGGCGCGCGGCCAATCGAGGGCTCGCGCTGGTACCAGCGCCTGGCCCAGCGGGTGATGAACTGGCTCACCGTGCTGACCCGCGGCGGGCGCCTGTACGAAGTCGACACGCGGCTGCGCCCGGATGGCTCCAAGGGCCTGCTGGTTGGCAGCCTGGACGCCTTCGTGGCCTACCAGCAGAGCCGCGCATGGACGTGGGAGCACCAGGCGCTGCTGCGCGCACGGCCGGTGGCCGGCGACGGCGTAATCAACGTCGAGCTGGCCGGGGTGCGCCGCGCGATCCTGGCGGTGCCACGCGAGCGCGCCACCGTGCTGGCCGAGGTCGCCAGCATGCGGGCGCGCTGGCGCGCCGAGCGCGACCGTTCCGACGAGCGCCGGTTCGACCTCAAGCAGGGCCACGGCGGCCTGCTCGACATCGAGTTCGCGCTGCAGGGACTGGTGCTGGCGCACGCGACCGCGCAGCCGGCCCTGCTCGGCGTCACCGCGAACGCCGGGCTGATCGAGGCCTGCCGCGTCGCCGGGCTGCTCGACAACGACCAGGCGGCAGTCCTCGGCGTGGCCCACGCCGACCTGCTGCGCCGCGCGCTGGCCTGCACGCTCGACCTGCGCTCGCGCATCGCGCCGCGCGACGCCGAGCTGGCGCAGTTGTGCGCCAGCGTGCGCGGGGTCACCGACGCGCTGGGCTTTGCGTTCGGCTGAATCGCGGACGCTTCATGGACGCCGGTTTTTGCTCGTCATTCCCGCGAAAGCGGGCAGGACGGCCGTTGTCCGGACCGTTCTCAGCCCGTCAGTTGCGTCGCCTGCCGCCGTGCGATCCGCTCGCGCAGCGCGGCGGCGATCGTGGCCGTTTCGCGCAGCGGTGATGGTGGGGTGGCAGGAGTCGATTCATCCAGATCCCGCAGTCGCCCGGCCTCGCGCAGCGATTGGTGGAAGCGCGCGAGCTTCGCCGGCAGCGGTGCGGTGACCAGGGTCTCGACCGGGCAGCCGACGGCGCAGGCTTCGGAGAGCATGTTCACCGAGTCGGGCGTGACCACCAGCCGGTCGGCCCAGCCGAGTACGCCGGGGTAGGGATTGCGGCCGTCGTCGGGGCCGGCCCAGAGCAGCCCGGGCACGCCGCGCAGGGCCTGGCGGAACACGTCGACCAGCGCCGGCGAGGTGCGCCGCGAACCCAGTACCAGCAGGCTGCCGCCCTCGCGGTGCTGGCGTTCGAGCAGGCGTGCGGCGAGCCGGTGGGCGTAGTCGGCGTTCAGTGCGATGCCCTGGCGCGGGCCGCCGAGCAGCACGCCCACGCGCGGCTGCGGCAGCTCGGCGAAGCGGGGGCAGGATTCGCGGCCGTCGGCCAGCCACTCGTCGTCCACCGAGTTCAGCGAGCCGAGCGGGCGCAGCACGTTCGGGCCGTCGAGTTGGTCGTGGCGGGGAGCGATCACCGTGTCCCAGCGCGCGGGGTCGATGCGCGGGTTCAGGATCTGCACGGTGTAGCACTGCCCGTCGGACAGCCGGCGCAGCATGCGGGTGAACAGCGCGGCGGCGCGACCGCAGCCGATCGCCACCGCCGGCCACGGCGGCGTGAACAAGCGGCGCTGCTGGATGGGCAGGGCGAGCCGGCCACCCAGTTCCAGCCGTGGCGCCAGCCACGACCACGGCGCCCGCGGCTGCAGCACCAGGTGGCGCAGCGGCAGCTGCAGGTGTTCGGCCAGCGCCAGTGCCTGGCGCTGGTTGCCGGCGGCGTGGTCGGTGATCACCCAGCATTCGCCTTGCAGTTTCAGCATGGGCGCAGGCGTCGCGGCATTGTTTCGCGAATGAACACTGTACGTTCCTCTTATGGGTCAACTGTTCGCATGCGACCACCTATAAACTGGTTGAATGGCGTCATTGACGACGCGTCTTTCCACAGAGGATACCGATGAGCGAGTTGCTTTCCGAGGCCAGTCTGGACCAGTTGTTCCGCCATGCCCGCACCTTCAATGCGTGGCTGCCGAAAGAAGTGAGCGACGAGCAGCTGCAGCAGATCTACGAGCTGGCCAAGTTCGGGCCGACCAGCGCGAACTCCTCGCCGGCGCGGGTGGTATTCGTGAAGTCGCGGGCGGCGAAGGCGAAGCTGGAGCCGTTCCTGTCCGACGGCAACCGCGCCAAGACCATGGAGGCGCCGGTGACCGCGATCGTGGCCACCGACCACGCGTTCTACGAAAAGCTGCCGAAGCTGTTCCCGCACGCCGACGCGAGGAGCTGGTTCGTCGGCAACCAGCCGCTGATCGACACCACTGCGTTCCGCAATGCCACCTTGCAGGGCGCGTACCTGCTGCTGGCGGCGCGGGCGGTCGGGCTGGACTGCGGCCCGATGTCCGGCTTCGACAATGCCGGCGTGGATGCGGCGTTCTTTGCCGGCACCTCGATCAAGTCGAACTTCCTGATCAGCATCGGCTACGGCGACGCCAGCCGCAACCTGTTCGCGCGCAGCCCGCGGCTGGGGTTCGACGAAGCCTGCACGATCGCCTGATTTCCATTTTCCCCATCATCTACAGGAGCCACGTTCATGCGCGCACTGAAGTATCTCGTTTTCGCCGGCCTGCTCGGCGCGGTCGTGGCGGCCCAGGCCGCTCCGGTCACCTACAAGCTCGACCCGGCCCACACCATGGTCCTGTTCAGCTGGAACCACTTCGGCTACTCCAATCCCACCGCCAACCTTGGCTTGGGCGAGGGCACGCTGGTGTTCGACGAGCAGCACCCGGCCAAGTCCAGCGTCGACGTGACCCTGCCGCTGGAGCTCCTCGACACCCACGTGCCGGCGCTGGACGAACACCTGAAGAAGCCGGACTTCCTCGATGCCGGGAAGTATCCGGTGGTGACCTTCAAGAGCACCGCCGTGCAGCCGCTGGGCGGCAACAAGTTCAAGGTCAGCGGCAACCTCACGGTGCACGGCGTGACCCGGCCGGTGGTGCTGGCCGCGACGCTGAACAAGATCGGCCCGCACCCGATGACCAAGGCGCCATCGATCGGCTTCGACGCCACCGCCAGCATCAAGCGCTCGGATTTCGGCGTCGGCGCCTACGTGCCGAACGTCAGCGACGAGCTGGCCATCCGCATCACCACCGAGGCCTCGGTGCCGAAGCAGGCCGCGGCCAAGTAGGTTGCGGTGACCCACAAAAAACCGCGCCATCGTCGGCGCGGTTTTTTTGTGGGCGCAGAAAACCTGCGTCAGTTCGATTTCACGCCGGCGTTCTTCAGCGATTCCAGCTTGGCCAGGTCGACGCTGGCCACCGCCTGCTTCAGCTGGTCGATGCTGTCGACGTTGCCGTTCGCCTTCACCGTGAAGCGCTTGCCGACCACCACGCTGTATTCGCCGTACTTTGACTGGGTGTCCCATTCTTCGTGGACCAGGTTGCCGTCGGCGCTGTAGGTCTTCTCGTAGCCGTGCTCGGTCTGCTTCTCCTCCTCCGGCGCCATCGCGGCGGCCAGCGACATGAAGCCCTTGGCGCCGCCGGTGTCGGAGACTTCCAGCGTGATGTGCTGACCGTTGTCGGCGGCGTAGCCGGCGCTGGCCTGGGAGATCTGCATGCCCATCGCGCTGTTGCGCTCGGCCGACAGGCTGTTGCGCTTGAGGTTGCTCAGGCTGTCGGGCAGGAACGCCTTGATCTGGTCTGGCGCCAGTGCCTCGACCGTGCCGTCGGCGCCCGACATCGCGCCCATCATCTTGCCCATCGCGGCGGACTGTGCGGCGCTGTCGCCGGATTTCTGCGCCGCGTCCAGTTCCTTGCCGGCCTGCTCGGCGCGCTGGCCGATCGCGGCGAGCTTGCCCAGCGCGCTGTTGCTGTCGACGGTGACGCTGTCGCCGTTGCTGCCGGTGACGTGCATGCCACCCATCGAGGCGCCCGTCATCGCCGCGGTGCCGATCACGCCGACCACGATTGCGCCGACGATCCAGCTCAGCACGATCGCGATGATCACGCTGACCGCGGTGTAGCCGCCGGCCTTCTCCGGCGGGCACTTCATGGTGTGCGGCAGGCCCAGGTACAGCAGGTAGATGGCGTAGATCGCACCGGCGATCGCGATCAGCCAGCCCAGCCACGGCACGATCACCGCGATGCCGGCGATCCAGCTGGCGGTCCACGAGTAGGCCACGGTCTTCAGCGCCTGCACCATGTCCTTCTGGCCGCCGAAGGTGGGCGCCAGCGCGTTGATGACCAGCGCCACCACATAGACGATCGCCAGCGCCAGCACGTAGTGCAGCACCATGCCGACGATGCCCATGCCGATCGGTGTGCGCACGGTGATGCCGAACGCGCCCGCGCCGATCAGGCTGCCCTTGATGAAGCCGGCGATGATCGGCAGGGCGGCGACGATCGCGATGTAGCCGGCGTACAGGCCCTGCACGCTGGCCGGTTCCGCAGCGGCGACGGGCCACTCGGTCCTGGGCGTGGTCAGGATGGCCTTGATGCGCTCAATGATCTTTCCGAAATCCATGATCAGCTCCTAAGCTCATGCAGTTGACCCGGTGCGTGCGCCGGGTTGAGGTTGGTGTGCTCACTTCATGACGATCGTGGCGGCAACCCGATGGCGCTCTCGCCATGGCTGCTTCCCCGGTGTTCCCTGCGCTGTCCCCCGACAGAAGGCTGCAGCCTGCTACCATTTGCGGCCTGATGTCCAGTCCGGAGTCCGCTGATGTCGTCCCCCCTTTCCGCGACGGTGCCGCTGGTGCCGGCAAATGCCGAAAATCGTTACGAAGTGACGCGCGCCGACCTGCCGTTGTCCTGCCCGATGCCCGGCATGGCGTTGTGGAATTCGCATCCCAGGGTGTACCTGCCGATCGTCGATGACGGCGGCGAGACAGTCTGCGCCTACTGTGCCGCGCATTACGTGCTGCGCGACTGATCGTCCCGGCCCGTCCACGCCGCTGGCGGCATTGTTTTTGCTTGTCCCCAGAGGATGAAAGCCTCCAGCCCCGAGCTCATGTCCAGCATGGTCGTGCCCGTCAAGCTGCTGACCGTGGTCCAGTTGATCCCTGCGCTGCATTCCGGCGGCGCGGAGCGTTCGGCGCTGGAGATCGCACGGGCGCTGGTGCAGGCCGGCCACCGCTCGGTGGTGATCTCGGCCGGCGGGCGGTTGGTCGAACAGCTGCAGGCCGAGGGTAGCGAGCACATCACGCTGGACCTGGGCCGCAAGTCGCTGGCTACGCTGGCCCGGCTCGGCGCGTTGCGCCGGGTGCTGCGCGAGCTCAAGCCCGACATCGTGCATGCCCGGTCGCGGTTGCCGGCCTGGCTGGGCTGGTGGGCGCTGAAGGGAATGACGCCGCGGCCGCATTTCGTCACCACCGTGCACGGGCTCAATTCGCCCGGCCGCTACAGCGCGATCCTGCTGCGTGGCGAGCGCGTGATCGCGGTCTCGCAGACCCTGCGCGACTACGTGCTGAGCCATTACCGCTGGCTGGAGCCGGGCCGGGTGCGGGTGATCCCGCGCGGCATCGACCCGGAAGCGTTTCCCTATGGGCATCGTCCCGACGACGCCTGGCAGAAGGCCTTCTTCGCCGAGTTCCCGGCGCTGGCCGGCGCGCCGCTGCTGACCCTGCCCGGGCGCGGTACACGGCTGAAGGGGCACCACGATGCGGTCGAGCTGCTGGCCGACCTGAAGCGCCGCGGCATCGAGGCCCGACTGCTGCTGCTGGGCGTGATCGAGCCCGGCCGCGAGGCCTACGTGGCCGAACTGCGCGAGCTGATCCGCGTGCGCGGCATGACCTCGCAGGTGGTGCTGACGCCGCCGCGCCACGACGTGCGCGACATCTACGCGATCTCGGCGCTGGTGCTGCAGCTGTCGAACCGGCCCGAATCGTTCGGGCGCACGGTGATCGAGGCGCTGTCGCTGTGTCGCCCGGTGCTGGGCTACGCGCACGGCGGCGTCGGCGAATTGCTGGCGGAGCTGTATCCGGCTGGCCGCGTGCCGCCGGGCGATCGCGAGCGGCTGGTCGAGCGCGCCGCGGAGCTGCTGCGGGTGGCGCCGCCGATCTCGCCGCTGCAAAGCTACCGCCTGGTCGACATGCAGCAGGCCACGCTGGCGCTGTACGACGAGGTGGCCGCCGGTTGAGGCGGCAGCGGGCGCATCCGCTCGCCTACAATGCGTGGTCGTCTTCGCCACGGTCCGCGCATGAACTCCTTCGCTACTTCGCTCAAGGCCGCGTTGCGTTCCCCGCTGCTGCCGTTCTGGCTGGTGATTGCGCTGCTGCCGTTCGGGCGCAGTGCCGAGCTGGGCACCGCGCTGTGCCTGCTCGGGGTGATCCTGCTGTTCGCGCGCGAACCGCAGGCGCTGCGCCAGCACCCCGGCGCACAATTACTGCTGTGGCTGCTCGCCGCTTACGTGGCGGCGGCGCTGTTCTCCGCCGTCGACGCGATCCGCCCAGGCAAGAGCTGGAGCACGGCGGCCGCCTTGCTGCGCTACGCGCCGCTGGGCCTGTATGCCTGCTTCGCGATCCGCCGCGAGTCCAAGCTGCAGGCGCTGTACGTGGCGGTGGCCTGGGTGCTGGCGCTGTGGTGCGCCGATGCCTGGCTGCAGGCGCTGACCGGCTGGAGCCTGGGCGGGCACGCCGAGGCCGAGCGTATTTCCGGCATCTTCGGCGCGGACAATCTCAAGCTGGGGCCGACGCTCGCGGTGCTGTCGCCGTTCGCGCTGTGGGCGGCGCGACGGCGCTGGGGCCTGCCGGGCCTGCTGCTGGCGTTCGCGCTGGTGCTGGGTCCGGTGCTGCTGGCCGGCTCGCGCGCCGCCTGGCTCTGCTACGCGCTGGTGGCGCTGGGCTTCGCCTGGCGCGAGGCGCGTTCGCCGCTGCGCTTTGCCGGTCTCTGCGCGGTCGCGGCGGTGCTGCTGGTACTGGCCGGCGGCATCGCCTGGAAGGTCTCGACGCGGTTCCACGAGCGCATGGAGCGTACCTTGCTGGTGCTGCATGGCACCGACCAATCGCTCGATACCGCGCTCAGCGGCCGGCTCGACATCTGGCACGCCAGCCTCGGCATGTTCGCGGCGCACCCGATCAACGGCGTCGGCGTGCGTGGCTTCCGCTACGCGTATCCGCAGTACGCGCCGGCGACCGACCACTTCGTGGCCACCGACGAAGCCTGCGGCGTGGGCGAGGGCGCCTGTCACGCGCACCAGCTGGTACTGGAGATCCTCACCGAGACCGGCACGCTTGGCCTGCTGCTGTGGCTGGCCGGCGTCGCGCTCGCGTGGCGCGCGTGGCGCCGGGTTGGCGCGGCGGCGCGGGCGCGGGCGTTCCCGGCCACGCTGGCACTGGGCGTGATGCTGTTTCCGTTGAACACCCACCTGGCGTTCTATTCGGCGTGGTGGGGCTTGCTGTTCGCCTGGCTGCTCGGGCTGTGGTGTGCCAGTTTATTCGTTGCCGGCATCCCTGCCGGCGAAGAAGAGCCCGGCATCCGTGCCGGACTCCTCAAAGAAGCACGCCCCGTGGAGGCGAGCGATGGGGCGTGAACAGTTGTCGGTGGTGGTGACCACGTTCAACAGCGCCGGCACGCTCGACGCCTGCCTGCGCGGGGTGAGCTGGGCCGACGAGATCGTGGTGCTGGACTCGGGCTCGAGCGACGCCACCACGGCGATCGCCGCGCACTACGGCGCGCGTATCCACGCGCAGCCGTTCGCCGGCTACAGCGCGCAGAAGCAGGCGGCGATCGACCTGGCCAGCCATCGCTGGGTGCTGCTGCTGGATTCGGATGAATCGCTGGATGCGGATGCCGCCGCGTGCCTGCAGCAGGCGCTGTGCGCGCCGGCCCACGCGGCTTACCGGTTGTGGCGGCGCGAGTGGCAGTTCTGGCGCTGGCAGTCGCGGCGCGGCCGGCTCAACCACTACGTGCGCCTGTTCGACCGGCAGCGTGCGCGCATGAGCGACCACGAAGTGCACGAGGAAGTGCAGGTGGACGGTCCGGTGGGCGTGCTCGACGCGGTCATCGATCATCATGGCGAGCCCGACATCGCCGGCCGCGTGGCCAAGGCGAACCGCTACTCCAGCCTGCAACAGGCCGACCTGGCCAAACGCAAGGTCAGCTGGCTGCGGCTGCGCATGGTGGCGTACCCGACGGTGGCGTTCCTGCGCTACTACCTGCTGCGCGGGCACTGGCGTTCCGGCTGGGCCGGCTTCATCGCGGCGCGCATCCACGCGTTCTACGCGTTCCTGAAATACGCCAAGCTGTACGAGCGGCAGCGGCCGCGGGACTGACCCGGCGGGGTCAACCGCCGGTCAGTATCTGCAGAAACCGGGAGGCGATCACCCGCATGCTGAAATGCTGCTCCACGTAGTCGTGCGCGGCCGCACCCATCGATGCCAGCAAGGCCGGATCGCACAGCTTCAGGATCGCCTCGCGCCACGCTGCCACGTCGCCCGGTGGCAGCAGCAGGCCGGTCACGCCCGTTTGCAGCGTCTCGGGAATCCCGCCGAGGTCGCTGCCCAGCACGGGGACGCCGGCGGCCTGCGCCTCGACCGAGACCCGGCCGAAGGTTTCCGTGGCAATCGACGGGAAGGCCAGCATGGAGAGTGCGCTGTAATAGGGATGGATGTCGTTGATCCAGCCCAGGAAGTGGTGCCGGCTCGCAGTTACATCCGCAGCGGCGAGCGCGCGCAGGGCCGGCCCATCCGGACCGTCGCCCAGCCATAGGCAATGCAGCCGCGGCTGTTCTGCCATCGCCGCGCTGGCCGCTTCGAACAGCGGGAAGATGCCCTTGCCGCGGTGCATGCGGCCGCTGTAGCCGAGCACGATCGCGTCCTCGTCCAGGCCGAGCGAGCGCAGAATCGCGCGGCGTTGGCGCGGGTCGCGCCGGCACTGCGCGGTGTTGACCGGGTTGTAGAGCACCCGAACCAGGGAGCCCGGGACGCCTCGATCCAGGTAGGCCTGGCGGGCATGCTGCGAGACGGCGAGGAAACGTTGCGCGAGGCGCGGGATCAACCACGCGGAAATGCGTTTCATCGGCGGCGTGCGGTGCCGGAACAGCGCCACCGGAATGCGCAGCAGCCGTCCGATCAGGATCAGCGGCCAGTATTCCTTGCCGAAGTTGCCCACCAGCCAGTCCGCTTCGAGCTGGCGCGCTGCCTTGATGACGGCGACATAGCCACGCAGGTCGAACACGTTGCGGAATTTCGCCCCGTACCGGCGGACTTCGGACTGGGACAAGCCCTGCCAGATCAGGCCATCGGGATAGACCACCGCACCGACCTGGTGCCCGGCCGCGGCCATCGCCTGCGCCAGGGCGACGAAGTGACTGGCGGCCCCGGTGTTCTCGGGGTTGGTGCCGACAAAAAGCAGTTTCACGAGCGGCGGTCCTCGTAGCGCGACAGTGCCCGCAGGGCGAACTGCGGCAGCAGGTGGTGGCGTGCCACCTGCACCCGCGGCAGTTGCCACAGGTCCATGCCGGCGCGGGCCCGGCCGCGCCGGGTCGTGGTGGCGGCGGCGAAACCGGCCTCTCGCGCCACGCCGGCCACGCGATCGTCGGCGTCGCCGTACGGGTAGCAGAACTGCGTGACCGCGGCGCCGAGGCGATCCTCCAGCGTGGCCTTGCTGCCGTGGATCTCCTCGCGCAACTGCGCGTCGTCGCATTGCGTCAGGCGCGGGTGGCTGCGGCTGTGCGCGCCGATTTCCATGCCGCCGCGGTGCCAGTCGCGCAGCTGCTCCGCCGACATCAGCGGCTTGCGCACGCCCAGCCGTTCGGCGTCCCACTGGTTGTATCGCCCGATGCTGCCGCTGACGACGTAGCAGGTGGCGCTGAAGCCGTAGCGCTGCAGGATCGGCAGCGCGGCGTCCAGGTTGTCGGCGTAGCCGTCGTCCAGCGTGATGACGGCGACGCGGCCAGTACGTTCGCCCCGCAGGTAGGGCATCGCGGCCGACATGGACAGCCCGCTGTAACCGAGCCTGCGCAGCAGCCACATCTGCCGCGCGAACGCGGCCGGGCTGACGA
Source organism: Rhodanobacter sp. OR87 (assembly GCF_000473345.1). Classification (NCBI taxonomy): domain Bacteria; kingdom Pseudomonadati; phylum Pseudomonadota; class Gammaproteobacteria; order Lysobacterales; family Rhodanobacteraceae; genus Rhodanobacter; species Rhodanobacter sp. OR87. The sequence goes on from NZ_AXBJ01000008.1 coordinate 126,866, forward strand.
ACAGGCTGCGGTACACGCGCAGGTCGCGCGGCGCGCGCGCGATGTTGTGGTACATCAGGATGGGCAGGGCCGGTGTGCCCTGCGCAGCGGCATCGCTCACTCTTCCAACTCCTGTGCCGGTGCGGCGCAAGCGAGCGGCGAACCATCGCGCGGATCCGTGCCGTGCCGCTCGTGCCGCAGGCCCGGAGGGGCTGGCGGTCGCCACGGGTCGGAGCAGTTGCGCAAAAGTCGCCACTCGGCGGCGAGGCGGGTCGCCGGCGTCGCCCCGGGTCTCGAAAGTGGCGCCATTTTTGGCGGGCCAGGCTTTCACCCGGCTGTCGGACGGGTCAGTAGATCGCGGCGGCGCCGGGTGGGCGGGTCTTGAAGCGCTTGTGCACCCACAGGTACTGCTCGGGCGCCTCGCGCACCATCTGTTCGATGCAGGCGTTGACGCGGGCGGTGTCGGTGGCCACGTCAGTGCCGGGGAAACCGTCCAGCGGCGCGCCCAGGCGCAGCGCGTAGCCCTCGCCGCCGGGCAGGCGGCGGTGGGAGAACGGGATCACCAGCGCGCCGGACATCCGCGCCAGGTGATGGGTGGCGGTGATGGTGGCCGCCGGCACGCCGAAGAACGGCACGAACACGGTGTCCTTGCTGCGCATGTCCTGGTCCGGCGCGTACCACAGCGTGCCGCCGCCGCGCAGGTACTTCACGCTGCCGCGGAGGTCGTCCTTCTCGAACATCGCGTCGGCGTAGTCCAGCCGCGCGCGCAGCACCGCCCACTCGAACACGGCCGAGTCCATCCGGCGGTACATGCCGGCGATGCGGATGCGTTGCGAGACCAGCCGCGCGCACAGCTCCAGGTGCGAGAAGTGCCCGCCGACCAGCAGCACGCCCCTGCCCTGCGCGCGTGCCGCGGCGAGGTGCTCCAGTCCCTCGATGCGGGTCGGGATGGCGGCGATGCGGCGGTCGCTGCCCATCCAGCCCAGCGCGAACTCCACCAGCATCAGGCCGATGTCGCGCAGGTTCGCGTCGACCAGTGCGGCGCGCGCGGCGGCATCGAGTTGGGGAAAGCACAATGCGATGTTCGCCGCGGCGATGCGCCGCCGCTCGGTGGGAAGCCGTCGCACCAGCGCGCCGAGCTGCCGGCCCAGCCACATCAGCGCGCGCGGCGGCAGTCGTGCGATCAGCCAGATCACGCCCGCGCCCAGCCACGCCGGCCAGTGGCGCGGCGCGAGCAGCGAGCGGGTGAAGGTGGGACGGAGCATGCCGGGCATCGTGCCCATTGTAGTGGAGGCGGGGAAGCGGCAACGCGCCGCGCCCCGGCCATGATGGCGCGCCTGCTCTCGTATACTGCCGCGCTGGACCGACGGATCCCTATCGTTGCGCTATCTCTATACCCTCGCGATGTACCTGGCGACGCCGCTGCTGGTGCTGCGGCTGCTGGCGCGAGGCGTGCGCTCGCGACCCTATCATTGGCGCTGGCCGGAACGCTTCGGCTTCTTCGACCCGCCCGGTTTCCGCGGCAGCCTGTGGGTGCATGCGGTGTCGGTGGGCGAGGTGAATGCGGCCGAGCCGCTGATCAAGGCGCTCAGGCGCGACTATCCGAACGCGCCGCTGGTGATCACCACGGTCACGCCGACCGGCACCGCGCGCGTGCAGCAGCTGTTCGGCGACAGCGTGTTCCACGTCTACCTGCCGTACGACCTGCCGTATTCGGTGGGCCGCTTCCTGAAGAAGATCCGGCCGCGGCTGGCGCTGATCGTGGAAACCGAGATCTGGCCGAACCTGTATTTCGCCTGCCGCCGGCGCGGCATTCCGCTGATGATCGTCAATGCGCGGCTGTCGGAGCGCTCGCTGCGCGGCTACAAGCCGCTGCGCGGGTTGCTGCGTTCGGCGCTGCGCTGCGTGCGGCTGATTGCCGCGCAGTCACGCACCGATGCGGCGCGCTACCGCCTGCTCGGCGCCGACCCGGAGCAGGTGCTGGTCACCGGCAACATGAAGTTCGACATGCCGATCCCGGACGGCGCGGTGGCCGAAGGCGCGGCGATGCGCGGGCACTGGGGGCCGCGGCGGCCGGTGTGGATGGCGGCCAGTACCCACGAGGGCGAGGAGCTGGCGGTGCTGGAGGCGCACCTGCAGGTGTTGAAGCGATTGCCCGACGCGCTGCTGCTGCTGGCGCCGCGCCATCCCGAGCGCTTCAAGCTGGTCGAGCACGCGGTGCGCAGCCTCGGCTTCACGGTCGCCACGCGCAGCCTCGAAAGCGTGCCGTCGGTCGCGCATCAGGTGTTCGTGATCGATGCGATGGGGCAGTTGATGCCGTTCTTCGCGGCCTCCGACCTGGCCTTCGTCGGCGGCAGCCTGGTCCCGATCGGCGGCCACAACGTGCTGGAGCCGGCCGCCTTGTCGGTGCCGGTGCTGGTCGGCCCGCACACCTTCAACTTCGAGGAGATCACCCGCAGCCTGATCGAGGAAGGCGGCGCCGAGCGCGTGGCCGATGCCGCAGGGCTGGGGCCGGCCGCGCTGAAGCTGCTGCTCGATGCGGGCAGGCGCGCGCGCATGGGGCGGGCCGCGCAGGCCGTCTTCGAGCGCGAGCGCGGTGCGGTGCAGCGGGTGATGCGGCTGATCGACACCCTGCTGCAGGAGTGACGGCGCAAAAAAAAGACGGCCGGGCGCGGGCCCGGCCGTCTTCGCGTGCGCTGCCCAGCGGCTTACTGCAGCAGCGCGTTGATGGCCTCGATGTCCTTCAGCTCGGCCGTGCCGGCGGTCTGCTTGAGCAGCAGCTTGTTCAGGATGAACTGGTGGCGGGCCTGCGAGTAGCTGCTTTCCGAGGAGGTCAGGGTCTGGATCGCCAGCAGCACGTTGGTCATCGTCTGGGTGCCTACCTCGAAACCGGCGCGGGTCGCTTCCAGCGCCTTGCGGCCCGACTCCACCGAGGCCTTGGCCGATTCCACCTGGGCGATGCCGGCGATCACCGAGCGGTAGTAATTGAGCGTGTCGCGCACCACCTGGCGGCGCTGTGCTTCCAGCGCATCGGTGGCGGCGTCGCGCTGGTAGATCGACTGGCGCACGCGCGACTGGGTGAGGCCGCCGGAGAAGATCGGCACGTTCAGGGTCAGCCCGATCGTGGTCGAGGCCGGGTCGCGGTAGCGTGCCCCCGCGTTGCTGTCGGACCAGCCGGCGCCCTTGCCGTAGCTGACGCCGGCGGTGATCGTCGGCAGGTGGCCGGCGCGCGCGGCGCTGATGTTGTGCTGCGCGGTCTCCACGTTGTACTTCTGGGTGAGCAGGCTGGGGCTGGTTTCCAGCGCCTGCTTGACCCAGCTGTCCTGGTCGGCCGGCGCCGGCGGCTGCATCGGCAGGTCGTCGCGCAGCTTCTTCAGGTCGCCGGTCGGCTTGCCGGTGATCTGGGTGAGCGCCTCGCGGGCATCGTTGAGCGCGTTCTGCGCGGTGATGGTCTGCGACTTGGCGGCTTCGTAGTAGGCCTTGGCCTGGTAGACGTCGGTGATCGCCGAGAGGCCGACCTTGAAGCGCTGGTCGGACTGCTCGTACTGCTGGCGGAAGGCGTCCTCGTTGGCCTTGGCGTAGGTCAGCTCGTCCTCGCTGGTCAGCACGCCGAAGTAGGCCGCGGCCACCCGCCCGTAGAGCTCCTGCGCGGCGGCCTGGTACAGCTCGTCCTGCGCGTCCGACGCCGAGTGGGCGGCCTTGAGGTTGGCGTACTTGCTGAAGTCGAGCACGGTCTGGCTGAGCGTGCCGTTGATCGAGCGCGAGCGGCTGTGGCCGATCTGGTTGCCGCCGTTGGTCTGGTTGAGGCTCATGCTGGCGCCGATCTGCGGCAGCAGCAGCGCGCGCGCCTGATCCACCCCTTCGGCGGTGGTCAGCCGGGTGGCGTCGGCCTGCGACAGCACCGGGTCGTTGGCGCGCGCATCGCGATAGGCATCGAGCAGATCCTCGCCGTGGCTGGGCAGCGAGATGGCGGCCAGGGCCAGGGCAAGAGTGAGCAGCTTCAAACGCATGGGGTGCCTCGTGGGGATCGGTGCGGGGCCAAGGTCAGAACACGAACCGTTGCGGCGGTTCGGCATGGGTCAGGTAGGGCAGGTCGGTCTCGAACAGGGTTTCTTCGCGGTAGCGGCCGGCGCCTTCGTGGGTGAGCAAGGTGGCCTGCTGCACCGGCGACTGGCCGCGGATCACCAGCGCGCGCGCACCGGGCTTGAGCCAGGTCAGCCAGCGGGGCGGGATCGCATGCACCGCACCGGTCACCACCAGTGCGTCGAACAGGCCGTCGGGCTGCCATTCGTTGACCGCCTCGCCGACGGCCAGGGTGGCATGGGCGATGCCGGCGGCCTGCAGACGCTGCGTGGCGGCCGCGATGAAATCGGCATGGATGTCGACGCTGGTCACCTGGGCGGACAGGCTGGCCAGGCAGGCGGTGAGGAAGCCCGAGCCGGTGCCGATCTCCAGCACGCGGTCGCTGGGCAGCAGTTCCAGCGCCTGCAGCACGCGGCCTTCCACCACCGGCTTCATCATCACCTCGCCGTGGCCCAGCGGCAGGCACAGGTCGGCGAACGCCAGCTGGCGGTGTTCGGCGGCGACGAAGTCCTCGCGGCGCACGCGGCCGAGCACGTCCAGCACGCGGCCGTCCAGTACTTCCCACGGGCGCACCTGGTTTTCCACCATGTTCAGCCGTGCCTGCTCGATATTCATCGCCATCTGCCGTATTCCGTGGGGGTCGAAAAAGACCAAGAAGGATAAGCGCTGGTGCCCGCCTCCACAATGACGCGCCGGGATGCTGGCAAGCCTGACGGCTGCCCGCGGGGTCACGAAGTGCCGGAAGTCATCGCGATACGCTGACCTTCGTCATGGTGTCCGGGGTGCGAGCGACGGACACTGGCGGCGTCGCGGTACCGTTTCTGGAAAATAATTGAACTGTTGCGTATAATAAAGCTTGGCAATTTTTCTTGTGAAGGCGTGAAGGTGGTGGCATGAACAGCGCGCAGGTCAAATCCCAGGGCCCCGGCCGCCCGAAGGACATGGAGAAGCGTGCGGCGATCCTGGCGGCGGCGAAGGCCTTGTTCATCCGCAACGCGTTTGCCGGTACCAGCATGGATGCGATCGCGGCGGATGCGGGCGTATCCAAGCTCACCGTGTACAGCCACTTCGGCGACAAGGACAACCTGTTCCGCGAAGTGATCCGTTCGCGCATCCAGGACCTGCTGCCGGAGGAGACCTACTTCTTCGACCCGGCCGCCGACATCCGCGACACCCTGCTGCGGGTGGCATTGACCCACGCCCATCTCGATTGCAACGCCGAGACCGTAGGCACCTTCCGCGCCATCCTCAGCGATTGCCGCCAGGGCAACCCGCGCTACGGCAAGCTGATCTGGGAAGAGGGCGCGGCGCGTACGCATGGCCTGATGGAACGCCTGCTGCAGCAGGCGGTTGACGCCGGCCAGCTCGACATCGACGACGTGGCGCGCGCCAGCGGGCAGTTCCTCAGCCTGATCAAGGGCAACCTGATGATGCGCCAGATGTTCGGCTGCACCGAATGCCCCGAGAGCTATGCCGAGGAAATCGAGAGCACCGCGCGGGCCGGCGTCGAGATGTTCCTGCGCGCCTACCAGCCGCGTTGACGCGGTACGCCGGAAACGAGCCAGGTGAAGTCTCCTTCACCTGGCTTTTTCATGGGCGTTCCTAGGCTGGCCGGACGTCCGACGATGCACCCGTCGACGCCCCTTCCCCACGCCTGCAGGAGCCCGCCATGGCCAAGACCAAGCCGTTCGTCAGCGATATCGAGAACATCCGCAAGCGTGCGCGGCAGGATATCGACAAGGGCGCGATGACCGCCGGCTATCGCGCGGACCGGGCCACCGTGGTCAAGCTGCTCAACCATGCGCTGGCCACCGAGATCGTCTGCGTGCTGCGCTACAAGTACCACTACTACATGGCCTCGGGCATCCACTCGCAGGCGATCAAGGCCGAGTTCCTGCAGCACGCGAACGAGGAGCAGGGCCATGCCGACCTGATCGCCGAGCGCATCACCCAGCTCGACGGCAAGCCGAACCTGTCGCCGGAAGGCCTGCTCGGCCGCAGCCATGCCGACTACGTCGAGGGCGAGGACATTGTCGACATGATCAAGGAAGACCTGGTCGCCGAGCGCATCGCGATCGACAGCTACCGCGAGATGATCGCCTACCTGGGCGCCGACGATCCGACCACCCGCCGCGTGCTGGAAGGCATCCTGGCGATGGAGGAAGAGCACGCCGAGGACATGAACACGCTGCTGGAGCAGCTCGGCAAGCAGGGCGAGCCGGCCAGGTCGTCGCCGGCCAGGAAGGCCGCCGGCAAGCGCGGCTGAGCACGTCGGGGCAAGGCGCGCCGCCGCCTCACCAGCCGGCCAGCACCAGCTTGCCGATCGTGCGGCCCGATTCCAGCCGGCGGTGCGCCTCGCGCAGGTTCGCCGCATTGATCGGCACCAGCGTCGCGGTACGCGTGCCGCGCAACGCACCCGCATCGATCAGGCTGGCGATCCGTTCGAGGATGCGGCCCTGCTCGGCCATGTCGGGGGTGTTGAAACGCGTGCGGGCGAACATGAACTCCCAGTGGATGCCGATGCACTTGCCCTTGTACGGATCGCCGATCTTCAGTGTGCCGGCGGGTTCCACGATCAGGCCCACGTGGCCCTGCGGCGCCAGCAGCTGGCCGATCGCATCCCAGTAGCGGTCGGTGTCGGCGAGGTTGAGCACGGCGTCGAGCTGGCCGAAGCCCAGCGCCTCCAGCTGCGGCGCCAGCGTGTGGCGATGGTCGATCACGTGGTGGGCGCCCATCGTGCGGCACCAGGCGATGGTCTCGATGCGCGAGGCGGTGGCGATCACCGTGAAGCCAGCGCGTCGCGCCAGCTGGATCGCGATCGAGCCGACTCCGCCGGCGCCGCCGATGACCAGCAGCGACCTGCCGTCGCCGCCGCGCTCGCTGTCGAACGGCATGCGCTGGAACAGCAGCTCCCACGCGGTCAGCGCGGTCAGCGGCAACGCGGCCGCCTCGGCCAGGTCCAGCGACCGCGGCGCGTGGCCGACCAGACGCGCATCGACCCGCTGGAACTGCGCGTTGCTGCCGGGGCGGGTGACATCGCCGGCGTAGTACACGCGGTCGCCCGGCCGGAAACCATGGACCGAGTCGCCGATCGCCTCGACCACGCCGGCGGCGTCGTAGCCGAGCACCTTCGGCTGCGCCTCGACCTGCGGCTTGGGCGAGCGCAGCTTGGTGTCAACCGGATTCACCGAGACCGCCTCCACACGCACCAGCAAGTCGTGCTCGCCGGGCACCGGCGTGGGGAGTTCGATATCGAGCAGCGCCTGCGGATCGTCGATCGGCAGGTGGCGGGTGAGGGCGACGGCTTTCATGGGCGACTCCATGGGTGGTTCGAAGGCCGGCTTTCCCTCCCTCCGGGAGGAGAGCGCAGCGGGCATGTGCGGTGCCACCCGATCCTACCCGCACCGGCGTGACGAGGTGGTACTGGCGATGGGGCGAAGGGCGGTCACGCGGCGCCACACCGAGCCTGTAAGCTTCGCCCATTCCCCGCAGGAGCCGAGCGATGCAGACCCAGGACACCTCCAACCCGTCGCGCCACGGCATCCGCCGCGCCATCCTGGCCCTGCTTGCGTTGCTGCTGCTGGGCGTGGCGGCGCTGATGTGGTGGTGGGACACCGAGCCGGCGCTGTTCGATCCGGTGGCGGTGACCCAGGTGCGGATGCAGGAGCTGAAGCGGCCGGCCAGCACCGGTGCGGCCACCACGGTCACCCTGATCACCTCGGTGCGGACGCTGCTGGACAAGCGTGGCGGCTACCTCAGCAACGACAAGCTGCCGCCCGGCGTGCTGATGGACAACCTGCCCAACTGGGAATTCGGCTCGCTGACCGCCTCGCGCGACCTGGTGCGCGCGCTGCGCAACGACTTCAGCCGCTCGCAGACGCAGTCGACCGAGGACAAGGACCTGGCCGAGGCCGACCCGCTGCTCAACAGCCCGAACGACCGCTGGCTGCTGCCCAGCTCGGAAAGCCAGTACCGCAAGGCGATCAGGCATCTGGACGGCTATCTGCAACGGCTCGGCGACGCCGACGACAGCAACGCGCACTTCTACGCGCGCGCGGACAACCTGGCCGACTACCTGCAGGTGGCCTCGGCGCGGCTGGGCTCGCTGTCGCAGCGGCTGTCGGCCAGCGTGGGCCAGATCCGCATCGGCGACGTGGCCGGCGCCGACGAGCCGGCCGCTGCCGGCACGGTGGCCGCGCCCGGCGGCGGCCGGCTGGTGAAGACGCCGTGGACGAAGATCGACGACAACTTCTACGAGGCGCGTGGCTACACCTGGACGCTGCTGGAACAGCTCAAGGCGTTCCAGCGCGACTTCGGCCCGATCCTGCGTTCCAAGCACGCTGACGTCAGCCTGGAACAGGTGATCCGCGAGCTGGAGGAGGCGCAGCGCCCGCTGCACAGTCCGATGGTGCTGAACGGCTCGCCGTTCGGCTTCTTCGCCAACCATTCGCTGGTGATGGCGAACTACGTGTCGCGCGCGAATGCGGCACTGATCGACCTGCGCGAACTGCTCAGGCGCGGCTGATCCGGGCAAACAAAAACCCCGCCGTGGCGGGGTCTGCCTTGCGACAGCCTGCGCTCGGCGGTTCAGCCGCTGATGGCGTCCTGGTAGCGCTGAAAGCCGGCCAGGATCTCGGCCTTCGCCTCGTCGGCGCCGACCCAGCCCTCGACCTTCACCCACTTGCCCTTCTCCAGGTCCTTGTAGTGCTCGAAGAAGTGGCCGATGCGTTCCAGCCAGTGCGGCGAGACGCCCTTCATGTCGTTGATGTGCGCGTAGCCCGGGAACACCTTGGGCGACGGGATCACCACCAGCTTCTCGTCGCTGCCAGCCTCGTCGGTCATCTTCAGCATGCCGACCGGATGGCAGCGGATCACCGAGCCGACGGCCAGCGGCAGCGGCAGGATCACCACCGCATCCAGCGGGTCACCGTCGCCGCCCAGGGTGCGCGGCACGTAGCCGTAGTTGCACGGGTAGCGCATCGGGGTGGACAGGATGCGGTCCACGAAGATCGCGCCCGACTCCTTCTCCACCTCGTACTTGACCGGCTCGGCGTCCTTGGGGATCTCGATGATGACGTTGATTTCTTCCGGCACGTTGCGGCCGGCGGAGACGAGGTGCAGACCCATGGACTGTCCTTGGCGATGAAGGGGAAAAGAAGGTCCGCAAGGATACGCCAAACGCTGCTGCGATGCAGCAGCGACAGGCTTGCCGCGCCGGCGGTCAGGCCTTTTTCGGCCTCTTGTAAGGCTGCTCGCGCAGCCATTTGGTGGCGATCCACTTCTCGCCATCGAGCACCGGCAGGCCGGCGTGCAGCGAACTCGGGTCGCCGCCTTCGTAGGCGAAATAGACGGCCGAACCGCGCCGCGTGGTAACGGTGAGTCCGAGCTCGGGGAACGCCGTGCCGCCGCCTCGCGCGGGCGTGTTCAGGTACATCACCACGCTGGCGATGCGCTGCCCGCCCACCGCGGTGATCGCGCCGTAGCCGGGCTGCTCCGGGTCGAACCAGTCGAAGTGCGGCTCGTATGCCTGGCCCGGCAGGTAATGCAGGATCTGCAGCCCTTCGCCATGGCTCGCCGGCACGCGGAGCAGGGCGGCCAGGCGCTGCTCGATACGGCCGACCAGCGGCACCTCGTTCAGGGTGAAGAACATGCCCTCGCTGGTGCGTCGCCGGTCCATCTGCTGGCGGCCTTCGCTGTCGACGGTGAGCGCGCGCTGCAGGCGCGGCCGCGCCAGCGCGATCAGTTCCTCGCATTCCTGGGTGCTCAGGATGTTCTCCAGCACCCGCAGCGCCGGCGCCTCGACGCTGAGCGAGACGCCGATGGCGTGCCCGTCGATGCGGACTTCGGGCGCCTCGGGATGCTGCGTGCGCAGGCCCTGCGGCGCGCCCCCGGCGGTGCTGGCGAGCAGCGTCGCCAGCGGCAGTTTCAGTACCTCGGCGACGATGCTGCGGCTCTGCCGCGGGTCGTAGCCGTGCTCCTTCATCAGCCGCAGCACCTCGGCCACGCCGTGCCCGGCCCGCGTGGTGGCGAGGATCCATTCGCGCAGTTCGGGGCTGATGGTGGTGCGTGAGCGCATGGCGATGGGCGGGTCATGAAAGCTTGCTGCAGGCCATCTTTGCATACGCCGCCAGCCGGCAGGTACCGGCTCGCGGCGGCGGCATGACGGCGATGGATCGCCCTACTGCAGCTGGTCCCACAAAAAGTCGTAGGCCATCGCGTGCATGTGCGCGGACTGCCGGTTGTCCGCGCCGGCGCCGTGGCCGCCTTCGAGATTCTCGTAGAACCACACGTTGGGGTGGCCTTGCGCCTGCATCCGCGCAGCCATCTTGCGCGCCTGCACCGGGCCGACGCGGTCGTCGCTGGTGGCGGTGTAGAACAGCACCGGCGGGTAGCGGCCGTCCTTGCGCACGTTCTGGTACGGCGAGAAGGTCTTGATGAAGTTCCAGTCCGCCGTGTCCGGGTTGCCGTATTCGGCCATCCACGAGGCACCGGCGGACAGGTGGATGTAGCGTTTCATGTCCAGCAGCGGCACTTCGCAGGCGATCGCGCCGAACAGCTGCGGATACATCGTGAGCATGTTGCCCATCAGCAGGCCGCCGTTGCTGCCGCCTTCGGCGCCGAGGTGCTGCGCCGAGGTGACGCCGCGCTTCACCAGGTCCTCGGCCACCGCGGCGAAGTCCTCGTAGGCGCGCGGACGGTTCGCCTTCAGCGCGGCCTGGTGCCACTGCGGGCCGTACTCGCCGCCGCCGCGGATGTTGGCGATCACGTAGACGCCGCCGCGTTCCAGCCACGCGCGGCCGACGCTGCCGCTGTACTGCGGTTGCAGCGACACCTCGAAGCCGCCGTAGCCATACAGCAGGGTGCGGTTGGCGCCGTCCAGCTTGAGATCCTTCGGGGCGATCTCGAAGTACGGCACGCGGGTGCCGTCCTTCGACTGCACGAAGTGCTGGCTGACCGCGAACTTCGCGGCGTCGAAGAACGCCGGCGCCTGCTTGACCGTCTCGGCCGCCGCGCCGCCCAGTACGCCGTGGCGCAACGACGACGGCGCCAGGAAGCCGGTGACGTCGAGCCAGTACTCGTCGCTGTGGTCGGGGTCGGTGTCGATCACGTTGATCGTGCTCATCGCCGGCGCGCCGGCCATCGCCGCGCGTTTCCAGTCGCCGCCGGGCGTCGCCACCTGCGGCGGGGTCAGCACCTCCAGCCGGCTCTTGACGTCGTCCATCAGGTTGAGGATCAGGTGGTTCCTGGTCCAGGCGTACGAGTCCAGCGAGGTATGCGCGTCGGGCTCGAACAGCATGGTGAAATGGCGCCTGCCGGCCATGAATGCGTCGTACTGCGCGGCCAGCAGCGCGCCGGCGGGGTAGGTGCTGCCGTCCACCGTCCACGGCGAGCGGGTGCGCACCAGCAGCCAGTCGCGATGGGCGTCGGCCTCCGCGTCGGCCGGCACCTCGACGCGGACCAGCTTGTCGCCGAGGCGCTGGTACAGGTCGCTGTGGTAGAAATCCCTGGCGATGGACACGAAGTCGCGCTCGTAGCCCGGCGTGCGGTCGTGGTGCGCGCTGACCGCCAGGTCGCTCGGCTTGCCCTCGTACACCGTGCTGGCCGCCGCCAGCGGCGTGCCGCGCTTCCACTCCTTGGCGATGCGCGGGTAGCTCGATTCGGTCATCGAGCCGGGGCCGAAGTCGGTGCCGACGTAGAGGGTGTCTTCGTCGATCCAGCCGACTTCGCTCTTCGCCACCGGCAAGACGAAGCCATCCTTCACGAACGCCTTGTGCGGGATGCTGAACTCGCGCACGGCCATGGCATCGCCACCGTCCGGCGACAGCGAGATCAGGCAGCGCTCGTAGGCCGGCTTCAGGCACTGCACGCCCTTGAACACCCAGCGCTTGCCCTCGGCCTGGTTTAGCGCGTCGATGTCCAGCAGCAGCTCCCACGCCGGCTCGGTCTTGCGGTACTCGGCCAGCGTGGTGCGCCGCCAGATACCGCGCGGATGCGCCTTGTCGCGCCAGAAGTTGTACAGGTGGTCGCCCATGCGATTGACGTAGGGGATGCGCGCTTCCGAGTCGAGCACCTCGAGGATGCGGTCGCGGGTATGGGCGAACTCGGCGTTGTCGACGAACCGTTTCGCGGTCGTCGCATTCTGCCGCTTCACCCAGTCCAGCGCGCGCGCGCCGCGGATGTCCTCCAGCCACAGGAACGGGTCGTCGCCGGTCGGAGTGGCGGCGGGAGCGGTGGTGGTGTCGCGGGCATGGCTGTCGTTCATGCCCGTCAGTGTGACGCCGAGTGCCAGCATCAGCCAGACCGATTTCATCGTGTGCCCCCAGGTGCGAGTGAACGTAATGCGGGCGCGGCCCGCAGTTGGTCGAGCGTAACTGCCCGGGCGTGTGGCCGCCCGTGACCAAAGTCAGGAGCGCGGGCCGGAAACAGAAATCCCGCCACGCGGGCGGGATTCCTGTCGTTGCGCGGGCGTGGCTTACAGCAGCGGAATCAGCAGCAGCGCCACGATGTTGATGATCTTGATCAGCGGGTTCACCGCCGGACCGGCGGTGTCCTTGTACGGGTCGCCCACGGTGTCGCCGGTGACCGCGGCCTTGTGCGCCTCCGAACCCTTGCCGCCGTGGTGGCCGTCCTCGATGTACTTCTTCGCGTTGTCCCAGGCGCCGCCGCCGGTGGTCATCGAGATGGCCACGAACAGGCCGGTGACGATGGTGCCGATCAGCACGCCGCCCAGCGCCTTCGGCCCCAGCAGCAGGCCGACCACGATCGGCACCGCGACCGGCAGCAGCGACGGCACGATCATCTCGCGGATCGCCGACTTGGTCAGCATGTCCACCGCGCGCGAGTACTCCGGCTTGCCGGTGCCCTGCATGATGCCGGGGATGTCGCGGAACTGGCGGCGCACTTCCTCCACCACCGCGCCGGCGGCGCGGCCCACGGCCTCCATCGCCATCGCGCCGAACAGGTAGGGGATCAGGCCGCCGATCAGCAGGCCGATGATCACCATGTGGTCGGACAGGTCGAAGGTCAGCGGGGAATACGCCGTGCCCGCAGCCAATGCCTTGGCCTGGGCCGCGACGTCGAGGTTGTGCGTGTAGTCGGCGAACAGCACCAGCGCGGCGAGTGCCGCCGAGCCGATCGCGTAGCCCTTGGTCACCGCCTTGGTGGTGTTGCCCACCGCGTCCAGCGGGTCGGTGACGCCGCGCACTTCCGGCGGCAGGTCGGCCATCTCGGCGATGCCGCCGGCGTTGTCGGTGATCGGGCCATAGGCATCCAGCGCCACGATCATGCCGGCCATCGACAGCATGGCGGTGGCGGCGATCGCGATGCCGTACAGGCCGCCCTGGCTGTAGGCGCCCCAGATCGCCGCGCAGATCACGATCACCGGCATCGCGGTCGACTTCATCGACACGCCGAGGCCGGCGATGATGTTGGTGCCGTGGCCGGTGGTCGAGGCCGCCGCGATGTGCTGCACCGGCTTGTACTGGGTGCCGGTGTAGTACTCGGTGATCCACACGATCAGGCCGGTCAGCACCAGGCCGATCAGCGCGCAGTGGAACAGCGCGTGGCTGGAGATGACGCTGCCGTCGCCGGCGGTCAGGCCCTGCGGCAGCAGGCTGCCGGTGACGAACCAGAACGCGACGGCCGAGAGCACCGCCGAGACGATCACGCCCTTGTACAGCGCGCCCATGATCGAGCCGCCGGCTTTCACGCGGACGAAGAAGGTGGCGATGATCGAGGCAATGATCGACACGCCGCCGAGCAGCAGCGGGTACAGCACCGCGGCCAGGTTGTCGGCGTAGGTCAGCCCTGCCAGCAGCATGGTGGCGATCACCGTCACCGCGTAGGTCTCGAACAGGTCGGCGGCCATGCCGGCGCAGTCGCCCACGTTGTCGCCCACGTTGTCGGCGATCACCGCCGGGTTGCGCGGGTCGTCCTCCGGGATGCCGGCCTCGACCTTGCCGACCAGGTCGGCGCCGACGTCCGCGCCCTTGGTGAAGATGCCGCCGCCCAGGCGCGCGAAGATCGAGATCAGCGAGCTGCCGAAGGCCAGCCCGACCAGCGCGTGCAGCGCCGTCTCGCCGGTGACGCCGAAGTGGCCGAGCACCAGCCAGTAGCCGGCCACGCCGAGCAGGGCCAGGCCGACCACCAGCATGCCGGTGATCGCGCCGCCGCGGAACGCCACGTCCATCGCGGCGCCGAGGCCGCTGCGCGCCGCCTCGGCGGTGCGCACGTTGGCGCGTACCGAGACGTTCATGCCGATGTAGCCGGCTGCACCGGACAGGATCGCGCCGAGCAGGAAGCCGATCGCGGTCGGCCAGTTCAGGAAGAAACCGATCAGCAGCAGCAACACCACGCCGACCAGGCCAATGGTGGTGTACTGGCGGTTGAGGTAGGCGCGTGCGCCTTCCTGGATGGCCGCGGCGATCTCCTGCATCCGTTCGTTGCCCGGCGACTTCGCCAGGATCCAGCGCGCGGACAGCGCGCCATACAGAACCGCCACCACCGCACACGCAACGACGATCCACCAGCCATACTGCTGCAGCATCGGAGCCTCCCCATGGGTTGTAAGTGGCCGTCCGGAACGGGCGGTCGCGGGGAGTATAGGCAGAGGCGGCGGCGCAGGCCGTTGTGCGGCGCAGCGCCGTCCATCAACGAAAAGGGCCATGCACGGATGCATGGCCCCGGATCATTCATCGGTGTGCGGACTCAGCGCAGGGCGTAGTCCAAGATGATGCCGGTGGCGATCGCGACCAGCAGGTAATCGTTGTCCGCACGCACCCAGTGGTAGCCGCGCGGCGGCGGGCGCAGGCGGTAGTAGCGGTAATCGCGCACGACGTAGGTCGGACCGTAGTAGCGGTGGCCGCGTTCCCAGCGATGGTGGCGCACCGGGTAATAGCGCGGGCCGGCGTAGCGGTAATCGCGGTGTCTGTAGCCGTAGCGGCGGTCATCATGCCGGCGCCAGTCGCCGTGGCGGCGGTCGTCGTGCCAGCGGCGGTCGTCATGGCGGCGGTCGTGGCCACGGTCGTGACCCCGGTCGTGGTCGTATCGGCCGTGGTCGCCCGGACCGGGGCCGGGGGCGGCCAGCGCGATGCTGCCGGTGCCGAGCAGGGCGAGGGCAATGAGCAGGCGGTGGATGAGTTTCATCTCAAGTCTCCTCCCGTGGAGGGTCGTGGCCGCGACAGCACGGCGATCGACCCGGGCAGGATGGAGCGTAAGAAGCTGCGGCTGAACGCAAGCCCATGCGGGCGCCCCGGTTTTCAGGTGGCGCTCAGCACGGTGAAGCCGGTCACGGTAGCCGTGGAACTCAGCGCCCGAATGCCGCCAGCTTCTTCGTCACCGCGGTGTTCTTCAGCCGCACATAGCGCGGCAGGCCATCCTTGCCGTACGGCAGCGGCGCCTCGCCGCGGATCAGCGGGGCGAGGTAGCGGCGGGCGGCGGCGGTGATGCCGAAGCCGTCGCGGCTGATGAAGTTCTTCGGCATCTTCTTCTCGCGGTTGGCGATCTTCGCCAGCGGCGCCGGCTCGATCTTCCAGCGGTACGGCGCGTCGGACGTGCGCACGATCACCGGCATCACCGCGTTCATGCCGACCAGCGCGTAGTCGACCGCGGCCTTGCCGACCGCGTAAGCCTGTTCGGCATCGACCTGCGAGGCGGCATGCCGTGCCGAGCGCTGCAGGTAGTCGGGCAGCGCCCAGTGATATTTGTAGCCGAGCCTTTCCTTGACCAGCGCGGCCAGCACCGGCGCCACGCCGCCGAGCTGGCTGTGGCCGAACGCGTCGCGCGTGCCCGCCTCGGCGAGAAACTGGCCGGCCGCGTTGCGCACGCCTTCGGAGGCGACCACGGTGCACCAGCCCACGCGCTCGACGGTGGCCTTCACCTTTGCCAGGAACGCCGCTTCGTCGAACGCGTTCTCGGGGAACAGGATGATGTGCGGCGGCGCGTCCGCACCTTCGCCGGCCAGTCCGGCGGCCGCGGCGATCCAGCCGGCGTGGCGGCCCATCACTTCGAGGATGAACACCTTGGTCGAGGTCTCGGCCATCGAGGCCACGTCAAGGCTGGCCTCCAGCGTGGAGATCGCGGTGTACTTCGCCACCGAGCCGAAGCCGGGGCAGCAGTCGGTGACGGCGAGGTCGTTGTCCACCGTCTTCGGCACGCCGATGCAGCGGATGTCGTAGCCCATCGTCTTGCCCAGCTGCGAGATCTTCAGCGCGGTATCGGCCGAATCGTTGCCGCCGTTGTAGAGGAACCAGCGGATGTCGTGGGCGCGGAACACCTCGATCAGCCGCTCGTATTCGGCGCGGTTGTCCTCCAGCGATTTCAGCTTGTAGCGGCACGAGCCGAACGCGCCGCCGGGGGTGTGGCGCAGCGCGGCGATCGCGGCGGCCGATTCCTTCGAGGTGTCGATCAGCTCCTCGCGCAGCGCGCCGAGGATGCCGTTGCGCGCGGCATACACCTTCACGCCCTTGCCGCGGGCGGCCTCGATCACGCCGGCGGCGGTGGCGTTGATCACCGCGGTGACGCCGCCGGACTGGGCGTACAGCAGGTTGCCGGTGACGGCGGGGGAATGGCGGCTCGGGCTCATGGGATCCTCGATCGGGCAGTGGAAGCGTGGCGACGGTGCCGGCAAATCTTTTTATGCAACAAATACTTGGCCGGGTGCGACGAAGGTCGCTGTTTGACGGCACCCGGTGCAGCGGCTAATTTGACGGCAATTTCGTGCATCGGGCGGGCTGCTGCAGCGTGCGGCGGCCCGCCGAACTCGTGGAGCATTATGCGACTCGTCCTACTTGGTGCGCCCGGTTCGGGCAAAGGTACGCAGGCGGCCCGGCTGAAAACGGCGCTGGGCGTTCCGCATATCTCGACCGGCGACATGCTGCGCGCCGCCGTCGCCGCGGGCACCGCGATGGGGCTCAAGGCCAAGGCGGTGATGGACGCCGGCCAGCTGGTCTCCGACGACATCCTGCTCGGCATGCTGGAAGAGCGCCTGGCCCAGGCCGACGCGAAGGCCGGCTTCATCCTCGACGGCTACCCGCGCAACCTGGCCCAGGCCGACGCGCTCGACCACCTGCTGGCCAAGCTCGGCCAGCCGCTGGACGCGGTGGTGAAGCTGGAGGTGCCGAACCAGGCGATCATCGGCCGCTGCGAAATCCGCTTCAAGGCGGAGGGCCGCGCCGACGACAACCCGGACACCGTGCGCAAGCGCCTGGCCATCTATGCCGAGCAGACCGCGCCGGTAGCGGATTTCTATGCCGGCCGCGGCAAGCTGCAGGTGGTGGACGGCGTCGGTGAACTGGCCGAGGTCACCGCGCGGATCGAACGCGCGCTGCAGAACGAAGCCGCCGCCGCGAACGGCTGAGTCCGCTTCCCGCGCCCGGAGAGGGAAGCGCCCGCCATGCGTCTGCACATCCTCGGCATCTGCGGTACCTTCATGGGCGGCGTCGCCGCGCTCGCGCGCGAGCTGGGCCATGCGGTCGAAGGTTCCGACGCCAACGTCTACCCGCCGATGAGCACCCAGCTGGAGGCGCTCGGCATCGGTCTGATGAGCGGCTACGCCGCCGAACACCTGCAGCCGGCCCCCGATCTGGCCGTGGTCGGCAACGCGATGAGCCGCGGCAATCCGGCCGTCGAGTACATGCTCGACGCGCGCCTGCGCTACATCTCCGGCCCGCAGTGGCTGGGCGAGACGGTGCTGGCCGAGCGCGACGTGCTGGCCGTGGCCGGCACCCACGGCAAGACCACCACCACCAGCCTGCTGGCGCATTTGCTGGAGAGTGCGGGGATGGCGCCGGGGTTTCTGGTCGGCGGTGTGCCGGGCAATTTTGGTGTCTCCGCGCGGCTGGGGGGCAAGCAGGCCTACGCGAGCCCCGGACCCTCATCCGGCGCTGCGCGCCACCTTCTCATCCGCAAGGGGACTCCCCAAGGGTCGCCGGCGGCAGAACGGAGTGTCGTGCCGCCGGTGGCGGCGCCATTTGTGATTGAAGCGGACGAGTACGACACCGCGTTCTTCGACAAGCGCTCGAAGTTCGTGCACTACCGCCCGCGCATCGCGATCCTCAACAACCTCGAGTACGACCACGCGGACATCTTCCCCGACGTGGCCGCGATCCAGCGCCAGTTCCATCACCTGGTGCGCACCGTGCCGGGCAACGGCCGGCTGATCGTCAACGCGCATGACGAGCGCCTCGCCGAGGTGCTGGCGATGGGCTGCTGGACGCCGGTGGAGACTTTTGGCATCGGCCGCGGCGACTGGCAGGCCACGCTGATCGAGGCGGACGGCTCGGCCTTCGCGGTGCACCGCGGCGGCGAGCGGCTCGGCGAGGTGCGCTGGTCGCTGCTGGGCCACCACAGCGTGATGAACGCGCTGGCCGCGCTCGCCGCGGCGACGGCCGCAGGCGCCGATCCGCGTGCGCTGCTGCCGGCGTTCGCCAGCTTCGAGAGCGTGAAGCGACGGATGGAACTGGTCGGCGAAGTGAACGGCGTGCGCGTGTACGACGACTTCGCCCACCACCCCACCGCGATCGCCACCACTCTGGCCGGGCTGCGCGCGAAGGTCGGCGACGCGCGCATCCTGGTGGCGCTGGAGCCTCGCTCCAACTCGATGCGGCAGGGCGCGCATGCGGAGGCGCTGGCGCCGTCGCTGGCCGACGCCGATGCGGTGGTGTTCCTGCATCGCTCCGAGTTGCCGTGGGATGCCGGTCGCGTCACCGCGGCACTCGGCGGGCGCGGCGGCACGGCACCGACCGTCGATGCATTGATCGCCGCGCTGCGCGCACAGGTCCGGGCGGGCGACCAGGTGATCTTCATGTCCAACGGCGGTTTCGAGGCGGCGCCGCGCCGCTTCGTGGAGAGCCTGCGGCAGGCCTGATCGGGTCGTGGCCGCCGCGGCTTCTGGGTACACTCGCCGCATGGTCGTCCACGCGCAGCCGCCACTCGTCGAGATACCGCTGTTTCCGCTGGGTTCCGTGCTGTTTCCCGGGGGCCAGCTGCAGTTGCGCATCTTCGAGCCGCGCTATCTCGATCTGGTGCGTGAATGCACGCGCCATGGCACCGGCTTTGGCGTGTGCCTGATCCTCGAGGGACGGGAAACCGGCGAGCCGGCGGTGCCGGCGGCGATCGGCACGATCGCGCGGATCAGCGATTTCCATCGCGACGACGACGGCCTGCTCGGCATCGTCGCCGAAGGCGGTTCGCGTTTCCGGGTGGTGCGCAGCCGAGTGCGTTCCGACGGCCTGCTGCGCGGCGACGTGGAGCTCTGGTCGGGCGAGCCGGCACAACCGGTGCCGGTGGAGTTTGCCCTGCTGCAGACCATCCTGGAACGGTTGATCGAGACCATGGCGCCGCACTGGCGCGATGCGCCGCGCAGCGCCTACGACGACGCCAGCTGGCTGGGTTTCCGGCTGGCCGAACTGCTGCCGCTGGATACCGGCGAGCAGCAACGCATGCTCGAACTGCACGACCCGACGCAGCGGCTGGCCGAGCTGCGCGACATCCTGCCGCGCTTCCAGAAGCCCTGACCGGGCGGGTTCTACACTGGGCACCTTCCTGACGGAGTGACGCACATGGCCGACCTTGCCGGCAAAACCTTGTTCATCAGCGGCGCTTCGCGCGGCATCGGCCTGGCGATCGCGCTGCGCGCGGCGCGAGACGGCGCCAACATCGTGATCGCGGCCAAGAGCGGCGTGCCGAATCCGAAGTTGCCCGGCACCATCCATACCGCCGCGGCGGCGGTCGAGGCGGCCGGCGGCAGGGCGCTGGCGCTGCAGGTGGACATCCGCGAGGAGGCCCAGGTGGTGGCTGCCGCGGCGCAGGCGGCCGAACGTTTCGGCGGCATCGACATCGTGGTCAACAACGCCAGCGCGATCTGGCTGGCCGGCACCGAAGGCACGCCGATGAAGCGCTTCGACCTGATGCACCAGGTCAATACCCGCGGCACCTTCCTGGTCACCCAGGCCTGCCTGCCGTACCTGAAGAAGGCGGCCAATCCGCACGTGCTGATGCTGTCGCCGCCACCCAGCCTCGACCCGAAATGGTTCGCGCCGCACACCGCCTACACCATCGCCAAGATGGGCATGAGCCTGTGCGTGCTGGGCATGAGCCCGGAATTCGCCCCGCTGGGCATCGCGGTGAACGCGCTGTGGCCGCGTACAGTGATCGCCACCGCGGCGATCGGCATGATCGACGGCGTGAGGGCCGAGTACTGCCGCAAGCCGGAGATCGTGGCCGACGCCGCCCATGTCATCCTGACCCGCCCGGCACGCGGTTACACCGGCCATTTCGCGATCGACGAGGAGATCCTGCGCGAAGCCGGGGTCGCCGATTTCGACTGCTACGCCGTGCAGCCAGGCGCCCGCTTGCTGCCGGACCTGTTCCTGGGTTGAGGATCGACGGGCGCAGGTCCTGCGATTGCGCCGGTGCATTGCCGGCACGCCGCGAGGCATGGCTGATGCACGGACTGCAGGCAGCGGCGAGCAGTGCCCGCTTCTTCACAATCCGCGCGTTTTCCTGCGCGTATATTCCGTGACTTGCATCATGTTTTCGGAGTATCGGGGACGCAGGATGCGGCGACCGTAGTCGCGGGATCGGCCAACTACCCACGACGTGCCGCGTCCCGGACGTACGTCGGCGTGGGGCAAGGGGCCACAAGATGAACAATAGACAGATGCCCAGGCGTTGCGTGGTCTGGTTCGGCAGCCCGACCGACGGTGAGTGCGCCGCGCTGGTCGAGGAGGGCTGGCTGGTGCGGATCGGCGACGCGCAGTTGCAGGAGGGCGTCGGCACGCGCCGCGACGACATCGTGGTGGCGCTGGCCGACCTGCGCTGCGGCGGTGCGCAGACGGTGCAGGCGATGGATCGGCTGATGGCCGACTATCCGTGGCTGCCGTGGCTTGCCCTGGTTCCCCGCGACCCCGCGGCGGACGCGCCCGGGGCGGAACGCATCCTGCGGGCCAGCACGGCCTTCCTCACCGTGCCGTTCGATTGCGGGTGTCTGCTCGACGTGCTGGCGAAGATCGCCGATGGCCAGGCGCAGCCGGCGGAAGGCACGGACGTGCCCGGCATCCCGGGGGCGCACAGTGCGGCGATGCGCGCCATCGCGACCAGCCTGTGCAAGTACGCGCCGGTGGATCTTCCGGTGCTGATCACCGGCGAAACCGGCAGCGGCAAGGAGGTGGCGGCCCGCGCGCTGCACGGCCTGTCCGCGCGCCGCGAACGGCCGTTCGTGGCGATCAACTGTGGCGCGCTGCCATCGAACCTGGTGCAGTCCGAGCTGTTCGGTCACGAGCGCGGCGCCTTCACCGGAGCGATCGCGCGGCGCATCGGTCACTTTGAGGCGGCCGCCGGCGGCATCGTGTTCCTGGACGAGGTGGGCGACCTGCCGCCGGACGCCCAGACCAGCCTGTTGCGGCTGCTGCAGGAGGGCACGCTGGTGCGCGTGGGCTCGACCCAGCCGATACGACTGGACGTGCGCGTGCTGGCTGCTACCCACGTCGACCTGGAGGCCGCTGTCGCGCAGGGACGCTTCCGCGAGGATCTGTACTACCGGCTCAACGTGCTGCGCCTGCGCATGCCGGCGTTGCGCGAGCGCGGCGGCGACGTCGAGTGGCTCGCGCAGCATTTCCTCGACGCGTTCTGCGCGCGGCACCCCTGCCGTGCCCACGCGTTCGGCCGCGATGCGCGGCGGGCGATGCGCGCGTTCGCCTGGCCCGGCAACGTGCGCGAGTTGCTCAACCGCGTGCAGCGGGCGGCGGTGGTCGCCGAAGGCAGCCTGATCGGTGCCGCCGACCTGGACCTGGAGGTGGCGCCGGCGGCGTTCGGCGCCCACGGCAGCCTCGACCTTACCCGCGTGTCGGCCGAGCGCGAGGCGGTGCTGAACTGTCTGCGCGAGAGCGGGTACAACATCAGCGAATGCGCGCGCCGGCTCGACGTCTCGCGGGTCACCGTGTATCGCCTGTGCCGGAAGCTCGGGCTGGAGCTGGAGCACCTGCGCAAGCTCGCGTCGCCGCACGGTGGCCGGCCGGCAGCCGGCATGCAGCGGCGCGGCCCGCCGGCGGCAGCCCAGAACGTGTAGGGCGCCGGGTGCGCAACGCGGGTTCCGTCGGTTGCGGGTTGGGCGAAGGAAATCCCCCCGACCCGCAGGGGACGGGCCGGGGGGTTCCTTTGCTGCCCGGCTACAGGGTCGCCGGGTTACCGCCCTCGTTCGCCGCTTGCGCGGCTATTCGCGTCACGGGATCGTCGCAGCCAGGGCCAGTAACCGGTCGTCGATGATGCCGGCGGCTCGGAGGCCAAGGCGTTCCCCATCGTATTCTCACGAATCGCGAGCAATCCCCGTGCCATGCCGAAGAAGGGCCGTGGCGACGCGTTTTGTGCCTTGCGATCCAGGACCAGCAGCGGAGCGACGTGTCACTTCGGATACAGCGTGGTGCGATGGCTGCCCTCGGTTGCGCGCGGGAGCGCGGACTGGTGCTGCGCGGCGGCGGGTGTAACGGCGGCGATACAGTTCGTGCAGCAGTGTTACAGCGTTCTTTGCGATTGTGTGCAGTGCAGCGTGGTTCTACGATGCGCGCCTGCGCTTTCACCTGCGCCACGCGGCGCTCCCGAGAATCACCATGTACAAACACCCTCCCGGCCTGGTTGAACTCGGCAAGCGTTACTGGCTGCCGGTGTACAAGCCGCGCGAGCTGGTGCTCGACCACGGCAAGGGTGCGCGGGTGTGGGATACCGAAGGGCGCGACTACGTGGATTTCGGCGCCGGCATCGCGGTCAACGCGCTTGGCCACCAGGATCCGGACCTGCTCGCTGCGCTGACCGCGCAGGCGCACAAGCTGTGGCACAGCAGCAACGTGTTCTACACCGAGCCCCCGCTACGGCTGGCCGAGGAACTGGTGCACGCCTCGGGGTTCGCCGAGCGCGTGTTCCTGTGCAACTCCGGCGCCGAGGCGAACGAGGCGGCAATCAAGCTGGTGCGCAAGTGGGCGGCGACGCAGGGCCGGGCGCCGGAGCGGCGCGTCATCGTCACCTTCAATGGCTCGTTCCACGGCCGCACATTGGCCACCGTCACTGCCACCGCGCAGGCGAAGTACCAGCAGGGCTACGAGCCGCTGCCGGCGGGTTTCCGCCACCTCGATTTCAACGACGCGCAGGCGCTGGAGGCGACCTTCGCCGCAGGCGACGTCGCGGCGGTGATGCTGGAGCCGGTGCAGGGCGAAGGCGGCGTGCTGCCCGCCGCGCCGGGTTTCCTGAAGCGCGTGCGCGAGCTGTGCGACCAGCATGACGCGCTGCTGGTGCTGGACGAGATCCAGTGTGGCATGGGCCGCACCGGCACGCTGTTCGCGCATGCCCACGAGAACGTCAGGCCGGACATCGTGACCTTGGCCAAGGCGCTCGGCGGCGGCTTCCCGATCGGCGCGATGCTGGCCGGGCCGAAGGTGGCCGAGGTGATGCAGTACGGCGCCCACGGCACCACCTTCGGCGGCAACCCGATGGCCGCCGCGGTGGCGCGTGTCGCGCTGGCCAAGCTGTCTTCGCCGGCGGTGCTGATGAACGTGGAACGGCAGGCGAACGACCTGCGCGCGGGGTTGGCGCGGATCAATCACGAGCTGCAGTTGTTTGCCGAAGTGCGCGGCCGCGGGCTGATGATCGGCGCGGTGCTGGCCGATGCGTACAAGGGCAAGGCCGGCGCGGTCCTCGATCACGCCGCCACCCGCGGCTTGCTGCTGCTGCAGGCCGGGCCGGACGTGCTGCGCTTCGTGCCGCCGCTGACCATCACTGACGAGGAACTGGCCGACGGCCTCGCGCGCCTGCACGCGGCGTTGAGCGATTTTGCGGCAGGCTGAGCCCGCCCATCAGGAGCATCCTGGATGAAATACCTGCACAGCATGGTGCGCGTGCGCGACCTTGACGCCTCGCTGCGTTTCTACTGCGAAGGCCTCGGCCTGCGCGAGGTGCGCCGCCAGGAAAACCCCGCGGGCAAGTACACGCTGGTGTTCCTCGCCGCGCCGGACAGCCCCGAGGCCGAGATCGAGCTCACCTGGAACTGGGGCTCGACCGAGGACTACGGCAGCGCGCGCAACTTCGGCCACCTGGCCTTCCGCGTGGAGGACATCTACGCCACCTGCGCGCGTCTGCAGGCGATGGGTTGCACCATCCACCGCCCGCCGCGTGACGGCCACATGGCCTTCGTGCGTTCGCCCGACCTGATCTCGATCGAGCTGCTGCAGGAAGGCCACCTGCCGCCGCGCGAGCCGTGGGCGTCGATGCCCAATACCGGCAGCTGGTAATCAGCCCTTCGCGTCGCGCAGGGCGCCGCGCGCGGCTTCCAGCGTGTCGGCGATGTGCTGGTCGGTGTGCGCGCTGGACAGGAAGCCGGCTTCGAACGCCGAAGGCGCCAGGTACACCCCGCGCTTCAGCATGCCGTGGAAGAAGCGGTTGAACAGTGCCGTGTCCGCCGCGGTGGCCTGCGCGTAGCTGCGCACTTCTTCGGCGCTGAAGAACAGGCCGAACATGCCACCGACGCGGTTGCTGCTGAATGCCACCCCCTCGCCGTCGGCCACCGACTGCAGGCCGTCGCAGAGCAGGCGGGTGCGCGCGGCCAGCTGGTCGTGGAAGCCGGGCGCCTGGATCAGCTCCAGCATCGCCAGGCCCGCCGCCATCGCCACCGGGTTGCCGGAGAGCGTGCCGGCCTGGTAGATCGGTCCGGCCGGAGCGATCTGCTCCATCAGCTCGCGGCGGCCGCCGTAGGCGCCCACCGGCATGCCGCCGCCGATGATCTTGCCGAACGTGGTGAGGTCCGGCGCCACGCCGTAATGCGCCTGCGCGCCGCCGAGCGCCACGCGAAAACCGGTCATCACCTCGTCGAAGATCAGCAGCGCGCCGTGGCGCGTGCACAGTTCGCGCAGGCCTTGCAGGTAGCCGTCGACTGGCGGGATGCAGTTCATGTTGCCGGCGACCGGCTCGATGATCAGGCCGGCGATTTCGTTGCCCTGTTCGGCGAACAATGCCTTCGCGGCGTCGAGGTCGTTGTACGGCAGGGTCAGGGTGAGGTCGGCATTCGCCTTCGGCACGCCCGGCGAGGTCGGCACGCCGAAGGTCAGTGCGCCGGAGCCGGCCTTGACCAGGAAGCTGTCGCCGTGGCCGTGGTAGCAGCCCTCGAACTTCACGATCTTGCTGCGGCCGGTGGCGCCGCGCGCGAGGCGGATCGCCGACATCGTGGCCTCGGTGCCGGAGTTGACCATGCGCACCATCTCGACCGACGGAATCAGCCGGGTGATGGTCTCGGCCATCGTCACTTCGGCCGGACAGGGCGTGCCGAACGACAGGCCGTCCTTCACCGCGCGCTCGACCGCTTCGCGCACCGCCGGGTGGTTGTGGCCCACGATCATCGGACCCCACGAGCCGACGTAGTCGATGTAGCGCGTGCCTTCCACATCCCACAGGCAGGCGCCGTCTGCCCGCGCGGTGAAGAACGGCTCGCCGCCCACCGACTTGAACGCGCGCACCGGTGAGTTCACGCCGCCAGGCATCAGCTTCTGGGCGCGCTGGAAGAGTTCGTGGTTGCTCATCGTGCGGATTCTCGATCGGAGGGGTACAGGTCGGCGAAACGCTGTGCGGCGGCGCGCACGTCGGGGGCGGCGAACAGGGCAGTGATGGCCGCCAGGTACTCGGCGCCGGCCTCGACCAGCGAGGCGCCATTGTCCGGCGTGATCCCGCCGATCGCCACCCGCGGCACGCCCAGCGCGGCGCTTTGCCTCAGCAGGTCGATCGGGACGCGTGGCGCCAGCGGCTTGGTCGGCGAAGGAAAGAACGCACCGAACGACACGTAGCTGGCGCCGGCACGCGCAGCGGCCTGTGCGCGCGGCAGCGAGCCGTAACACGACATGCCGATGATCGCCTGCGCGCCCAGCATCGCGCGCACGGCAGCGGGGTCGTCGTCGTCCCGGCCCAGGTGCACGCCATCGGCGCCGACCGCCTGGGCCAGCGCGATGTCGTGGTCGATGATCAGCGGCACGCGGTGGGCGCGGCACAGCTGCGCGAGCGCCGTTGCCTCGGCGCGGCGGCGCGCCGTGTCGTTGCTCAGATCGCGGTACTGCAGCAGCTTCACGCCACCGGCCAGCGCCTGTGCGACGACGTCAAGCAGATCGGCGCGCGGCCCGTCGGTGATGGCGTACAGGCCGCGGCCCGGTAGGAGTGTCGGCATCTTCGTTGCCTCGGGGGTCAGGACAGAGGTGCGGCGGTATCGCCGCGCTTTCGTATTGTCGGTCGAGTTGCGAGAATGCTCCATTCCCCAGGCGACCCGAAGAAACCCGATCATGAGCCAGAGTTCCACCGAAACCGCCTTGCGCAAATGGATGTGCGTCGTCTGCGGCTACATTTACGACGAAGCCGCGGGCGTGCCGGAGGAAGGCATTCCCGCCGGTACCCGCTGGGAGGACGTGCCCGACACCTGGACCTGCCCGGACTGCGGTACCACCAAGGATGATTTCGAGATGATCGAGATCGACTGAACGCCGATTCCTGCCTGCAAACGGCCCGATCCCGTCAGTGCATTGGCCGGGCCGCCTGTTCTGATGTTCCTGCGCCTGACTACGCAGCGCGCCATACGGGGAACATCCCATGCAACAGTTCATTCCGTTCGAAGACGACTGGGACGCACTGGAAAACCTGCGTCCCGAAAACCTGATTCCCTATCGTGTCGGCATGCTCGACGCGCCGCGTGAAGCCGTTCAGCGCACGGGCCCGATCTCGCCGTCGATCTTCAACACGTCGCCCGGCTTCGCCCCGATGCGCTGCGCCGTGCCGGCAGACAGCTCCAGCACGTAGATCGCCGGCGCGTCGCTGGGATAGGTCGGGCAGGGATCGGCCTTGCATGGCGGCACATCCAGCTGCATCGAGACCAGTCGGCGCTCCGTATCGAAATACAGGATGTCCAGCGGTATCAGCGTGTTCTTCATCCAGAACGCCTGTGGCCCGGTGTGGGGAAACACGAACAGCATGCCGTGATCGGGCGCCAGCGTGGTGCGCATCATCAGGCCGCGCTGGCGACCGGCATCGTCGGTGGCGCGCTCCACCAAAAAACGCTGCCCATGCAGCTCGACCGCCGGTATCCCGGGCTGCGCCGGAGCGGAGCCGGAACAGCCGGCCAGCAGGAACAGCATCGGAGCGATCCATCGTGTCATCGTGGCGGTTCGTTGCAGAGGGGAAGACGTGGCGGGCAGTCTAGCGCTCCAGTCGGCAGCGTTTCGCGAGAAAAGTACACGCGCCCCCTTCCCAGACGTGCGGCTCGGCGCTATGATTCTCGCCCCTTCGACGAGGCGCCCTTTCGCGAAGGCTTCCGCACTACCCCACGCTGAAAAATTTGTTGGCTGAGGGTGTTGACGGTCGTAAAAAGCGATGTAGAATGGGCGGCTCACCCGGGACGAAAGGTCACGGGGCGATCACCGAAACGGTGGTCGGCAAGGTGAAGATCTTTGACAGTGTGCGCAGGTGAATTGTGTGGACGTCTTGTGCTGGAGGGTTGCGACCTGTCCAAGCAATGCAAGCGTCCCACCAAGTAAAAAGTCAGTAATGAGTTTTGATTGGTTGGGAACATACGCTTCAGAAAGATAGATCGACTTCGGTTGATCGAAAACTTAAGTGAAGAGTTTGATCCTGGCTCAGATTGAACGCTGGCGGCATGCCTAACACATGCAAGTCGAACGGCAGCACAGAGGAGCTTGCTCCTTGGGTGGCGAGTGGCGGACGGGTGAGTAATGCATCGGGATCTACCCTGACGTGGGGGATAACCTCGGGAAACCGGGACTAATACCGCATACGTCCTACGGGAGAAAGCGGGGGACCTTCGGGCCTCGCGCGGCAGGACGAACCGATGTGCGATTAGCTAGTTGGCGGGGTAATGGCCCACCAAGGCGACGATCGCTAGCTGGTCTGAGAGGATGATCAGCCACACTGGGACTGAGACACGGCCCAGACTCCTACGGGAGGCAGCAGTGGGGAATATTGGACAATGGGCGCAAGCCTGATCCAGCAATGCCGCGTGTGTGAAGAAGGCCTTCGGGTTGTAAAGCACTTTTATCAGGAGCGAAATACCACGGGTTAATACCCTATGGGGCTGACGGTACCTGAGGAATAAGCACCGGCTAACTTCGTGCCAGCAGCCGCGGTAATACGAAGGGTGCAAGCGTTAATCGGAATTACTGGGCGTAAAGGGTGCGTAGGCGGTTACTTAAGTCTGTCGTGAAATCCCCGGGCTCAACCTGGGAATGGCGATGGATACTGGGTGGCTAGAGTGTGTCAGAGGATGGTGGAATTCCCGGTGTAGCGGTGAAATGCGTAGAGATCGGGAGGAACATCAGTGGCGAAGGCGGCCATCTGGGACAACACTGACGCTGAAGCACGAAAGCGTGGGGAGCAAACAGGATTAGATACCCTGGTAGTCCACGCCCTAAACGATGCGAACTGGATGTTGGTCTCAACTCGGAGATCAGTGTCGAAGCTAACGCGTTAAGTTCGCCGCCTGGGGAGTACGGTCGCAAGACTGAAACTCAAAGGAATTGACGGGGGCCCGCACAAGCGGTGGAGTATGTGGTTTAATTCGATGCAACGCGAAGAACCTTACCTGGCCTTGACATGTCCGGAATCCTGCAGAGATGCGGGAGTGCCTTCGGGAATCGGAACACAGGTGCTGCATGGCTGTCGTCAGCTCGTGTCGTGAGATGTTGGGTTAAGTCCCGCAACGAGCGCAACCCTTGTCCTTAGTTGCCAGCACGTAATGGTGGGAACTCTAAGGAGACTGCCGGTGACAAACCGGAGGAAGGTGGGGATGACGTCAAGTCATCATGGCCCTTACGGCCAGGGCTACACACGTACTACAATGGTCGGTACAGAGGGTTGCAAGACCGCGAGGTGGAGCCAATCCCAGAAAGCCGATCCCAGTCCGGATTGGAGTCTGCAACTCGACTCCATGAAGTCGGAATCGCTAGTAATCGCGGATCAGCTATGCCGCGGTGAATACGTTCCCGGGCCTTGTACACACCGCCCGTCACACCATGGGAGTGGGTTGCTCCAGAAGGCGTTAGTCTAACCGCAAGGGGGACGACGCCCACGGAGTGGTCCATGACTGGGGTGAAGTCGTAACAAGGTAGCCGTATCGGAAGGTGCGGCTGGATCACCTCCTTTCAAGAAACGACGGCGTGAGTCTTCACGCAAGACGTCCACACAAGACACCTGTACTTCACGCGAAGGGTTTGCTTTACGCAACGTCCCTGTTGCGAAGAGCAGACATCAAGACCGGCCATCCATGGCCGGACTCTTCACAACAGCCGCTTCGAACGAGGCTTACGGCCACGTCAAGCGGGACCAGGTAGCTTGGCTCGCGGGTTCTGGGGTTCACCTTTCATGGGTCTGTAGCTCAGGTGGTTAGAGCGCACCCCTGATAAGGGTGAGGCCGGTGGTTCGAGTCCACCCAGACCCACCATGGGGCCATAGCTCAGCTGGGAGAGCACCTGCTTTGCAAGCAGGGGGTCGTCGGTTCGATCCCGACTGGCTCCACCACTCAAGCGCCGCGTGAAGTATCAGCACACACAAGATTTGAAGTCATCCGGCATTGAGGCCGGTGTGACGTTCTTTGAAAACAAGTAAACGAGTGACAAGCGTCTTGGTTCGAACCGAACCGAGGCAAGTGTTAAGGCACGAAAACGAAGTAACTTGGCTGCACCTGAGGAGGGTGCATGCCCCGAGGCGACTTGGGGTTATATGGTCAAGCGACTAAGCGTATACGGTGGATGCCTTGGCAGTCAGAGGCGATGAAGGACGTGGCAGCCTGCGAAAAGTGTCGGGGAGCTGGCAACAAGCTTTGATCCGGCAATGTCCGAATGGGGAAACCCACTCCGCAAGGAGTACTGCATGGTGAATACATAGCCATGCAGGGCGAACCCGGGGAACTGAAATATCTAAGTACCCGGAGGAAAAGAAATCAACCGAGATTCCCTGAGTAGCGACGAGCGAACGGGGACTAGCCCAAAAGCACATTGTGTTCTAGTCAAACGGCATGGAAAGGCCGGCCATAGATGGTGATAGCCCAGTCGACGAAAGGGCACTTTGTGTGAAATTGAGTAAGGCGGGGCACGTGAAACCTTGTCTGAACATGGGGGGACCATCCTCCAAGGCTAAATACTCCTGACTGACCGATAGCGAACTAGTACCGTGAGGGAAAGGCGAAAAGAACCCCGGAGAGGGGAGTGAAATAGACCCTGAAACCGTATACGTACAAGCAGTGGAAGCCCGCAAGGGTGACTGCGTACCTTTTGTATAATGGGTCAGCGACTTACTGTCAGTGGCAAGCTTAACCGTATAGGGGAGGCGAAGAGAAATCGAGTCTGAATAGGGCGCATAGTCTCTGGCAGTAGACCCGAAACCGAGTGATCTATCCTTGGCCAGGTTGAAGGTGCGGTAACACGCACTGGAGGACCGAACCCACATCTGTTGCAATAGATGGGGATGAGCTGAGGATAGGAGTGAAAGGCTAAACAAACTCGGAGATAGCTGGTTCTCCTCGAAAGCTATTTAGGTAGCGCCTCGGACGAATCTTCCTGGGGGTAGAGCACTGTTATGGCTAGGGGGTCATCGCGACTTACCAAACCATGGCAAACTCCGAATACCAGGACAGACTATCCGGGAGACACACGGCGGGTGCTAACGTCCGTCGTGAAAAGGGAAACAACCCAGACCCGCAGCTAAGGTCCCAAAGTCATAGCTAAGTGGAAAACGATGTGGAAAGGCATAGACAGCCAGGAGGTTGGCTTAGAAGCAGCCATCCTTTAAAGAAAGCGTAATAGCTCACTGGTCGAGTCGGTCTGCGCGGAAGATTTAACGGGGCTAAGCTATGCACCGAAGCTCGGGGTGTGCACGCAAGTGCACGCGGTAGAGGAGCGTTCCGTAAGCCTGTGAAGGTGGATTGTAAAGTCTGCTGGAGGTATCGGAAGTGCGAATGCTGACATGAGTAACGATAATGGGGGTGAAAAGCCCCCACGCCGAAAGCCCAAGGTTTCCTCGCGCAACGTTCATCGGCGCAGGGTGAGTCGGCCCCTAAGGCGAGGCAGAAATGCGTAGTCGATGGGAAGCTGGTTAATATTCCAGCACTTTTCTACAGTGCGATGTGGGGACGGAGAAAGTTAGGTCTACCGGGCGTTGGTTGTCCCGGGGAAAGGCGGTAGGCATGGATCTTAGGCAAATCCGGGATCCTTTATGCCGAGCACCGAGACGAGCCCTTTTGGGCGAAGTGACCGATACTACGCTTCCAGGAAAAGCCACTAAGCTTCAGCTGTAGAAAAACCGTACCGTAAACCGACACTGGTAGGCAGGGTGAGAATCCCAAGGCGCTTGAGAGAACTCGGGTGAAGGAACTAGGCAAAATGGCACCGTAACTTCGGGAGAAGGTGCGCCCTTCGATGTGGTCACGTGCGTGACTGAGCATTGAAGGGTCGCAGTAACCTGGCCGCTGCGACTGTTTATCAAAAACACAGCACTCTGCAAACACGAAAGTGGACGTATAGGGTGTGACGCCTGCCCGGTGCTGGAAGGTTAATTGATGGGGTCAGCCGCAAGGCGAAGCTCTTGATCGAAGCCCCAGTAAACGGCGGCCGTAACTATAACGGTCCTAAGGTAGCGAAATTCCTTGTCGGGTAAGTTCCGACCTGCACGAATGGCGTAACGACAGCGGCGCTGTCTCCACCCGAGACTCAGTGAAATTGAATTCGCTGTGAAGATGCAGCGTTCCCGCGGCAAGACGGAAAGACCCCGTGAACCTTTACTATAGCTTTACACTGAACGTTGAGTTCTTCTGTGTAGGATAGGTGGGAGGCTTTGAAGTGCAGACGCCAGTTTGCATGGAGCCATCCTTGAAATACCACCCTGAAGTGCTTGACGTTCTAACCTCGGCCCGTAATCCGGGTCAGGGACCGTGTATGGTGGGTAGTTTGACTGGGGCGGTCTCCTCCCAAAGAGTAACGGAGGAGCACGAAGGTACGCTCAGCGCGGTCGGACATCGCGCACTGTGTGCAAAGGCATAAGCGTGCTTGACTGCGAGATCGACGGATCAAGCAGGTACGAAAGTAGGTCTTAGTGATCCGGTGGTTCTGTATGGAAGGGCCATCGCTCAACGGATAAAAGGTACTCCGGGGATAACAGGCTGATACCGCCCAAGAGTTCATATCGACGGCGGTGTTTGGCACCTCGATGTCGGCTCATCACATCCTGGGGCTGTAGCCGGTCCCAAGGGTATGGCTGTTCGCCATTTAAAGTGGTACGCGAGCTGGGTTCAGAACGTCGTGAGACAGTTCGGTCCCTATCTGTCGTGGGCGTTGGAGATTTGAGGGGGGCTGCTCCTAGTACGAGAGGACCGGAGTGGACGTTCCGCTGGTGTTCGGGTTGTCTCGCCAGAGGCATTGCCCGGTAGCTATGAACGGAAGTGATAACCGCTGAAAGCATCTAAGCGGGAAGCACGCCCCAAGATGAGATCTCCCGAGAGCTTGACTCTCCTTAAGGCACCATCAAGACCAGGTGGTTGATAGGTCAGGTGTGGAAGCGCAGCAATGCGTTCAGCTAACTGATACTAATGAGCCGTGCGGCTTGACCATATAACCCCAAGTGGCTTTGTTTTACGCAGGTCCCTCTGCGAAGCTACCGGCCATCCATGGCCGGAGCCTTCGAAAGAGCGATCGTTCCAAGGCACTTGCCAAATATCGAATTCACCTCGACGCTTGTCACTCGTTTACGATTTATCTCACGTGAGATCCCTCTCACGAAAAGAAGAGTCAAAACCCCGCCATCCGTGGCGGACTCTTCAAAAATGCGGAGCCGGCGCGTCAGCGCTGCTCCCACCCCTTCCCTGGCGGCCATAGCGGCGTGGTCCCACCTGATCCCATCCCGAACTCAGAAGTGAAACGCGCATGCGCCGATGGTAGTGTGGCTTTGCCATGCAAGAGTAGGTCACCGCCAGGGGCTTTATCCTTAGAAGGCCTCCCCATCCGGGGAGGCCTTCGTCTTTATCAGCCTCACTCCCCCAACGGCAACGCTCGGGGGCTTTGGT